>DBVS01000114.1:6503-13948 GCA_002308235.1 Lachnospiraceae bacterium UBA1258
ATATTTTTTCCGGAAGCCTGAGTTTTACAAGCCCCTTCGGTTCAAGGGTTCCCTATAACGATGCAAGGCCTGCAAATATGTTTACCGGCATGAAGATTTCGGATCTAGAGGCCATCGGAAAGAGCCTTCCTTCAAAGGAAACCCTTAAAAAGATCGTTAAAAGATACATCCGTGTCGCATTAAAGCAGATAAGCGGAGTGAAAAAATCTTCCAAAACTCTTAAAGCTGAGGGAATTTCCGAACGCTGTACCGTTTTAAAGGTAAAGGTGGATTCCGATACTCTCATTGATATTTTCGAAGCCTGGGCAAAAGAGATCGAGAAGGACAAAGAATTAAAGTCTGTTATCGAAAAGGTCCTTAAAGGATTGGAAAGTACAGAGATCGGCGCCGGCATTGAAGATGCGGATGCGGACGAAATATTGGAAGAATTATCCGATAAGCTGACGGAAGTTGCCGAGGACATTGAAAAATATCCCGATTATTTCATCAGTGACGAAATAGAAATGGCTGTTTATGTGGATGCCAAAGGCAAGGTCCGGGGCCGCGAGTGTAAGCTTGGATATGAGGAAATTCAGATATATACTCCTCATAAGGGTAACAAGATCGGCGTAGAGATCAATCTTGATGATTTCACCATTACAGGTAAGGGCAAGGACAACGGCGGAAAGATCACCGGTGAGTTCAGCATAAACGTAAACGAAAACGAATGTGTTGTCATTAACCTTACGAACTTTAACACCAATACCGTTCTTGCGGGCAGACTTAAAGGAAAAGCAGAATTCAGCATCGGTGAAGACCTGGTTAAGGTCCTTCAGAGAAACGGAATGGGATCGGAATCTGTTAATGTTGCCAGAATGCTTGACGGATATAACCTTGTTTTTGACTTTGATACGGCTCCGAAGTCCGGTACCGTAAAGATGGAGTTAAAGAACAGGAAAAACAGTGTCGTATCCATGAAGACCACATTCAGCAGAGGCAATTCAGGTGAAATCGATATGCCCTCCGGTTCAAAGGTAATCGATATCGACTTGGACGATCCCATGGAAGGGCTTTCGGAATGGTTTGACTCCTTCGATACGGAGAAGCTTGTTGACAAGGTTGAAAAGCTTGACCTTGACAGCACGGTTGAAACCATTATCGTATCATTGCTTGAGAATCCCGGGCAGATTCTTTCCGTGCTGCCTTATCTTTTCGGAGGCGGAAGGGTTTATTAATCAAATAAGCACATTTATACAGCAGTTTACAAAGGCTGTCGCAGGTTTTTCCCGCGGCAGCTTTTTTGCTTCTTAAAAAAATATAAATTTTGAAAAAATAACTTGCATTGATAACCCTTTGGTAATATAACTATACATAGAGTGTTAGCACTCGAATGAATGGAGTGCTAACAAAGACTTAAGGAGGCATGAGTTATGAATTTAAAACCACTTGGCGATCGCGTCGTTTTAAAACAGTTGGTAGCCGAAGAGACCACCAAATCGGGAATCGTTCTTCCCGGACAGAATAAGGAAAAGCCCCAGCAGGCTGAAGTTGTTGCAGTAGGTCCCGGAACCGTTGAAGACGGCAAGGAGATCAAGATGCAGGTTAAGGTTGGAGATAAGGTTATCTATTCCAAGTATTCGGGAACCGAAGTAAAGCTTGATGATGTTGAATACATCATTGTTAAGCAGGCAGACGTTCTTGCCGTTATCGAAGATAAAAAGGCACCCGCAAAGAAGAGTAAATAATCATATTAATATATTTCAGGAGGCATTGATATGGCTAAAGAGATTAAATACGGAGCCGACGCAAGACAGGCTCTCGGCGCAGGCGTAAACAAGCTTGCGGATACAGTAAGAGTTACCCTCGGACCTAAGGGCAGAAACGTAGTTCTTGACAAGTCCTACGGCGCACCCCTTATTACCAACGACGGTGTTACCATCGCAAAGGAAATCGAACTTGAAGACGCTTTTGAAAACATGGGCGCTCAGCTTGTTAAGGAAGTTGCGACCAAGACAAACGATGTTGCCGGAGACGGTACCACAACCGCTACCGTTCTTGCTCAGGCAATGATCAATGAAGGTATGAAGAACCTGGCTGCAGGTGCCAACCCCATCGAAATGAGAAAGGGTATGAAGAAGGCTACCGATTGTGCAGTTGCTGCCATTAAGAAAATGGCTCAGAAGGTTAACGGAAGCGAGCACATCGCCCGTGTTGCAGCTATTTCCGCAGGCGATGACAAGGTCGGCGAAATGGTGGCAAAGGCTATGGAAGCTGTTTCCAAGGACGGTGTTATCACCATCGAAGAATCCAAGACCATGGAAACCGAACTCGAGCTCGTTAAAGGTATGCAGTTCGACAGAGGTTACATCAGCGCATATATGGCAACCGATATGGATAAGATGGAAGCGGTTCTTGATAACCCTTACATCCTTATCACCGACAAGAAGATTTCCAACATCCAGGAGATCCTTCCTTTACTTGAACAGGTCGTTCAGAGCGGTGCCAAGCTTCTCATCGTAGCAGAAGATGTTGAAGGCGAAGCACTTACCACTTTGATCGTCAACAAACTCCGCGGAACCTTCAATGTAGTAGCGGTTAAGGCTCCCGGTTACGGTGACAGACGTAAGCAGATGCTTGAGGATATCGCAGTTCTTACCGGCGGACAGGTTATCTCTTCCGAACTCGGTCTTGAACTTAAGGATGCAACCCTTGAACAGCTGGGCCGTGCTAAATCCGTTAAGGTTCAGAAGGAAAACACCGTTATCGTTGACGGCTGCGGAGACAAGAAGGCCATTGCGGCTCGTATCGCTCAGATCAAGGGCCAGATTGAGACCACCACATCTGATTTCGACAAAGAAAAACTTCAGGAAAGACTTGCAAAGCTCTCCGGCGGCGTAGCCGTTGTAAGAGTCGGTGCAGCTACCGAAACAGAAATGAAGGAAGCAAAGCTTCGTATGGAAGATGCTCTTGCAGCTACCAGAGCAGCAGTTGAAGAAGGCATCATCTGCGGCGGCGGTTCCGCATACATCCACGCATCCAAGGAAGTTAAGAAGCTTGCCGATACTCTTACGGGAGACGAAAAGACCGGTGCAAACATCGTTCTTAAGTCCTTCGAAGCACCTCTTTACTATATCGCAACCAACGCAGGCCTTGACGGTTCCGTAATCGTTAACAAGGTTCGCGAAAGCAAGGTTGGCGTAGGCTTTGATGCATATAAGGAAGAGTATGTTGACATGGTTAAGGCCGGCATCCTCGATCCTGCCAAGGTAACCAGAAGTGCCCTCCAGAACGCTACCAGCGTTGCGAGCACCTTCCTTACCACCGAATCCGCAGTTGCCACCATCAAGGAGCCTCAGCCTCCGATGCCTCAGGGTGGCGCCGGAATGGGCGGTATGTACTAATCGTTCAAAGGAGGGGCCCGCATCGCGGGAGGATTCCTTTGAACCACGTGCACGCTCATCTGCGAAGCAGATTTTAATGCGTGCACTTCTCCATTGGCAAAGATGTGTAAACTATTCAAATATCCCGAGCGTCAGCTCGGGATATTTTTT
Source organism: Lachnospiraceae bacterium UBA1258 (assembly GCA_002308235.1). Taxonomy (GTDB): domain Bacteria; phylum Bacillota; class Clostridia; order Lachnospirales; family Lachnospiraceae; genus UBA1258. The sequence goes on from DBVS01000114.1 coordinate 10,034, forward strand.
TGTGCGCATTTGTGTTATACTATCCCCATGGGTGGAGTAGAGCGAAAAACACATTTTCATAATTTCGGAAGGGCGGTAACGGCCCTTCTTCTTTCGGCTTGCCTTCTTTTTCTTTGCGCATGCACGGCGGGTAAACGCGCGGCATCGATTTCCTACATCACCGAAAAATATGGAGTTCCCGTCGACAAACAGCTTATAGTCTACACTTCACACAAAGAAGAAGTATATCTTCCCATAATCCGCGAATTTGAAAACACCACCGGAATCAGTGTCGAAATACACGCAGGTGGTACCGCCGAGCTTTTTAAAGAAGTAAGAGACAATCCGGACGCGGGTATCTGTGACATTATCTTCGGAGGCGGTATCGAAAGCTATGAGGCCCAGAAGGACCTTTTCCTTCCCTATGAGGCTGTTGATAAAGATAAGCTCGATAAACATTACCTTTCGGAGGACGATTCTTATACAGCATTTACGGAACTTCCGCTGGTTTTTGTCTATAACACCAAACTTGTTTCCGAAGAGGAGGCTCCCAGATCCTGGTACGATCTTTTTGACCTGAAGTGGAGGGGTCAGATCGCCTTTGCGGACATTCATACTTCCGGAACCAGTTATACCATTCTTTCGACCCTTTCCCAGGTTACCAAGGAATCCGTAAGGACACTTATCCCCAAATTCTTAAACCAGCTTCATGGCCGTGTGCTTGATTCCTCCGGGCGGATAATCCCCGGCGTTTCCACGGGCTCTTTTCTGATCGGGATCACACTGGAAGAAACCGCCATGAAGAACATTAATGCAGGGCAGGACATCGCCATGATATATCCTGCGGAAGGGACCAGCGCCCTTCCCGACGGTTGTGCCATAGTCAAAAATGCGCCCCACACCTACAATGCGGGTAAATTCATCGATTTTATCATCAATTACGATACCCAGCGCTATGCCACGGACATGTTCTGCAGGCGACCTGTACGCACGGATGTATCCCTGCCTTCAAGCTATGCAAAGATCGATCAGATAGAGTTTGACGTTAAACGCGCCGCCGGAGACGAAGAAACTTACTTTGAACTCTGGGACGAGTACCTGTCAGGTGAGGAGGAGTGAGATGAGTATAATCAAAGGCTCCTTCAAAAGACAGATATTCGTGATCTTTTCGACGGTCACACTGATACTGGTAATCATAGGCGGAATCCTGACCATGCAGGGGTTCCAGGCCAGGATCATCATGGATCACGAGCTTCAGGATGAAGAACAGGAAAAACTCATAAACGAGCGTCTTTCCTCTTTTTTCTATGACGCGGAAGTGGTTTTGTTAAAACTTTCCACCAACGAGGAGATCAGAAAAGAACTTTCGAAGATCCGTCCCGACATGTCCATCTATACACAGCTTTACGATATTTCCGCCGGGATCAGGGATTATTGCTCCATTGATGTTTATATAGGCGGAGAGTGCAGGTTTTCCACGAGACAGGGCGGAATGTCGGCGCCTTTACCCGAGAATTATTCGATCCTTCTTGCTACAAGAGAGGCCGCGGGCAAATCCGTTTACGGCATGGATCCCGTGAACGCCAGCGGTGAAGGCTCGGCTCTTTTGATCGCAAGAAAGGTGGCAAACATCAAAAAGGATGCATATGTGATAGTAAGGATCGAGAAAGAAGCACTGGAAAACCGTCTCGGAGGTTTGCTTAATGCCCGTGACGGATTTATCCTGGCAAATTCTTTTCTTCGTCCCTACTGTATGCTCGGCACGGCGGAAGACGGTCATGTGCTTGCCTCCGTCAGAAAGAATCTGTTTGCGGGTGAAAAATACACAAACAATATCAAGAGTAACGTGTACATTTCGGAACTTGGAGACAGGGGGCTTTTAGGCATCTACATAACCATGCCCGCCTTCGAAGAATCCGCGGTGGGAACGGGTTACAGGATAGTGCTTTTCCAGGTCATCATAAGTATCATTCTTTGTCTTATAGTGGCATCAAGAATGAGTAATCTGTTTTCAAAGCCCATAAATACCCTTTCCATTGCCATGAAGCGCTTCAGAAAGGGCGACTTTGACACGAAGATCGAACTGGATCGAGAAGATGAATTCGGGCAGCTTGCTTCGGGCTTTAACAAGATGACCTCGCAGTTAAAGGCCAACATGCAGGAGCGGGTGGACGCCGAGAGACGCGTTAACGAAGCCCGTATCGAAATGATGCAGGCCCAGTTAAATCCACACTTTCTTTATAATACGTTAGATACCATCAAATGGGTGGCAAAGGCCAATCAGGTGCCTGAGATCGCCACGCTTTCGGCAAGCCTTGCATCCATCCTTCGAAGCAGTATTTCCGAAAGCCGTTTCGTGACCTTAAAGCAGGAGTGTGAGCTTGTTGAAAGTTACTGCGAGATCCAGAAGATACGTTTTGACGATTCCTTTGATCTTACGGTGGATGTGCCTGTGAAACTCCGGGACGTGATAGTGCCCAAGCTTATTTTGCAGCCCATGGTGGAAAATTCCATCATTCACGGCCTTGAAGGGAGACGTGACGGGCATATCGTCATATGCGCGAAGGCGGAAGAAAACGCCCATGGCGACGGAGACGACCTGATCCTTACGATAACCGATAACGGTGCGGGGATCAGCGATGAAATGATAGAAGCGTTGAAAGAGGACGATCCCGAGAAACTTTCGGGTCATCTGGGACTTAATAACGTAAACACGATAATAAGGCTCTATTACGGTAAGGACTACGGCGTCAGCGCCCAAAGGCCCGAAGAGGGCGGTACCGTAATGACTTTAAGGATTCCGATACTTACCAACGAACCTGTAAAGGAGCAGGAAGAAACATGATTTCCGTAATGGTTGTTGACGACGAAAAATATGTGCGCGCGGGCATTATAAACGAAACCGACTGGGCACTCATAGGGTGTGAAGTGGTGGCGGAAGCTTCCGACGGAGAGGCAGCTTTTAAAGCGGCGGAAGAGTCAAGGCCCGATCTTGTCATATCCGATATAAAGATGCCCAAAATGGACGGGATTGCTTTGGCAGAAAAGCTTTTGGCGAGATTTCCTAACATTAAGATCATTTTCCTTACCGCCTACAGTGATTTCGAATATGCGAGACAGGCTGTGAGACTGGGGGTTTCGGACTATCTTTTAAAGCCCTTTAAGGACGGCGAACTGGAGGCCTCCATCCAAAGGCTTTTGCACCTCCATCCCAATGCTCCCGCCAATGTAAACGAACTTGAGGATAAGCTTATAGCACTTAAGAAAAAGGACGAAATCTCAAACCGCTATGTTCAGTCAGCGGTAGCTTTCATTGAAGACAGGTTTGCGGACCCCGATTTTTCCGTGGGAGGGCTTGCAGAGTCCATGGGCGTGAGCGAAGGCCACATCACCCGTCTGTTTAAAGCCGAAACCGGTATGGGCATCAATAACTATCTTACGAGATACAGGATTAAAAGAGCCATGGATTATCTTAAGGATGTCCAGACCAAGGTCTATGAAGTTGCCGAAAAAGTGGGCTACAGAGACATTGCATATTTCTCCAACACCTTTAAAAAACTGGTGGGAAGATCCCCTTCGGATTACCAGACCAAGGGCCTTACGGAATAATGTGCATTTTTTACAAATAATGTCGGTTTTGTCATCTTCCAAAATACAGTATGCACAATTAGAATGTACTTATCACAGAAACAATGCGTCGATAAGTACATTTTTTTGTGTGATTCGACAGCATTTTTATCAAAGGAGGATAAAGGTGAAAAAGAAATTATTTGCATCTCTTATGGTGCTCACAATGGTTGCTTCCCTCTTTACGGGATGCAGTAAAGGTTCCGGCAACTCCGGCGCAAAGACGAAGGTTGATTCGATCATCGCCGAAGCACAGAAGATGTCCATGGAAGAACTTGCCAAGAAAGCAATCGAAGAGTCAAACGGAAA
>DBVS01000114.1:13960-16541 GCA_002308235.1 Lachnospiraceae bacterium UBA1258
ACCTTCTACGGCGTTGGTAACAGTAGCCGCGGTAAGTCCGCTCTTCCCAAGTTCATTGAGTATCTTCAGACCATCGATTCTTCTTACACATTGAATTTTGAGTGGCAACAGCCCAAGAACAACAAGATCTTCGAACAGCTCACTTCAGACTCTTTAAAGAGCGAAGGAACTTTCGCAATGACCCTTATTCAGGACGGTAACCAGATCCAGAGTAAGATGGTGGATACCAATATCCTTAAAACCTTCATTCCCAAGGATTGGGCTACCGCAAACAATACCACGGCTGATAAGTTTAAGGGCTTCCTTCCCCTTCAGACCCTCAACAAGGTATTCATGTACAACAACAACGGTTCCGCTACATTCACGAACTGCTGGGATTTCGTATATGAAGGCTCTCATCCCCTTTTCATGGGTGTTGACTCTGAGATCGTAGGAAAGAACTTCCTTATGATGCTTACCCAGGATAAGTACGCAGGATGGCTTAAGGACGCTTTCGATAAGCTTGATGCAACAAAGAAAGCTTATTTCGAGCCCACCATTCAGGCTCTTCAGGCTGACGCAAAAGACCTTGGTCTCGGCGCAAACGGCGCTTACGCTCTTGCATGGATCAAGCTTTGGGTTAACAACTACAACGAGCAGACCGACGACGGTCCTATCTGTAACACTCTTGTTGATTCTTCCGCAAAGAACCAGTCCGGACTTTTGGTTTATTCCAAGCTCCGTTCTGTTGAAGAATCTGCCAGCGTTTCCGTTAACAACATCAACGTAGCCGCATATCAGGACGGCTACACCGGTATCGGCGGATACGGATACTGCCATTACCTCTTTGTTACCAAGAACAGTCCTCTTCCCTGGACAGCATGCGCATTCATCGCATACATGACCTGCACGGAATCCGGATTCGAAGCATGGGGCAAGGACATGGGCGGATACTCCAGCAACCCCAACGTTGCAGCTGAGATCGAAGCTAAGTTCCAGCACTCTCAGGGCGGCGGAAACGAATTCCCCGCAAAGAACGACCGCGGATATGACTGGTGGACTGCAGAGGGCAAGGGAGAACTCGTTCTCGAAGATCCCAAGTACTGCTCAGACGTAGCTTTCACGGTAGGCAGCTGGATCGACGTGCTCGACCACTATAAACCCGAATAAGCAGAGTTTCTTTGTAAAAAGCGGGGGATGTTACTTCCTACAGTGACATCCCCCTTTTCAAAAGAAGGAGTATTACCATGATGGCAACCGCAAAACCGGACAGGCGCGCGATTTTCGTAAATAAGGTCAAAACATGGTTTTCCCAGGCACAGAATATAATTCTTTTGCTTTTCGGAATAGTATTGACCTTCAGTACTGTTGCGCCCATTGTCGCGATAGTTAAGGATACTTTTCAGATCCATCCGGGTACCATTGACCAGCACCTTACGGGCAGGACCACAGGTTATTCGATAGCAAACTATATCGACCTGTTTACCAGTAAGCTTGCAAGAAAGAATCTTTGGAGCCCGCTAACGAACACGGTCTATCTTTCCGTGCTGACTTGTGTAATTTCAATCATCTTCGGCGGACTTTTTGCTTTTCTCGTTACGAGAACAGACATGAAGTTTAAGAAGTACTTAAGCTCCATTTTCATTTTCCCCTACATAATGCCTCAGTGGACACTGGCCGTTGTGTGGCAGCACATGTTTTACTCCAACCGGGTTACGGGGACTTCGGACGGACTTATTGCTTCGATCTTTCACATATACTTCCCTCACTGGTGGTGTCAGGGACTCTTCCCCAGTGCAATGGTTCTGGGACTTCACTATGCACCCTTTGCCTATATACTCATAGGCGGTATCTTCAAGAACATGGATGCAAACCTGGAAGAAGCCGCAACCATTCTTGATACACCGAAGTGGAAGATCATGTGCAAGGTTACGCTTCCCATGATCAAACCGGCGATCCTTTCCACCATCCTTCTGGTATTCGGAAGTGCCATGGGAAGTTATCCCGTTCCTCATTACTTGAATCTTACGACACTGTCAACGCAGTATATTTCGTTAAACAGTAAATACACGGGCGAAGCAAGTATACTGGCGATAATCATGATGATCTTCGGTGTGCTGATCCTTGGCATAAACCAGATGAGCTTAAAGAGCCGGAAGAATTACACTACGGTAACGGGTAAATCCGGACAGCTGACGAAGATACGTATCGGCAGAGCCGGAAAGTATATCGTGGGTATCGTCTTTGCCATAGTTACTTTCTTTACCAGTATTTGGCCCATCATTCTGTTTGCTTTGGAAACCTTCTTGCCGAACCCCGGTGACTACAGTTTCCTCTACACCGGAAATCTTGCCCACCTGACCACCAAGTGGTGGATCACCAGCGAGAACATTACGGAAAACGGTATGTACGGTCAGCCCGGTATACTTTATAACCAAACAATCTGGCATGCATTTGTGGGTACCCTGTTCCTGGCGATAGCCTGCGCGCTGATCGCAGGTACCATAGGAACCCTCATAGGATATGCGGTTTCAAAGAAGAGAAGAAACAAGTGGGCAAACTACGTAAACAACGTGGCATTCCTGCCCTACCTGATGCCTTC
>DBVS01000058.1:0-611 GCA_002308235.1 Lachnospiraceae bacterium UBA1258
CTTCATGCGGGACATCCCGAAGGCTATACCGCCACGGATATCGTATCCAGAATGAAGAGAATGCAGGGCTACAATGTACTACATCCCATGGGATATGATTCTTTCGGCCTGCCGGCAGAACAGTATGCGGTTTCCACCGGTAACCATCCGAACGGATTTACTCAGAAGAATATAGAGACCTTCTCAAAGCAGCTTAAAGAACTGGGCTTTGACTACGACTGGACCAAGGTTGTCGCAACCTCAGATCCCGAGTTTTACAAGTGGACCCAGTGGATCTTTAAACAGCTTTATCTTGACGGTTATGCAAAATACGTTGATATGCCCGTTAACTGGTGCGAAGAACTGGGCACCGTTTTGTCAAACGACGAGGTTATCGACGGAAAGTCAGAACGCGGCGGCTACCCCGTTGTTCGTAAGAACATGAAGCAGTGGGTAATCAATCAGCCTGCTTTTGCTGAAGAATTGCTTGATGGCCTTAATGAAATTGACTGGCCCGAGTCCACAAAGGACATCCAGAGAAACTGGATCGGTAAGTCCACGGGTGTAGAAGTGGAGTTTCAGATTGTAGGCGGCGGAAAGTTCTCGATTTTTACCACCTGTATCGAGACCAT
>DBVS01000058.1:636-1253 GCA_002308235.1 Lachnospiraceae bacterium UBA1258
GCTCCCGACGGACAGATCGTAAAAGACCTTATGCCCCGCATCGAGAACAAAGAAGAGGTTGAGGCCTATATCGCCGAAACCCTTAAAAAGAACGATATGGACAGGACCGAGCTTAACAAGGGAAAGACCGGCTGTGAGCTTAAGGGTGTGTCATGTATCAACCCCGTAAACGGCAAAGAAGTGCGCATGTTCATCGGTGACTTCGTTCTTGCCAATTACGGTACCGGCGCTGTTATGGCGGTTCCCGCTCACGATCAGCGTGACTTTGAATATGCGGTTGCTCACAACATCGAAATGATCCAGGTTATCGAAGGACGCGATGTTTCCGAATGTGCTTTTGAAAAGCAGGATTATCTCGGAAAAGGCTGCAAACTCATCAATTCCGAAGAGTTCACGGGTCTTACCGTTGAAGAAGCAAAAGAGGCCATCACATCCAAACTCGAAAAGATGGGTGTAGCAAAGAGAACCGTTAACTACCACTTCAGAGAGTGGATTTTCGCCCGTCAGCGTTACTGGGGCGAGCCCGTTCCCGTAGTACACGGAGATGACGGAAAGATCTACGTTCTTGATGATTCCGAGCTTCCTTTGGTACTTCCCGAACTTGAGGATTATAAGGG
>DBVS01000058.1:1421-2568 GCA_002308235.1 Lachnospiraceae bacterium UBA1258
GCAAATCAGGAACTCTTAAAGCACTGGATGCCCGTCGACCTTTACATCGGCGGTCCCGAGCACGCTGTAGGACACCTTATTTACTCACGTATCTGGAACAGATACCTTTACAACAAGGGCCTTGCACCCACAAAGGAACCCTTCAAGAAACTGGTTCATCAGGGAATGATTCTTGGTGAAAACGGAATCAAGATGGGTAAGCGTTTCCCCGAATTCGTGGTTAACCCCTCGGATATTATCAGGGACTACGGCGCAGACACCTTAAGACTCTACGAAATGTTCATGGGACCTTTGGAAGTAAGCAAGCCCTGGAGCAAGCAGGGTGTTGAAGGCGCAAGACGTTTTGTCAACAGAGTATGGACATTTATCACGGATGCGGATAATATTACATCCGAAAACAACGATGCTCTTACCAAGGTTTACCACCAGACTGTCAAGAAAGTCACCGAAGACTTCGAAGACCTGGCCTTCAATACGGCCATCAGCCAGATGATGATATTCATGAACGCTGCCTACAAAGAAGGCAAGTGCCCCAAGGAATACGCCGAAGGCTTCGTTAAGATGTTTTCCTGCATCTGCCCTCACGCAGGTGAAGAAATGTGGGAGATCCTCGGCCACGATTCATCCATCGCTTATGCAGAATGGCCGACCTTTGACGAAGAAGCGGTTAAGGAAGACAGCGTAGAAATCGGTATCCAGGTAAACGGCAAAGTAAGAGGCACCGTTTCTTTGGCCCTTGACGAGGACAAGGATTCCGCACTTTCAAAAGCAAAGGAGATCCCCGGAGTCAAGAACTTTATCGACGGAAAGACTCTCGTCAAAGAGATCTATGTTCCCGGTAAGATCATCAACATCGTAGTAAAATAATTAATTTATAAAGGAGTAACAAAATGAATCTTTCAAACCTTCAGAAAGCAAGATATGCTTACAGCCCCAAGCTTCCCGGCATGCTTAGAGGCGGCATTTCGGAGATCACCGTTAAAAACGGCGAGGCAACGAAGAGCGTAGCCGACCAGGACAAGATTAAGGCACTTTTCCCCAATACCTACGGTAAGAACGAAATTACCTTCGTAAAGGGTAAGAACACTTCCGCTTCCAAGAAGCAGGTTGTAGGTGTTATTCTTTCCGGCGGACAGGCACCCGGCGG
>DBVS01000072.1 GCA_002308235.1 Lachnospiraceae bacterium UBA1258
GAGATCCGCAAGATCACGGAGGAGAAAGTAAAGGCCATTAAGAAAACGGCGTCTGACCTGCAAGAGGATTTAAAGTCCCTGCGGGAGGTCTATGACGCGGATGACAAAGAAGGTCTGGCCCAGTGGTTCAACACCGACGCGAGGTTCGCGGAGGTAAGAAAAGACCTAAACCGCGCGGAGCGGGCAAGACACAAGCCGTTTTTCGGAAGAATCGACATCATTGACGAAGAAGGAAAAAAGAAGGAAACGTTCTACATCGGCAAAACTGTGGTAGCGGAAAATCCTTCGGAACCTCTTGTCATCGACTGGAGAGCGCCGGTTTCTTCGGTGTACTACGATTACGGACTGGGAAAATGCCGTTATAAGGTTCCAAAAGAAGGTTATTTTCTTGTTGATCTGAAGCGTAAGCGCACCTATGAGATCGAGGATGACAAAATTAAGGATTTCTACGATTCCGACGTGGTCGCCAACGACGATCTTCTTACCAAATATCTTTCAAAAAGCAAACGAAACGTATTAAGCGAAATCATCGCAACCATCCAGAAAGAACAGAATGAAGTAATCCGCAAAAATCCCAGGCACAACGTACTGGTGCAGGGTAGCGCAGGCTCGGGAAAGACCACGGTGGCAATGCACAGAATCTCCTATATCCTGTACAATTACGAGCTGGAGTTTAAGCCCGAAAGCTTCTATATCGTGGGCAGCAACAAGGTTCTTCTGAATTATATAACCGGAGTCCTGCCGGATCTTGACGTTTACGGCGTCAGACAGATGACCATGGAGGATCTGTTCGTGCGGCTCCTCTATGAGGATTGGGACAAAGCAAAACACAGGATCAGGAAGCTTGACAAAAAGGACAGGTCTTCGGCTGTGAAGGCTTCTACGGAATGGTTTGAGAAACTCCGGGATTTTTGCCGTAAGACCGAAAAAGAACTGATCCCGCAGGAAGACATAAAGATTGAGCGGACCGGAAGAACGATCCTTTCCGGTGCCAAGATAAAAAAAGCCATTGAAGACTTTGAGGATTTTCCGCTCATCAGGAAATTTGAACGCTTAAACGACCTTCTGACCGTGGGCCTTGAAAACGAGATCTACGGCAGATATTACTCCTATAACGTTGAAGAGCAGAAGAAGCTTACCCAGCACTTTAAGAACTGGTTTGACCGTTTCTACTGGCAAAGATCGGTATTTGATCTCTATGAGGCCTTTCTTGATGAAATGCGGGCCGAGATCCCGGGGATCGTGTATGTGAAGAATGAGCCGGATCTATACGACCTGGCAAGCCTTGCTTACATCTACAAGCGGATCAAAGAAACCGAGGTCATCCAGGAAGCAAGCCACGTGGTCATAGACGAAGCCCAGGACTTTGGGATTGCAGTCTACAGGTCGCTTAAATACTGCATGAGCAAGTGCACCTTTACAATAATGGGGGATGTTTCCCAGAACATAAATTTCGGCCTCGGCCTTTCGGACTGGGAGGAACTTAAGCAGGTAATGCTCCCGGAAAAGTTTGATTTCTTCGGGCTTTTAAGGAAAAGCTACCGAAACACCGTGGAGATTTCTTCCTTTGCGACGGACATATTGCGCCACGGCACCTTCCCCATCTACCCGGTAGAACCCATAATCAGGCACGGGGAAGATGTCTTCATAAAAGAGTGTAAGACGGAAGAAGAGCATATAAACGCAGTGCTTTCAAAGATCACCGAGTACAAAGAAAAGGGTCATGAAACCATAGCAATCATCTGCAGGGATTCAAAGGAAGCTAAGCTTGTTAAAGAAAAGCTTGCGGGCCGCGTGGAAGTAGGTCTTTTCTCGGAAGGAGACGGCGAGTTTTCAAAGGGTGTTTACGCGTTACCGATCGAATACTCAAAGGGTCTTGAATTTGACGCAGTTATCGTCTTTGATGCAACGCGAGAGGCTTATCCTTCGGAGGATGGGTACGTAAAGCTTCTTTATGTGGCGGCGACCCGTGCTCTTCACGATCTTTCCGTATTCGCCAAGGGCGAACTTACGGGACTTATAAAGGATCCGATCCCGGAGGAACGAAAGAACATTTCCTTTGTGGAAGACGATTTCCATGAAAAGCCCTTTGAATTTGAGGAAGAATTCAAGACAAAGGACGAGATTGCCAGGGAACAGGCGAGGGAAGGCGACAGAGAGCGGGCGCTTCGGGATATGTACGGCCCCACCAAGATTATAGTCAGAGCGGACGGAACCGTGGACAAGGGTTACGGAGCGGGGCACGAGAGTAAAAAACCAGTGGCCCATTCGGTGAAGGCAGGATCGGGACGACCTGCGGCAAAGGTCGAAAGTCATGTCAAAAACGGAGCCTTTGTGGGTGAATCGCTTATTAAGAAGCCTGAACCCGCACCCATCAAAAGAGAGCCCTCGGCCAGGAAAACAAGCGAATTCAATTCGATGCCCGAAGGAAGCCTTACACCCGTCGGCCACGGAAAAATAGACAATTCCGTCAGATGGATCGCCAAAGAAAAGGGCTATGTGGAAGTAACGGGAGCCTACGGAATACTAAGGATCGTGCCCGTTTCCGATGAAACGGTACGGATTCTTTTTGCAAAGGGCGGGTTTGACAAGATAAGAGCCCTGCCGGAAGAGATCAGGCGAAAAGAAGGGCTTAAGTGGGTCGTAAGAGAATCGAAGGATACCCTTGAGATAGTCCTTGAAAAACTTACGGTAAAGATCGAAAAGCGTGTGGGAGCCCTCACGTTTATATCAAAGGCAGGCTTACTGCTTTCCGAAAAGACGGATGTCTGCAGGCAGTATCACGGCGGCAGGGACGTCTGGTGGGACTATTTTGACTGGTCAAAGAAAGAAGTCCTGACGGCACGGGGAAATGAGGATTCCGAGTGGAGCGACCTTTCGAATGCTGCAAAGTATGTATCCTTCGGAAGGGAATCGGACAGAAGCGCAGTGATTATGTCAAACCGGGGCTATCAGATCCTGGTGCCCGGGGGTGTTAAGACCCTTTGCTGCACCATACCCATGTACGGGCCCTACTTATGCTTTGAAGATACCGAATATATGGATTACTGCTTCAGAGCCGCAAGATAGCCGCGAATTTAAGGCCTTGCGGAGCAAGATCGCTGTATGAACCTTCGCACTTGTCAGAACTTGATCTGTTGTGTTAGAATATGTCGAAGTTCAAAGCAAACGGAGGATTCAGGCATGGAACCCATTCACAGCATCGATGCGGAAGACGACCAGTTCGCTTACCGCTATGACACCCAGCTTCTGATCGACAGAAGAGACGAAGACCTTGATGAGGATGAGATTTCAGACTACATCACATCGCATTTCGAGGGTAATTCCCTTATTGCGGCAGGAGATGAGGATCTTATCAAGATCCACTTCCACACAAACGAACCCTGGAAGCTTCTTGAGTACTGCAGCAGTATCGGAGAGATCTACGACATCGTGGTGGAAGACATGATCCGTCAGTCAAACGGTCTTCAGGGCTAATCGAACAAAGAAAAACAAAGCAGGCGATTGGCTGATCACCTGCTTTTCTTTTTGCCATTAGTTATTGTGTGTTATCAGATCTTTACGATCTTAAGCTCTCCGAAGGCTACGGAGCCCTCGATAATGCACTTTACTCCGCCTTCATCGCCGGGAGTCTGTGCAGCCTTGTCGTCGATATCGCCGAAGGTAACGGTGGCGTGATTTACAAGGTTCCATGACCTCGGAATGAATACATCGGTCTCACCGAATCTGGTCTTTGTATTGATAACTACGATGCCCGAGGGAACCTCTGCCTGATCAAAATATGCGGTGAGCTCACCGAAGGAGCAGTTGAGTCCGGCAGAAGCAAGGGTTTGAGTACGGATGTACTTTGTAGCGGAACCGAAGTTCATTGAGTGGTAGAGCTTTTCGCCGGTATCAACGGAGTCCGTCTTTTCCGCAAAAAGAAAGGGATGCTTTTTCGGGAAGATCTTCTCACATGCTACCGTCAGGAGAAATGCCACCACAAGAACGGTCCAGGGAGTAATCGCGGTGATACCCCACGCATCGTCGAAGATTATGCATATCACCGCTGCCGGGAAGAATATACCTCCGTAATTTAAATCCGTTAAACTGCGTAACGCGATGAGGGCCATTATCACAGCTATCGTCAGTCCGAAGGGCCCCACTCCGGTTATGACGAAAGGGAAGCGTATTACCTTCATTCCCCAAAGTATCAAAACTGCAGCAAATGCTATAAGTAATAAACCTATTATCAGGTTTCTGATGTTTTTAGCCATATCTTTCTCCTTTACGGTGTAAGTCTGTTTTTCAGATCTTTGTAGTAGTTTCGGGAGCAGTAAACGATTTTCTTCGTCCCCTGAAATTCTATTTTGCTGGCTCCCGTCAGGTTTTTGGTAATCGAATAGACCAAATGCGAGTTGAGGATGGTGGATTTTGAAATTCTCAAAAACTGCGAGGGAAGTCTTTCTTCAAGCTCGTAGAGCTTATATCTGACTTCGAATTCATCCGTGACGGTATGGGCCCATATTGTACCGTCGTCGGTCTCAAAGAAAAGGATATCTTTGAGGGGGAGGAAAAACTCGGTATCGTTCTTGTAGAAGATTATCGGTTCCGCTACAGACGATTCCGCAGAAAGCAGTTTTTGAATCTTCAAAACGTTTTCATCAACCTGCGCGCATTTGATGGTGACTTCGCATTCGCGTACGCTTTCATCGATCTCGATTTTCACCTTTAAACTGTTCATGATTGTATTATACATGTTCCGATGGGGAAATAAATAGTTTTGGGCCAAGAGGTAAGAATCCGGCACCAAGAAGTAAGATTTAGCCGCTTAAGTGTAAAAGTAAAGCCCAAACCGTGGAGGTTCGGGCTTATGTTTTAGTATTCCGCCTTTGAATAGATCTTGATCAGATTAAGGATGATCTCAACGGCCTTATCCATTTTTTCGATGCTGCAGCACTCGTAGTTGCCGTGGTAATTGATACCGCCGGTGCCAAGGTTCGGACAGGGAAGGCCGTCGTAGGAAAGTCTGGCGCCGTCCGTGCCGCCTCTGACGGGAACGTCTACAGGATTAAGGCCTGCTTCTTTTAAAGCGGTCCTTGCGTTCTCGATAAGGTGCATGTGAGGGCGGATCTTTTCAAGCATGTTAAAGTAAGAATCTTTTATGGTAAGTGTGGCAGTGCCTTCGCCGTAGCGCTCGTTTACGGTCTTGACCGCAGCGGTGAGGATCTCCTTTTTCTTGTTGAAAAGGTTCATGTCGTGGTCTCTGATGATATAGGACATCTTTGCCGAAGAAACCTGACCCGTAAAGTATATCAGGTGGAAGAAACCTTCGCGGTTCTCGGT
>DBVS01000116.1 GCA_002308235.1 Lachnospiraceae bacterium UBA1258
CCACTTCGTCCTCGGATATCACATTATCCACGGTAATCTCGATGAAACGGTTTTTTGCTTTTTCAAGGGTATTTAAAGAAGCAAGGGTTTCAAGGGTGATCTGAGACAGATCCTTAAACTCCACCTCAGGCACATATTTCTGCCCGATGGGACATTCATGGGAGCAGAAGTAGTTGCAAAGGCGGGGATTCTTATAGCATTTGGCCATCGCAAGGATCTCATCGGGATGGGGAAGAGATTTCTCGCTTTCGATCTTCTCGATGCGCTCCGCGGAAACATATTCCATTTCGGATTCGGCCTTTTCTCTGGTGTAACCCATGGCCTCACGGCTTAACTGATAAATGTTTTTGTTTTCTCTGGTAGATTTCTTGCCCATTCTATCGGCCCCCCTGACGGATTGATTCTTAAGTTATAATAACATACTTTTTCTTTGTTATGAGTATTTTTTTCCGTAAAAAGAAAAATATACGGATTTATTTTGTAAAAACCGTCATTTATTGATAGAATGAATAGCGATATACTCATTTCAACATATAACAAACCCACTAAGGAGGGAACAAATGACAACATTAGTATTATCATTAATCTTACTGGCAGCAGGTTTTATATGCTTCACAATGAAGAAGCACGCAAACCTTCAGGCCGGGCAGAGCATGTTTACGATAATGGGAATCGGTGCTTTTATCCTGTCTGCAGTTTTCGCGGTTTCAAGCTGCGTGAGAGTGGTTCCCACCGGACACACCGGTGTTGTTACCACCTTCGGTAAGGTAGAAGACGTAACCTACGAAGCAGGTATCAATTTCGTAGCTCCCTGGAAAAAGGTTACCAACATGGACAACCGTACACAGAAAGCTTCACTTGCTCTTAACTGCTTCTCCAGTGACATTCAGGAAGTTACCCTTACCTACACGGTAAACTACCAGATCGACAAAGCAAATGCGCAGACGATTTACAAGACCATCGGCGTTGACTATTTCGAGAAAGTGGTACAGCCCAAGATCCTTGAAGCCGTTAAAGGCGTGTTCGCTAAGTACAATGCGGAAAGCCTTATCGCTTCCCGCGGTATCCTTTCAACAGAGGTTGAAGAGATCCTTGCAGATTCGCTTTCACAGTACAACGTACAGCTTGTAAGTACCTCCATCGAAGACATCGACTTCACCGATTCCTTCACGGATGCGGTTGAAGCAAAGCAGGTAGCTGAGCAGAACAAGCTCCGTGCACAGACAGAACAGGAACAGGCAATCATCGAAGCAAACGCAAAGGCTGAGATGAGAGTCATTGAAGCAAACGCACAGGCAGAAAGCCAGATCGTAGCTGCACAGGCAGATGCCGAAGTTGCAAAGATCGGTGCGGATGCTGCTGAGTATCAGGGTATCAAAGATGCGGCAATCATGAGCAACCTTGGTGAAATGCTTCAGAAATATCCCGAACTTATCAAGTACTACTATGTGACCAACTGGAACGGAGAACTTCCTGAGACTATGCTTGGTGACGATTCTTCGGTACTTATGCAGATGAAGTAATTTGTGGTAAGATTAAGGGGATCCGGTAATACCGGGTCCCCTTTTAATATTTGCTTCGAAAGGACGTTTAAACGATGAAATCCGTTGAAAAGACCAACGTTATGCGAGTGCTGGACAGTAAGAAGATAAAATACGAAAGCTTCTCCTATGAGGCAAATCCGGCCCTTACGGGGGTGGATATCGCCAATATCCTGGGAGAGGATCCGGACCACGTTTTTAAGACCCTGGTGACCCGCGGAAAGACCGGAGCCAATTACGTCTTTGTGGTGCCCGTAAAAGAGGAGCTTGACCTTAAAAAGGCCGCCAAAGCCGCAGGAGAGAAGTCCATAGAAATGATAAAGCAAAAGGAACTCTTGCCCCTTACAGGCTATGTACACGGCGGCTGTTCCCCCATAGGCATGAAGAAACAGTTTAAGACCTTTATCCACGAAACCGCCCTGAATTACGACACCATGTTTGTAAGCGCCGGAAAGGTAGGCTTTCAGGTGGAACTTGCGCCCCAAGACCTTTTAGAGGCCTCGGGAAGCATCACGGCGGATATAGTTTAGATTTAAATAGTGTAAACGTGAAATGACCGAAGGCGTAGGCCTTCGGTCGTTTCTGTTACAGATTCTGTTACAGGATCTTTTATGGGTAAGGGGTTTACGATTTGAAGAACTTCATGTCCTCGTTCAACTTTTCGGCGATGTCCTTTAAGTCTGCGGCAGCGCCTGCAAGTGTGGTAACGGTTGCGGAAAGTTCTTCCATGGATGCGCCGGTTTCTTCGGAAGAAGCGGCATTTTCCTGGGAGATTGCTGAAAGAGCACTCATGGTGTCCACAACTTCGTTCTTGGAGGATTCGCAGGTTTCTGCGCCCTTGGAGATGTGTGTTACGCCGTCAACGGTGCTTCCGATATCGTCGAGCATTCCGTTAACTGCTGTAAGGGTCTCATCCAAAGCAACCTGCTGGGTATTGTTGCCTTCTTTTACGTCTGCGGCTGCGGTAACGGCCGCACGGCTCTGACTTAAGAGCTTGTCCATTTCAACCTTGATCTCGTCAGCCATCTGCTTGGAGTCGTCGGCAAGTTTTCCGATCTCTTCGGCAACGACTGCGAATCCGCGACCTGCTTCGCCTGCTCTTGCAGCTTCGATGGAGGCGTTGAGAGAAAGAAGGTTGGTCTGGGTAGCGATGGAGGTGATACCTTCAACCTTTTCACTGATGTTGTTGACTGCATTTTCGGTAGCTTCGATGGTCCTGGAGATCTCATCGATCTTGTTGGTCATTTCAACCGAGGATTCCTTCAGGGAAGTAAGGGACTTTCCGGAAATCTCGGAAGCTTTCTTCATCTTGCCCGCAAGGTCCGTGAGTTCAACTGAAGACTGTTTAACTTCGCCTACAGCCTCGCCGATGGCACCGACGCTCATGGTAGCCTGCTGAATCTCATCAGCCTGCTGTGTAGCGCCTGTAGCGATTTCCTGAACCGCATTGGAAACGTCTTCCGCGGTCTGACTTATCTGAGCCGCCATGTCGGAAAGGTCTTCGGAAGAATTTCCTACGTTGGTGGCGGATTCTTTGATGTTTGAAACGATGGACGCAAGTCTGTCGATAACCGAGTTCATGGCACGGGAAATGGAGCCGAATTCATCTTTACGTCTGTCGAAGCCTTCAACCTGACTGAAACGTCCGTCCGACAGATCGGAGAGTGAAGCATTGACTGCGGTTATGGGTGAAATGAAGCTCTTTGCCATAACAACGGAAATGACCACTGCAACCGCCAGAAGAGCGATGCCCACACCGATAACTATGGTAGCAGCCCTTCTTGCTGCGGAAAGAACGTCACTGCGATTCTTTACTGTGCAGACAATATATCCGGAGATGGGTTCTTTTACGTAAGCGAGATATTCTTTGTCACCGTTTCCGATGTCACCGAGGTAGAAGCCTTCGTCCAGGCCCGAAGTATAGAATTCTGCTTTGTCGCGGACTTCTTCTTCATGCCCGCCGTCGCCGCCGATACTGTACATGGAGTGTGCAGCCACCTGGCCGTTTCTGTCGATAAGAAAGGCGTGGGGCGATTCCTCCACCAGCAGCTCATGGAAGTTGTTAAGGTCGTAGTTTCTGTGAACGATACCGATAATGCTGTTTCCGTCCCTGATGGGTGCGGACACGGTGATTATACGGCGTCCGTTGGTCTTGCTGACATTGATGTTTGAAACATAGGGTGTACCCGCAATGGCACTCTTAAAATAATCTCTGTCGGAAACGTCCACGAAATTTCCGGTGCCTCTGGCTATCTGCATTCCCGCGGTATTTACAACAGACGTGTTTTCGCCGTCTCCGAGAGCCTGATCACAGCCAAGAAGCGTTAACTGCACGGCATCGTAGGGAATGTCGCCCTCGCCCTTTACGAAGTTTAAGATGGTGGGATTTGCCGCCAGTGAATTGATCATTGACATGGTTTTGTCCACAACGGATGCAAAGCGGTCTTC
>DBVS01000085.1 GCA_002308235.1 Lachnospiraceae bacterium UBA1258
TCTTTGTAGCCCTTTACGCTCTTTTCTATGAGTGCTTCGTTCACAGGCGACAAAGCAAGGGCATTATCCAGAATGACCTTGAATTCTTCTTTTGTTTCCGCAAAACCGCCGCCTGTACCACCCAAAGTGAAAGCCGGTCTGATTACCAACGGGAATCCTATCTTTTCTGCGGCGGCAAAGCCGTCCTCCATGGAATTAACGTTGACGGAAGGAAGCACTGGCTCACCTATTTCTTCGCACATTTCCTTAAAGAGTTCGCGGTCCTCCGCCATGGCTATGCCGGATGCTTTGGTACCGAGGAGTTCACACTTACATTCCTTAAGGACTCCTTCTTTTTCCAGTTCCATGGCAAGGTTAAGGCCGGTCTGACCTCCGAGGCCGGGAAGTATGGCGTCGGGGCGCTCGCGGCGTATGATCTTGGCCATAAATTCAAGGGTCAGCGGCTCCATATAGACCTTGTCCGCAATGGCGGAGTCCGTCATGATGGTGGCGGGATTTGAGTTACAAAGCACCACTTCGTAGCCCTCTTCCTTTAAGGCAAGGCAGCCCTGCGTCCCCGCATAGTCAAATTCCGCGGCCTGGCCGATAACGATGGGGCCCGAACCGATCACCAGTATTTTGTGTAAATCTGTACGTTTAGGCATGGCTCGCCTCCATTAATCCGATGAATTTATCAAAGAGATAACCGCTGTCGTTGGGACCGGGAGCGCTTTCCGGATGGAACTGAACACCGAAGACACGGTCTTTGGCGCACTCGATTCCCTCCACGGTATTATCGAGAAGATTTATATGTGTGACGGAAAGCCCGGTTCCTTCAAGGCTTTCTTCCTTGACTGCGTAGGAATGGTTCTGGGAAGTTATCTCGATCTTGTCGGTAAGAAGGTTCTTAACGGGATGGTTTCCCCCTCTGTGACCGAACTTAAGCTTATAGGTCCTGGCGCCGTAAGCAAGTGAAATGATCTGATGGCCGAGACAGATACCGAAAATGGGGAATTTGCCCTTAAGAAGCCTGATGGCGTTGATTACAGGCACAGCATCCTCCGGGTCTCCGGGGCCGTTTGAAATGAATATTCCGTCGGGATTTAAACTTTCGATGTAAGAAGCATCGCTGTCAAAGGGAATCCTTATGACGGTAACTCCCTTTGCGTTAAGGCTCCTTACTATGTTTTCCTTCATGCCGCAATCAATGGCGGCCACTTTGAAACGCTCGTTCTTTGCAGGATAAACGATGGTTTCTTTGGGGCTTACGCGGCTCACCTGGTCATGGGGAGGAGCGGTCTTTGCAAGGATCTGCAGGCACTCTTCGGTGGACCTTCCGACATCGGTGATAATGGACCTGACGGTGCCCTTTTCCCTGATTATACGGGTAAGTTTTCTGGTGTCGATCCCGGTGATACCCACGATTCCGAACCTTTCCATGGTCTCCGACATGGTTTCTTCGGACCTGAAATTGGACGGGTGATCGTTATAATCCCGCACGATAAAGCCGCTGACCGAGGGATGCGCGCACTCAAAGTCGTCAGGGTTAATTCCGTAGTTACCAATAAGGGGATAAGTCATTACCACCGTCTGGTCGGTGTAGGAAGGGTCGGAAAGAATTTCCTGGTACCCTGCCATGGAGGTGTTAAAAACAAGCTCGGAAATCCTGTCTTCGGTACTCCCGAAGGAAATACCCGTGAATTCTTCACCGGATTCAAGCACCAGTTTTCGGGGAAGTGAATTGTGCATGTGTTTACTCTTTCTTTATGATTTTGATTACAGCTGTTATTGTTTGGAAATTGACTCTTTGGGTCAAAGTCTGCGAATGCGCTCCATTGCTTCCTTTGTGTCCGTCGGATCTCCGAAAGCCGTCAGGCGGAAGTACCCTTCGCCGCACTTTCCGAAACCCGAGCCGGGAGTACCCACCACATTTGCTTTGTTGAGAAGCAAGTCGAAAAGTTCCCAGGAAGTTAAGCCCTCCGGGGTCTTAAGCCAGATGTAGGGTGCATTGACACCGCCGTAAACGCGGTAGTTCATGCCCGCAAGGCTGTCTCTGATAAACCGGGCGTTCTCCATGTATTCCCGGACCTGCTTTTTTACGGCCGCCGCCCCTTCGGGACTGTATACTGCTTCCCCCGCACGCTGGATGATATAAGGGGCGCCGTTATATTTGGTGGCGTGCCTGCGTGCCCAGAGCTTGTTAAGTGATACCCCTTCTCTGACAAGGGCCTTGGGAACCACGGCGTAACCGAGTCTCAGCCCCGTAAATCCCGCATTCTTTGAAAAAGAATGAAGTTCGATGGCAACTTCTTTGGCGCCTTCGCACTCATAGATCGAGTGGGGGATGTTTGGCTCCGTAATGTAAGCTTCATAGGCTGCATCGTAGATGATCACGGAGTCGTTCTTTCGGGCATAGTCCACAAAGTTCTGAAGTTCGGCCTTGGTTATTACGGCACCTGTAGGGTTGTTCGGAAAACAAAGGTAGATAATGTCGGCCCTCTCCCCGGGAAGTTCGGGTACGAAACCGTTCTCCGCCGTGCAGGGCATGTATATTATCTTACGGCCCGCCATGATATTGGTATCGGCATAAACGGGATAAACCGGGTCAGTTACCGCCACAGTGTTTTCTTTATCAAATATTTCTTGAATGTTTCCGCAATCGCTCTTGGCTCCGTCGGACACAAAGATCTCGTCGGGCTCTATGTCGCAGCCGCGACTCCTGTAATCCGACTCGCTGATAGCGTTTCGCAGGAACTCATAGCCCTTGTCGGGGGCGTAACCCCTGAAGGTTTCTGCCTTTCCCATCTCGTTGACCGATTGGGTCAGCGCATCTAAAACAGGCTCCGCTATGGGCTTTGTAACATCGCCTATGCCGAGCCTTATTATTCGCTTGTCGGGATTTTCGGCACTGTATTTCTTTACCCGCGCCGCAATCTCCGAAAACAGATAGTTGTCGGAGAGATTTAAATAGTTTTTGTTGATCTTCATTTATTTGTCCTTCACTCTCTGTATTCATAGGTTCCCGTAAACACGGTTTTTGCGGGACCCGTCATGTAGATCCGGTTATCGCTTTCGTCCCAGTTTATATTGATGTCGCCGCCTCTTACGTGAACCGTGACGTTTCTTTCGGTTCTTCCTTCAAGCACTGCCGCCACCACGGATGCGCAGCACCCCGTACCGCAGGCAAGGGTCTCGCCGGCGCCTCTCTCCCAGACCCGCATCCTGATCTCGGAAGGTGAGATAACCTCGACAAATTCAGTGTTCACGCGGTTTGGAAACATTTCGTGATGCTCAAAGAAGGGGCCGATTTCGGTAAGGGGAAGTGTGTCAAGCGAAGGCGTGTGGGATTTACTGTCAAGTAGGCTTTCGGATTTGTTTTTGGCTTTTCTTCCCGCCTCTTCAAACGTGTCCATGAAAATGACGCCGTGAGGATTTCCCATGGAAACACAGGTCACCTTTGCGCTTACATCTCCGGCCTTTATCGGAACAGCTACGGCTGCTCCGGGCTCCCCCGGAAGTTTAAGCGTGCGAAGAGATTTTTCGGGTACGCTTGCGGGAACGTCCTTTGCCTCAAGAATGGGCTCGCCCATGTCAACCTTCACGGTTTCGACGCATCCGTTTCGCGTAAAGACCTCAATGTTCTTGATTTTTCCCATGCTTTCTATGGTGAACTTTTCCTTGGAAACATAGCCCCTGTCGTAAACAAGCTTGGCCACGCATCGGATACCGTTTCCGCACATCTCGCCCCGCGACCCGTCAGAGTTGTACATCTCCATCTCAAAGTCCGCAATCTGCGATTTATTCACGAAGATAAGGCCGTCGGAACCGACACCGAAGTGCCTGTCGCTGATGAGCCTTGCAAGTTTTGATTTGTCCGAGTAGTAGTTTACGAACCCGACGCAGTCTATGTAGACATAGTCGTTGCCGCAACCCTCCATTTTAACAAATTCCGCTTTCATCACACCAATACCTCAAAAAATAAGAGCGACAAAGACACACGGAATAATCCGCGACGCCTTTGTCGCTCTATACTGTCTAATATTTTACATCGAGGTTAGGATTTGTCAACCGAAAAAAATGTGTGGGCCCCGGGCGGAACCGCAAGCAATTTTTTCGGTTCCCGCCCGGGAGTAATGCTCTTCAGCACAATCATTTTACAAAAATACCCCGTGAATTTCTCACGGGGTAAATATCATTCAGTTCTTCTTTGCGGTGCCGCCGTAGGTGCCGTAGAGGTAGAGGGGACCGTAGATGGGAATCTCGGGGTCGGGTTTAGCGAGACGGCCCGGGATCGTAACTAAATAATCCATGTCCTCATATGTGTAGGAAAAAGCAAGGGTAATGCTCGGGTTTTCAGCTAAGAGTTTCATTATATCGTAGTTAAGAACGCTGTCTCGGTTCCAGGTAACTGTCCGATTTCCGCCAAGGGTTATGGCGTAATCGAAAGCGCTCTTAAGATCGGCAAAATAGTCAACCGGGCCGTCCGAAGGCGTCGAAGGGGTGGGCGCAGGGCTTGCGGGAGCGGCTTCTACAACTAAATCTATGGTTCCGAACGCAGATGCATAGTCGGTCATTTCGTCACCGTTATACTGCTCAGCGAATACCTTTATCTTATAATCACCTGCCGCAAGACCCGACGGAATCGTAATATCCGCTCCCGTGCTGGAAGCGCTGTTATTGGCAATTCTTCCGTAGTAAAGCGGGTTATTTTCATTGGTTGCACTTACAAGTATTGCGGATACATACTCATTTGAGCCTGTGTTTGCTCCGCTGTAGCTTACGGTAATGTTATTTCCGGCAGCAACTGCCCCACTGTCAACGCGGGATGCAGAAAAGCCTGCGTGTCCGTTTGCGTTGTTTCCGAAAGTTCCGTCATCAAGAAGCGTCAGCTTCCATTCATTGCCCGAATAAGCGGCCACCTCTCTAAGTGCGTCGGCGCCCGGGTTGCCGGATGATTTGCCGCCTGCGGCGGCAGATGTAAGGATAACAGATGAAAGATCCAAATTGAAAGCGGGACGCACAGCATCGCCCTCATCGTTCTGATCGTCCACATAGTTGCCATGCAAGCCCACGAAACCGTCGTAGCGGACAAACACGGCAGAATAGTCAACGCTGCCCGGCGAGCGCAGCCACCAAATTCCGTTGCCACTATAATCATGTGCACCCTGACTGGTTGCATAAGTTGTATTAGAAGTTATATTTCTGCCAACATTCGTGAATCCATATGCTGTTTCCGCCAATTCCTGGATTGAAAGCAGAAATACCTTATCATTTGTATTACCACCAAAAGGAGTTGCTGGATAGTAGGGATTAGCCTGCGCTATAACAGACGTTGTGGCTATTGCCTGTCTTTCTTTGCCTGAAAATGCTTCTTGATAAAAGTTTCCGCCTGATCCCCCGTTAAGCCAGTCATGAAGAGTACATGAGTCCCATGTGACTGAAGTATTACTATCGTTGTACGCCTTACAGTCCAGGTTTTTGTCTGCAAACAAGAATAACCGGCTGCCCGAATTCTGCAACACTCTCCATTCGATGGGATCTTTGGATGATGAACTGTTTTGATAATAATTCCCAAAATACACTTTACTCGCCTGGGCGCCTTCTATATTGGCCGCCGTGGCATTAGTCACCATCTGCAGCGCTTTCCTGGTTCCCGCTGCATATGCCTTCTTCGTAGGATATACCCCCGCGAGATTCGACACCGCAAGGGAAAGGGCAAGGATTGCGCCGCCAATCGTTTTGCAGATTTTTCCGATTGTTTTCTTTTTCGTGGAATTATTCTTTTTCAAGCCCCTAAGTAGTTTTTCCATGATCAATTCTCCTTCTTTTTAATGATCTTCTGTATAGGATTTGGGTCTGTAAAACCCCCTCATATATATAGATACCTAAAATTGAAAATCTCCCAAGGTAAATTGAAATTTTTTTATATTTTTTGTTCGTCTTGCAAATTGCCTTGCTTTGTATTATGATTTCAACACTGACTTCTCCGTTCGGAGAAACGACAACCGGCATCCCGGTTTCGAATTCCCACGATTTGTTTTTTTCGGTGCGTGTTATCGTGTGCTTTCCATTGACACCATATATGACACCATTTATACTTAAGAAGGAGGATTAAATGTCGAAATTTGACAAACTGTTACACCGAATCCGCTCACTAGACAAGAGTCTGCGTTTTGATGAGCTTAGAAAGGTTCTGGAATTTTACGGATACTCCATGAGCGGGCCATCGGGTGGAAGCAGTCATAAGACGTTCCGTAAAGAAGGTCATAACCCGATAACTATCCCACAACATGAGCCAATAAAGATTGCATACATCTTGTTGGTAAAAGCAGTTGTAGAAAGTGAGGAAGAGCATGAAGAAAACAATTGACTACTACCTTTCACTCCCTTATCGTATCGAAATAATACCGGACACTGCAGAAGGTGGATATACGGCATGCTTTCCCGATCTTCCCGGCTGTATAACCTGTTCGGAAACCATGGATGGAATAATCCAAAATGCGCAGGACGCTAAAAAAGCATGGCTCGAAGCCGCACTTGCGGAAGGCATCGAAATCTCTGAGCCCTCGGAAGATGACAGCCTCACCAAGTACTCAGGTCAGTTCAAACTTCGCCTTCCCAAAAGCCTGCACAGATTACTCTCTGTCCATGCCAAAGAGGAAGGCATAAGTATGAACCAATACTGCATATATCTTTTGACCAGAAACGACGCACTTAAAGCATAATAGTCCGCTCTCTGCCCATAATTATGAACCACCAACCCCGTCCCTAGGGTTCATGGTGAGGAGTTGCGGTGCCGCCGTACATGCCGTAGAGGTAGAGGGGGCCGTAGATGGGGATCGTCGGGTCGGGTTTGGCGAGGCTGCCCGGGATCGTAACTAAATAATCCATATCCTCATAGGTGTAGGAAAAAGCAAGGGTAATGCTCGGGTTTTCAGCTAAGAGTTTCATTACATCGTAGTTTAGTACGCAGTCTCTGTTCCAGGTAACCGTCCGGTTGCCGCCAAGGGCTATGGCGTAATCGAAAGCGCTCTTAAGGTCTGCGAAATAATCGACGGAATCCCCCTGAGGCGTCGAAGGAGCAGGGTTAGGAGGTGTTGTGGGTCCCGAGGATGCAGCTTCTACAGTAACATTTATGGTACTGAAAGCAGATACATAGTCGGTCATATAATCTCCGTTATACTGCTCTGCGAACACCTTTAACTTATAGTCACCTGCCGCAAGGCCCGACGGAATCGTAATATCCGCTCCCGTGCTCGAAGCGCTGTTGTTAGCTATTCGTCCATAGTAAAGCGGGTTATTTTCATTGGATGCGCTTACAATGATTGCGGATACATACTCATTTGAGCCTGTGTTTGCTCCGCTGTAGCTTACGGTAATGCTGTTTCCCGCAGCCACAGCCCCACTGTCAACGCGGGATGCGCTGAAACCTGCATGGCCGTTTGCGTTGTTTCCGAACGTTCCGTCATCAAGGAGCGTTACCTTCCAGTCATTACCCAAATAGTCTCCCACTGCCGTAAGTGCTCCCGCACCTACTGTGCCGGAGGATTTGCCACCTGAAGCGGCGGATATAAGGATAACAGATGAAAGATTTAAATTAAAAGCGGGGCGCACAGCAACGACTCCAGAGTCCACATCGTGGCCATACATGTGCACGTAACCGGGGTCGCTGACAGTCGCGGCATTGCTATCATCGCTGCCAGACGAGCGCAGCCACCACGCGCCGATGCCGTTATCGTCATATGCACCCTGACCGGTTGCATAAGTTGTATTAGCAGCTTTACGGCTGTAATTATCCGTGAATCCATATGCTGTTTCCGTCACTTCCTGGATTGAAAGCAGAAATACCTTATCATTTGTATTACCACCAAAAGGAGTTCCCTGATAGTAGGGATTAGCCTGCGCCATAACAGATGTTGTGGCTATTGCCTGTTTTTCTTTGCCTGAAAATGCTTCTTGATAAAAGTTTCCGCCTGATCCCCCGTTAAGCCAGTCATGAAGAGTACATGAGTCCCATGTGACTGAAATATTACTATCGTTGTACTTCTTACAGTCAAGGTTTTTGTCTGCAAGCAAGAATAACCGGCTACCCGAATTCTGCAACACTCTCCACTTGATTGGATCTCTATTGTAGCCATTGTTTCCATCGCTGCTCTGCTTATACGTTCCGAAATACACGTTACTCGCCTGGGCGCCTTCTATATTGGCAGCCGTGGCATTAGTCACCATCTGCAGGTTCTTCCTCGTTCCCGCGGCGTAGGCCGTAAGTGTCATCTGTGGAACCACGCCCACACAGGTTACCGCTGCCAGCATCACGCCAAGCAATACTCCAATCCCTTTCTTGATTCTTGGTTTCATTCTCTGTTATCCTCCTTTTACATTTCAGGTTTGAAATATTTATCTCCTCATATATATAGATACCTAAAATCGAAAATCTCCCAAGGTAAATTGAAATTTTTTTAAAAAATTTTACAAAAAAAATAAAAGCCCGCATTGTCTGCAGGCCTTTACCGGTTTAATCATTATCAATGCTGCAATATAAAAAGCAAAACATCAAATACAGGCTCGTTATCCTTTACCACCAGTGCGATCTTTCGCTTGGCACGGCTCAGCCCGTGAAAAAGACGACGGACCCTGAAGTCGTCGGCAAGTTCGGTCTCCGGCGCCGCGCCACCCGAGGGCTCAAATGTCCGGTCCGGCTTCTTTCGAAGATTCCCGCCCCGGTCGTATTCAAAGGTATCGTCTATGAGCATCACCACATTGTCAAATTCCTTGCAGGTGGCTTCGGAAGCTTCAACTTCCATGAAACCCCTGTATTTCCCGGCCCGCTCCGGCATGAGGGGATCCAGAAGAGCAGTGTCCTTTATATAAACATATCCCGCCTCCATAAAGCCCGCCAGCATTTCGCCCGCCTCCGCATCGGTATTGGCGTAGGCCACGGAAACCGAAGGATAATCCTTTCTGTGGGTTCTGCCCTTAAAGCTCATGACACAGTTGATGAAGGCCGAAAGCTCGCTGTTTAAACGGATCCTGTTGGTCAGCCTGTACATGATAAACCCGGGTATATCCTCAATGAGAACGGAACCGTATCCTCTGCGTTCCTCTGCTGCGATGGAATCCTCCTTGTCATAGGAAATGATAACCGGGGCATTCCATTTCTTTGAAAGGGCCATTACGGAATCCAGCGCCGTCTGGTCCATTCTGTGGCCCTCATCTATGAAAATGACCGAATAAGGGTCCTCTATATCAAAAACCATATTATCGCTGCAGTAAAAGAAATCTATGCGCTTTAAGCGTTCATCCAGCTGTTCAAGCTCCTTGGCGTGGGATCCGAAATGCAGCACGCAGACCCGCTCTGCCCTTGAAAGCTGCATGGCAAGATCGTACAGGAGTATGGTCTTTCCGGTGCCCGGAAGCCCCGTAAAGCCCTGCACCAGCACGGCGGCACCCTTTTCTTTGTGCTGGGTCAGTGTTTTTAAAACGGATTTTTTGATGTCCCTCTGCTGGGAGGTAAGAAAATACTCCTGACGAAGAAACCGGCCGGGATCGGTAAGGGGGGAAATTAAGTAGCTGTCCTCTTTGAACAGGTCCTCTATATGACCGTCATAGCAGTTTTCCTGCTTGTGTAAAACCGCTGTCAGCTCCTCAAAATCGGTCTCAACAAGCTTTCCGGTGTTTGATAGGCGCACCAGCCTGTCTTCGTTGCTTATGTAGGTATAAAAGTGCATGCTTT
>DBVS01000038.1:0-178 GCA_002308235.1 Lachnospiraceae bacterium UBA1258
GCCATCCAGTACTTCGGACCTTCGGAAGTATGCGATATTACCACCAAGACCCTTGCCCTTGAAAAGGGACAGAAAGTGGACTAATTCCACAAACCATCAAGGCCCGCCCACAGGCGGGCCTTTTTTTGTGCCTTAAGAAAAGTTCTTTGTATGACTTCGGAAAATTTGTGGTACAATA
>DBVS01000038.1:266-2626 GCA_002308235.1 Lachnospiraceae bacterium UBA1258
ATAATGTTTTCCTACAGCCCCAACAAGGACGAGTTTATATCGATCTTCCACCACGGAAGCGGCTATGATTTCGGACGCTGGTTTCATACCATGATAGGAAATTTCATGTTTCGCATAGACGGCTGCTATTCCATGCCATGGCTCAGCGGACTTATTTATGTTTCCTTTATTTCCCTTGCGATTTTGCTTTTTGCGGAGCCCTTTAAGATCGGGAACAAGCTTCTTAAATACCTGTTCATGATTCTGTTCATGGTATTTCCCGTAACCACCGCGACTCTTTCGTATATGGCCACCGCACCCTTTTATGCTTTCGGGATATTCCTTGCAGCTCTCGGTTTCTTTGTGTCCGTAAAATATAAATACGGCTTTATTTTCGGTATTTTTGCGCTTTGCGGGTCCATCGGCATCTATCAGGCTTACTTCGGGCTTCTGGCCGCATTTGTGTTTTTCCTTTTGTTTATGAAACTTTTGTCGGATGAGCCCTTTAAGGAGAGTATCCTCCTTGCCGTTAAACAGCTTACAATGCTGGTGGCGGGTCTTGTTCTTTATTTTATCGTAAATAAGATCATTGTCGTCGTTAAACATGTGGAAATGACCGATTACCAGAACTTAAGCAGCATGGGCAATTATTCCCTTGAAAGCCTGGTAAATGCCTTCGGCAAATGCTACACCGATTTCTTTAAGACACTGACGAATGATTATTACTATATTTTTCCCTATAAGTTTTTAAACGGCATAGTGCTTGCGGCCTGGGTGCTTTTTGCGGCAGGTCTTGTTTATCTGATCGTTACCCGTTTAAAGAAAAAACTGCTTAACATCGTGTTTATCGCAGGGCTCACGCTTTTGATACCCTTTGCAATCTTCCTGATAAACCTGATGTGCGCAGGTTTCCTTGACGGAATCTATACACTTATGTGCTATTCCGCTTTCTTTATGCTTGCGGCTCCCATGCTCATTCTGGACCGTGTCTGCGAAAAGAAAGCGAAGGTAACGATGATTGGGGTTCGGGTGGTACAGGCCGTGTTGATGCTCGTCATATTCTTGTATGTAAAATATGCGAACATGGCTTATCTTGGCTACAACATCCATTACGACCAGGCGTATTTCGAGTTTTCGTCCCTTGCAGGCAGGATTCGCAGCTTGGAAGGGTACGATAACATGATGCCCATTGTATTTGCGGGCAAATATGAAGATACGTCGGGACTTTGGGAGTTAAGGTACGCGGATGCTTTGCCGGGAGCTTATAACACCGGGTATGTAATGAACGGCGAAGAAAGAAGGGCAAATTTCTTCAAGTTTTTCCTGGGATTTAAGTATAACGAGGTCTATCCCACGGCAGAGCTTATGGAAAGCGAGGCATTTAAAGCAATGCCCTCATATCCGGACGACGGGTCGATTAAAATTGAGAATGGCTTGATCATAGTTAAATTTTCGGACTGAATGTGATTCATTTATTCCGGCGACAGTTTAATAACGGGAGGAAATCATGATAGGTATCAAAGATGTTGCAAAACGTGCGGGTGTTGCGGTATCTACCGTATCGAAGGTCGTAAACGACTATCCGAACGTAAGTGAAGCCATGAAGAAAAAAGTCAACAAAGCCATAAGAGAGCTGGGTTTTGTGCCGGGGTCTTTAGCCTCCGCCATTTCCGCAAGGCAGCCTGCGAAGATAGGAATTGTCATAAACGATGACGATCCCGAAGTTAAGGGCGGCATAAATGTGCAGTATTTATCGGGCGCGGTTAAGAAAGCTTCGGAACTTAATCTGGACGCGGAAACCCTGTATACGTCCGTTTTAAGAAATAAAAGCGTGGAAGAAACCCTCACGCAGTTAAGAAACCGGAATGTGAAGGGGCTCGTTTTTTTCGGACTCTCAAAGAATGATGAAAACGCCCTTGAACTTTTAAAGGTAACCACTCTTAAAAAGGTGGTCACCAATTATATGTCGGTGAACGATTCCACAAGCTTTGTGGGTGTGGACCAGTGCGCCGCGTCTTATGACGAGGTTAAAGCGATGCTTGAAAGCAATCCCGTGGAGCGGATTCTTTATCTTGCGGGAAGCGAAGACAGATTCGAGACCGAAGAAAGACTTTCGGGTGCGAAAAAGGCCGCTTCCGACAAGAATGTTGAAATACTGGTCAGAAACGCCGATTTTTGCGAAAAGAAGGCCCGGGACATCATCTTTAACGAAAAAGAAGATTACCGCATGGTGGTGGCTTCTTCCGACCTTTGTGCCATCGGCGCCATGAAGGCCCTTACCGAAATGGACGTGTTTAAGCATGTCTGCGGCTTCGGCGGGATCCCTCTTATGGCATATGCCGCAGGCGGAATGACCACCGTAAAGATTGATTTCGAAGGTG
>DBVS01000018.1:0-27378 GCA_002308235.1 Lachnospiraceae bacterium UBA1258
CCGACGTTATCAAGTGCATGAAGCTCCTTACCTTTATTTCCCTGGATGAGATCCATGAGATGGAGAAATGGGAGGGCAGCGAACTCAATAAAGCAAAAGAGATCCTTGCTTTTGAACTTACCAAGATGATTCATGGTGAGGAAGAAGCAAACAAGTGCTTAGAGAGTGCAAAGGCTCTGTTTTCAAACGGTGCCGGCGGAGACATCCCCACCACCGAAGTTTCCGAGGCAGATCTTTTTAACGGTACCGTTGATGTTATCGGACTTTTGGTCAAAGGCGGACTTGTGGCATCCAGAAGCGAAGGAAGACGTGCCATTGAGCAGGGCGGAGTAACCGTGAACGATGAGAAGATCACCGATATCAAAGCTGCTTTCACTCTTGATGAGATCAGAGAAAAAGAACCCGTTGTAAGACGAGGAAAGAAAAATTTCAGAAAGTTTATCGTAAAATAAGATAATTAGGCTTTTCTAAAGACTGCCCGCAGATTATAATATATCTGCGGGCGTTTTATTTTCATGTATTGCTTTATACTCGGAGGGTTATACTTATGACTGATGCGGAACTCATCAAAGAAGCTATCGAAGCCAGAAAGAAATCCTATTGTCCTTATTCCAATTATGCCGTAGGAGCAGCGCTTCTTACAAAGAACGGAAAGGTCTACAGAGGCTGCAACATTGAAAATGCCGCTTTTTCGCCCACAAACTGTGCGGAAAGGACTGCGATTTTCAAGGCCGTAAGTGAAGGTGATACGGATTTTTCCCGAATTGCAATTATCGGCGGAAGCGTTGACGGTCCCGTTGATTCCTATGCATACCCTTGCGGTGTATGCAGACAGGTCATGATGGAGTTTTGCAATCCCGAAACCTTCGAGATAATCGCCGCAATGAGTGAGGATGTGTACCAGATATTTACATTAAAGGAGCTGTTTCCGGAGGGGTTTGGGCCGGACAATTTGTAGGAGATGAATACTTATATTGTAATTGCCGCAGTGGTTGTGGGGCTTTTTCTTGCTTTCTTTTTCAAGGAATATTACGATGCGAAGTTAAGAGAAAGAGTATATTTAAGAGAGATAGGGGAAGGTTTTTCTTCCTTTGTGCTTAAGGACTATTCAAGCGACGAATTATCGAGGATCAAGACCCTTTGCGCACGTATTAACGATCCCGATACCGTAGATGACATTACAGCCTCGGATATAGAATTCGACAGGCTTTTTTGCTATTTCAATCATTCCGTTTCCTCACCCGGAAGCGAATATTTTTACTACAGGCTCAGAACGCCCATATATGACAAGGATGAAGTGTCAAGACTTGAACGAAAGGTCAGTCTCATCCTTGAAAATGAAGAACTCCGTAAGAAATTGCAGGCTGAATTTCTTTCCGTAGGTTCCATGAAAGGCGTAAGTTTCTGGGATTGCCTCGACCTGTTTTCCGATGTTCCGGTTAAGAGCATTGTCACCGATATTCTTCCAATCATCGGTATTTTTGCCGGTATAGGCCTTATGTTTGTCAGCGGCCCCCTGGGAGTGTTTGTCCTTGTTGCATCTCTTATCGTTAATATTCTTTCCCATTACAAGGCCCGGGGAGAGATCGATATTTACGTTGTGTGTCTCGGTTATATCGTCAATTTTTTAAACATAGCCGATAAACTGGCAAAGCACCATCAAAAGGACGGATTTGAAGAAACGGAAGAGATTTCAAAGCTTCTTTCGAAACTGTTTCTTTTCAGAAAAATAGCAAGGCTTGCGGTTAACAAGAATAACAATCATACGGGCACGGGTAATCCGCTGGAACTTTTGGGAGATTATCTTCGCATGATCTTCCATATCGATATCATCAGCTTTTACAGATCCTTAAAGACTTTAAAAGAACATAAAGAAGATATAGGTGAAGTTTATATGCTGCTGGGGAAGATTGAATCCTATGTAAGTATTGCGGCATTAAGAGCATCCCTTCCTGCCTGGTGCGTACCGGAAACCGCAGAGGGACTTAAGGGCGTAAACCTTTATCATCCGCTTATTAAAGATCCCGTGAAGAACAGTATCACCGTTAAAGATAAAAGTGTACTGGTCACAGGATCCAACGCTTCGGGTAAATCCACCTTCCTTAAGACGGTGCTTATCAATGCTTTGTTCGCTAAATCTATAAACACCTGTCCCGCGGATGAGTTTTCCATGGAAGATTTCGCCATTTATTCATCCATGTCTTTAAGAGACGATCTCTTTAACGAGGACAGCTACTTTATGGTAGAGATCAAAGCCCTTAAGAGAATCATGGATAAAACCGCCGAAAAGGGCGGAAGAAAGGTACTTTGCTTCCTTGATGAGGTTTTAAGGGGTACCAATACCATCGAGCGTATCGCAGCCTGTGTTAAGATACTTTCGACCCTAAAGAAAGCGGGAGCCACCTGCTTTGTGGCAACCCATGATATCGAGCTTACGAAGCTTCTCACAGAAGAATACGACAACTACTATTTTGACGAAAGCGTAACGGATAACGATATAAACTTCAGTTACTTGTTGAAAGAAGGTTCAGCCACTACCAAGAACGCAATAAAGCTGTTGTCACTTATGGGCTTTTCCGAGGACATCACTAAGGCGGCAGAAAATATGGCTCTTGATTTTGAAAAGAACGGAAAATGGAGGGTTGCCGATTGAGTCTGACAAAGGTAACGATATATTCGGACGGAGCTTCAAAGGGTAACCCGGGACCCGGCGGATACGGAACGGTCTTAAAATATAAAGATCCAAAGGGAGAGATTCACGAGCTGGAACTTACGGAAGGCTTTAAAGAAACCACTAACAACCGTATGGAGTTAATGGGTGTCATTGCGGGTTTTGAAGCCCTGAACCGGCCCTGTGAGGTTTTGGTGGTATCCGATTCTAAATACGTGGTGGACGCCTTCAGGGAACACTGGGTGGATTCCTGGAAAAAGACTGACTGGAAAAAGGGTACCGTTAAAAACATAGATCTGTGGGAAAGACTTTTAAAGGCAATGGAAGGACACAGGGTTTCCTTTGAGTGGGTAAAGGGTCACGCGGGGCACCCCGAAAACGAACGCTGCGATACCCTTGCATCAACCAGTGCGGAGAAAGCAAATGGCGAAGACATCTAACCAAAAGCAAAAACTTTTAAGACTTCTTGAGATCCTTTCAAAAAAGACCGACGAAGAGCATAAATTAAACAGTGCCGCGCTCATAAGAGAGCTTTCTTTGTACGGGATCGAAAGCGAGAGAAAAAGCATATATTCCGACATCGAAACCCTTATAAACATGGGCTATGATGTGGTTTTTGATTCCGCAAAGAAAACGGGCGGCTATTATCTTGCTTCCCGCTCCATTGACAAGGAGGAGTTATCCCTGCTTGTTGACGCTGTATGTTCTTCCAGATTCATAACCGAAAAAAAGTCCAGGGCATTAATCAAAAAGCTGGAGGGGCTTTTAAGCGAGTACGAAGCAAAAGAGCTTGACAGAGCCGTTTACATCAGGGATCGTATCAAAACCGAAAACGAAAGCATATATTATGCTGTTGATGAGATACACAGAGCGATCTCAAAAAACAGGAAGCTTACCTTCAAATATTGCGAATGGACCTTTAACAGGGTTCTGGAACCCAGAAAGAGCGGCTTGGATTATGTGGTAAGTCCCCTTATGTTGTCCTGGTCCGACAATAACTATTATCTTATCGCATTCGATGAAAAGAGCGAAGAAATCAGGCATTACAGGGTAGATAAGATGAAAAGCATTTCAATGCTTGATGACTTAAGAAGCGAAGCGGAAGCGGTAAAGTCATTTAATCCCGTTTCTTATACGGAAAAGGTTTTCGGCATGTACGGCGGAAAAGAAGAGGCCCTCGAAATAGAGTTTGTGGACTCTTACATAGGAGTTGTGTTCGATCGCTTCGGAAAAGATGTCACCATCCGAAAAGAAAGAGACGGTTTCTTTACCGCAAGGGTGCATGTGGCGGTGAGCCCGCAGTTTTTCGGATGGCTTTCCGGATTGTCCGTCAATGCAAGGATCGTGGCGCCCTCGGAGGTGGCTTCGGAATATAAAAAATTTTTGAAGAATACCCTTGCTTTGTATTGAATTTTTCATTTTGTTGTTTTATACTTAAGAAGCACAAGATATTGTGCTTCTTTCTTTATTCTATTCAAAGTTTTGTATAAAATTGCAGTTATTTGGGAGGAGTTATTGTGAGCGTTTCTGCCGATTCCAAGGATCAAACCATTAATTACGGGGAGAAATACAAGCCCGAAAAAGAAATCTACGTTATCAAGAAGGACGGAAGCAAGGAAATCTTCAATGTCCAGAAGGTGATTAACGCCATTTCCAAAAGCGCATATCGCGCACTTACCAAATTCACCAACGAAGAAAATGAAAAGATATGCAAATACGTGATCAAGCGCGTTGAAGAAATGGACCTTGACGAGGTCCCCATTCCCGTTATGCACAATATCGTGGAATCCGCACTTGAAGAGGTTAAGCCCATCGTGGCAAAGAGTTACAGGGATTACCGCAACTACAAGCAGGATTTCGTACGGATGCTGGATGATGTATATAAAAAGAGCCAGTCCATCATGTACATCGGAGACAAAGAAAACGCAAATACCGACTCTGCCCTGGTTTCCACCAAGAGAAGCCTTATTTTCAACCAGCTTAACAAGGAGCTTTACCAGAAGTTCTTTATGACCACGGAAGAGATTCAGGCCTGCCGCGACGGTTACATCTACGTTCACGACATGTCCGCAAGGCGCGACACCATGAACTGCTGTCTTTTCGATGTTCAGAGCGTCCTTACCGGCGGTTTTGAAATGGGCAACATCTGGTATAACGAGCCTAAGTCTCTTGATGTAGCCTTCGACGTAATCGGTGACATTGTTTTGAGCGCCGCAAGCCAGCAGTACGGCGGCTTCACGGTTCCGAGTGTAGACCTTATTCTCGAACCCTACGCTCAGAAGTCCTATGACAAAGCAATAGAAAAATACAGAAGGCTCGGTATCGACGATGACACCGCAGCTGCCGAAGCTCTTTCCGATGTTACCAGAGAATTTGAGCAGGGCTTCCAGGGATGGGAATATAAATTTAATACCGTTGCTTCTTCCAGAGGCGATTATCCCTTCATTACCGTTACTGCGGGTACCGGAACCGGACGTTTCGCCAAACTTGCCACCATATCCATGTTAAATGTCCGCAGAAGGGGACAGGGCAAGAAGGATTGCAAGAAGCCCGTACTTTTCCCGAAGATCGTATTTTTATACGATGAAAACCTTCACGGTCCGGGAAAGGAACTGGAGGATGTATTTGAAGCAGGTGTAAGATGCTCCGCAAAGACCATGTATCCCGACTGGCTGTCACTTACCGGTAAGGGTTATGTAGCCGGAATTTATAAACAATACGGAAAGATCATTTCTCCCATGGGGTGTCGTGCTTTCCTTTCTCCCTGGTATGAGCGCGGAGGAATGCATCCCGCAGACGATCAGGATGTTCCGGTATTTGTGGGCAGATTCAACATCGGTGCGGTTTCTCTTCACCTTCCAATGATCCTTGCGAAGGCGAGAAAGGAAAGTAAAGACTTTTACGAGGTGCTGGATTATTATCTTAACCTCATCCGTCAGCTCCACATCAGGACCTATGCATATCTTGGGGAGATGAGGGCTTCCACCAACCCGCTTGCTTACTGCGAAGGCGGTTTCCTGGGCGGACACCTTAAGTTAACGGACAAGATCAAGCCTCTTCTTAAGTCGGCCACCGCCAGCTTCGGAATCACGGCTCTTAACGAACTTCAGGAGCTTTATAACGGCAAGTCTCTTGTAGAGGACGGCGCTTTTGCTTTGGAAGTTCTTGAATATATCAACAAAAAGATAAGCGAATTCAAAGAAGAGGACGGAAATCTCTACGCCATCTACGGAACACCCGCAGAGAGCCTTTGCGGATTGCAGGTTCAGCAGTTCCGTAAGAAATACGGCATAATCGAAGGCGTAAGCGACAGAGAATATGTTTCCAATTCCTTCCATTGCCATGTTACTGAGGATATCACTCCCATACAGAAGCAGGACCTTGAAAACAGATTCTGGGATCTTTCAAACGGCGGAAAGATCCAATATGTCAAGTACCCCATCGATTACAATATAGATGCAGTTAAGGCTCTTATCCACAGAGCCATGGACATGGGCTTTTACGAAGGTGTCAACCTTTCCCTTGCTTATTGCGATGACTGCGGACATCAGGAACTTGAAATGGATGTATGCCCCAAGTGCGGAAGCAGAAACCTTACGAAGATCGACAGAATGAACGGATATCTGTCCTATTCGAGAGTTCACGGTGACACCCGCCTGAACGAAGCTAAAATGGCTGAGATCGCAGAAAGGAAGTCCATGTAAAAATGAGATATCACAATATAACCAAGGACGACATGAAGAACGGCGACGGCCTTCGTGTTGTGCTCTGGGTTGCAGGCTGCAATCATTGCTGCAAGGGCTGCCAGAATCCCATAACATGGGATCCGGACGGCGGACTTCCCTTTGATGAGGCGGCCGAAGCGGAAATATACGAACAGCTTGACAAGCCCTATATTGCGGGCATCACCTTTTCGGGCGGAGATCCTTTACACCCTGCAAACCGTGTGGCAGTCAGAGAACTTGCAGCCAAGATAAAAGAAAAATATCCCAATAAGACCATTTGGCTTTATACCGGAGATTCCTGGGAAAACATCTACCATTATCCCGTAATGAAATATGTTGACGTGCTGGTGGACGGTGAATTCCAGATCGACAAACTGGATGTTACCCTTATGTGGAAGGGAAGCTCCAACCAGAGGGTAATAGACGTTCAAAAGAGCCTTCTTTTGACTGACCCTTCGACACCCCTTCTTCATTGCGGAGATTATTACGGAAACCCGGTTGTTTCAACACCGGTTACCAGCGGAGATTACAATGGAACGAGTTGCACATTTTGAGAAAGTTTCTCTTGAACAGTTTATAAAGGATTTTACTGATACTTTTCCCAAGTATACGGCAGAAGAGGCTTCAAGGATTTATAA
Organism: Lachnospiraceae bacterium UBA1258; assembly: GCA_002308235.1. Classification (GTDB taxonomy): domain Bacteria; phylum Bacillota; class Clostridia; order Lachnospirales; family Lachnospiraceae; genus UBA1258. Next base: position 7,035 of record DBVS01000018.1, read on the forward strand.
GACCGTCAAGCTTCCCAAACGCGCCACATCAGGCAGCGCCGGATACGATTTCTTTATTCCCATCGATGTGACCCTTCGTCCGGGAGAGACCGCGAAGATCCCTACGGGTATTCGCGCGCAAATGAGAGAGGACTACGTTCTCATGCTTTATCCCAGATCCGGCCTAGGGTTTAAGTACAGACTTCAGCTTAATAATACGGTGGGGATTGTGGATTCCGATTATTACGGCTCTGATAACGAGGGACACATCTTTATTAAGGTTACCAACGATACCAATGAGAATCGCACCATCGTAATGGAGAGTTCCACGGGATTCGCGCAGGGCATCTTTATGCAGTACGGGATCACCGACGATGATGATGCAACCTCAGTCAGAAACGGCGGTTTTGGGAGCACCACGGGCAAATAATATTGAAAACTATATATTATTGCTTTTAACTCAATGTAGTGCTATCATTTACGATAGATTATCGTTTAGGAGGACACTGTATTGAGTTTTTTTAAGATTGTAACCGATTCCACGGCGGATCTCCCTGCAGAATATTTGAAAGAGAATGATATATTTGAATTCTTCCTTCCTGCTACAATTGCCGGAAAGACCTATCATTCCCAGGCCGAACTTCCCTCGAAGACTTTCTATACCATGATGAGAAACGGGGAAAAGACCAGCACTTCTCAGGTTAACCCCGAGGAAGCCAAAGAAGGACTTTTAAAGCTCATTGACGAAGGCTGTAAGGAAATACTTTATATCGCATTTTCTTCGGGCCTGTCGGGAACATATAACAGCGCACGTCTGGCAGCTGATGAAATTCTCGAAACAAATAAAGACGTTAAAATCATAGTTATCGACACGAAAGCCGCATCCCTGGGCGAAGGACTTCTTGTTTATTATGCCGTAGAAATGCGTAAGCAGGGCAAATCCATCGATGAAGTGGCTGCCTGGGTCGAAGAACACAAGTTAAACCTCGTTCATGTATTTACAGTGGACGATTTAAATCATTTATACAGAGGCGGAAGAGTTTCAAGAAGTGCCGCTCTGATCGGAACCGTATTAAACATCAAACCCGTTTTGCATGTTGACGACGAGGGACATCTTATTCCCCTTGGCAAGGTTCGCGGCAGGAAAAAATCCCTTCTTGAACTTGTTAACCTCATGGAAAAGCAGATCGGCTCATATGCGGGCAAGAATGACATTTTCTTTGTAAGTCACGGTGATTGCCCCGAGGATGCCGAATTTGTCTGCGAAGAGGTAAAGAAACGTTTTGGTATTCAAAGTTCCGTTGTAAATATCCTGGGCTTTACCATCGGCGCACACGCAGGCCCGGGTACCGTAGCGCTTTTCTTCCTCGGTGACAAACGTTAACCTAACGGAGGGCTTATGTACGGATACAGAAATTCGATAAGATTATGTCTGGTTGAATATTTACTCGCATTGGCCGTACATATTTTTTATGCATTTGCAAAACACGGCATGGAAAAGGGGCGTATGGTGCTCCTTTTTTCCGCCGTTATGATCACACTGACCTTTATCATTTCCGTTATGATAAACAACGAGAAGATCGTTGTGGCTTTTTTGTTCTTTTCGGTGCTTTTATCTACGACGGTCATCGGTTGCGTGCTTGAGACCCTTGCTTTTTCCGTTTTGATCTTCTCCGTTATGACCACCAGCATTTCCATCATGATGGAGGCTAAATACATTATTTATTCGGGCGTGGGCTCTACATTGACTTTCCTTGCCTATATTGTTTTTCTGCCCGATTATATTCTTAAAAACGTTCCCTCATTACTTATTTTCGGATTCTATATAATCATCTATTTCTGCTCTTCCATAAACCTTTATGTTGTGGTATATTACGCTAAGCGCTACATGAAGGGTATGGAGGAAAAAGCAGAAGAAGCCGACAGGGCCAACGAATCTAAGTTGAGATTTTTGGCCAATATGTCTCACGAAATCAGAACCCCCATGAATGCCATCTGCGGAATGGCCGAACTTACTCTGCGTGAAGAACTTTCGCCGGAAGTCAAGGATAATGTGGAAAATATCCAGACTGCGGGTAAAGTTCTTATTTCCATCGTTAATGATATTCTCGATTACAGTAAGCTCGAAAGCGGAAAGATGGAAGTCATTCCGGTCACTTATTCCTTCCATCAGATGATTTCGGACGTTCTCAACATGATGCGCATCAGGCTCGAGGACAAGGAAGTTGAACTTCGTTCCAACATTAGGGACGACATTCCCGATATGCTTATCGGCGATGAGATCAGGATCAGACAGATCCTTTTCAACCTTCTTTCCAACGCCATTAAATATACCGATAAGGGTTATGTTATCCTTGATGTTACCGGCAAAGAAAATGACGGTTTTTTGGACCTTACCGTCAGTATTACCGACAGTGGTATAGGAATTAAGAAAGAGGACATACCCAAGCTGTTTTCGAGTTTCCAGCAGGTTGATACCAGAAAGACCAGAAACCGTGAAGGTACGGGACTGGGTCTTGCCATCTGCAAACAGCTCCTAACCCTTATGGGCGGAGATATAACCGTCGAATCCACCTACGGGGTGGGATCAAAGTTTACTTTTACGGTATCCCAGAAGATTTCGGACGGCGACCAGGATCTTAACACCGAAACTATCTCCAATGAGAAGGAAAATTCCCGCGTTGTGGGAAATAACGCGAAGGTTCTTGTTGTTGATGATAACGCTGTTAACCTTAAGGTTGCCCAGGGTCTTATCAGGACCTACGGAATCGAGGTCGATACCTGCATGAGCGGCAGACAGTGCCTTGAAATACTGAAAACACACAAAGATTACGACATCATATTCATCGATCATATGATGCCCGAGCTTGACGGTATCGATACATTGAACCTCATCAGGGCAGATTCCGATGAATATATGCAGAAAGTGCCTCTTATTGCCCTTACGGCCAATGTTGTGAGCGGTGTAAGAGAGATGTTCATATCGGAAGGATTTAACGATTATGTTCCAAAACCCATTGACATGGTTTGGCTTAATGGTATATTGAGAAAGTACTTACCTTCCGAAAAACAAAGATAATAATATTGGAGACAGTTTAATATGACTAAGATAAGAACCAGATTTGCTCCCAGTCCCACAGGGAGAATGCATGTGGGAAATTTAAGGACCGCCCTTTACGAGTATCTCGTAGCGAAGCATGAGGGCGGTGATTTTATTCTTCGTATCGAGGATACGGACCAGGAGAGGTTTGTTGAGGGCGCCCTTGACATTATCTACAGAACACTTGAAAAGACCGGTCTTAAGCATGATGAAGGTCCTGATATCGACAAAGGCTTCGGCCCCTACGTTCAGTCCGAGCGCATGAAGACCGGCATCTATCTTAAATACGCTAAACAGCTTATCGACCAGGGCGATGCTTATTATTGCTTCTGTGACAAAGAAAGACTTGAGTCTTTAAAGCAGGTTGTGGACGGTAAGGAGATAGTTGTATACGACAAGCATTGCCTTCACCTTTCAAAAGAGGAGATCGAGGCAAACCTTGCGGCCGGAAAGCCCTATGTAATCAGACAAAACGTGCCCAATGAGGGAACCACCACCTTTAAGGATGAGCTTTACGGAGAGATCACCGTAGACAATTCCGAACTTGATGACATGATCCTTATTAAGTCCGACGGTTATCCCACATATAATTTTGCAAACGTTATCGATGACCACACCATGGGAATTACCCATGTCGTGAGAGGTAATGAGTATATTTCTTCATCCCCCAAGTATCAAAGACTTTATGATGCTTTCGGATGGGAGAGCCCCAAGTACATTCACCTTGCGCTTGTTACCGACGAAAATCACAAGAAGCTTTCCAAGAGAAGCGGACATTCAAGCTTTGAGGACCTTCTCGACCAGGGATTTTTAACTGAAGCCATTATCAATTATGTGGCTTTACTCGGATGGTCACCCGATGACAATAACGAGTTCTTTACGCTTCCCGAACTTGTAAAGGCCTTTGATTATCATAAGATCAATAAGTCCCCTTCCGTATTCGATGTACAGAAGCTTAAGTGGATGAACGGCGAGTATATCAAGAAAATGGATGATGACAAGTTCTTCGAGATGGCAGAGCCTTATATCGATGAAGTCATCAAACGCCCCATTGACAAGAAGAAGATCGCAGCCATGGTGAAGACCAGAATCGAGGTTTTTCCCGATATAAAGGACCATATCGATTTCTTTGAGAGCCTTCCCGAGTATGATATTTCCATGTACGAGCACAAGAAGATGAAGACCACTCTTGAGTCTTCAAGAGACCTTCTTAAGGAAGTACTTCCCATACTGGAGGCACATAACGATTATTCCAACGATTCGCTTTTTGCTTTGCTTTCCGAATATGCGACCAAGAAAGAATACAAGACCGGGTTTGTGATGTGGCCCATCAGAACCGCACTTTCGGGAAAGCAGATGACTCCTGCCGGAGCAACCGAGATTATGGAGGTTCTCGGCAAAGAAGAGTCAATTTCCAGAATTAAGAAGGGTATTGAACTTCTTGACAAAGCACTTGCTTAATGACAGCCAATATCGTGCTGTAAATCACCGGAACGGTCCCGCGCTTATATACGCGGGGCCGGGTACCGGCAAAACCACCGTTATTACACATCATATTCTTTTTCTTCTTGAAACTCTTAAAGTTCCTCCTGAAAAAATCCTCGTTATCACTTTTACAAAAGAAGCCGCAAGAGAGATGAAATCAAGGTTTTTGACTTTGTCTGCGACGGTTGAAAATTCCGAATCCGTAAATTTTGGCACTTTTCATTCGGTTTATCTAAAGATACTCAAATGCTTTCTCAATAAGGATCTTAAGGTCATAAGCGAGTCAGAGGCCGATAAGGTTTTTTCGTTTCTTTCGGATGATACGATCAAAAAAGATGAGCTTGCAACTCTTATATACGGGGTAAAATCGGGGAAAAGCATTTCGGATTTTTATATCGAAAACGATAAAAAACTCATCTTTCTTGATAAATACAGGCAATACTCGAATATTCTTTCACAAAAGAACCTTCTTGATTTTGAAGATATACTTTTAAAAACCAAAGATTTTCTAAGCTTTGACCGATCCGTGAGAGAAGAGGTCAAATCAAGGTTTTCTCACATTCTGATAGATGAATTCCAGGACATAAACGAAATACAGTACGAAATACTTAAATTGATTTCAGAGCCTTCCTCCGATATTTTTGCGGTGGGAGACGAAAATCAGTCAATCTATGGCTTTCGAGGCTCAAAATACGGGATATTTAACGATTTTATGAGGGATTTTGAGAATGTTTCGGTCTATGAACTTAATGTAAATTACCGGTCAAATAAGAGCATTTCATCCGCAGCAGGAAAGGTACTTGGTTTGGATTTGCCGGTCACAACTGAAGAAAAGGAGACTCACCCCGGTTTCTTTTTAAGGGTAAACGAAGACCGTTTTGAAGAAGAAAGATCGGTTATCTTTGATCTGAAAAACAGCTTTGATGAAGGCGGAAGCTGTGCGGTACTTACAAGAACAAACCTTTTTGCGGGGAGATTTAAAAAGCTCTGGCTTGAAAGTATCGGCGGGGAAGATGCCGATCTAAACGCTAAAACAATCAAAAACATGGTTGAGATTATGCTTTCTTCCATACGATTTTTTAAAACAAAGAAGAGAAGTGAGCTTTTTAATCTTTTAAGGGGTTCATTTGAATTGATACCCAGGGGATATTTTCATACGGAATATATTCGTCCGGAAGATATACTTGGGAATATTCCTGCAGGGCCCATAAGAGACAGATTTTTACTTTTAAAGCATCATATTGAACTGCTTAACAGGTTCGGAGCTCCGGGATTTGTTACATACTTTACTGAAGTGGCTTCAAAGGATTTCGGTATCGGTATTACCGGTGAAATTAAAGATTTTACGGATAAACTTGAAACCGAGGCAGAGCAGTTAAAGACCCTTAACGCTCTTTCCGAGCATCTTGAAAACACCCTTAAGAAATTGAACTCAAAAGAGAAAACACATGGAACTTTCCTTGGAAATCCCGCGTTTCTGACATTTCATGCGTCAAAAGGCCTGGAGTTTGACAATGTCTTTATCCCGGGTGTCATAGAGGGGAGGATTCCCGCCAGGGGCCTCGATCATTCGCAGGATATAGACGAGGAAAGACGCCTTCTTTATGTGGCAATGACCAGAGCCAAAAAGAAGCTGTACCTCTATACATGCAAAAAGGAAGGAAGCAACTCGGTGCTTCCCTCCCGTTTTATAAAAAACCTTCTCTGATCTAATCCATTTCATCAAACTCAAGTTCATCCAGATATTCGTCGAACTTATCGCAGACCTTTTCAAGTTCCTCATCGCTGTCAATGTAGCGAAGTTTTGGCTCTTCGTTGGGGTCGTCGGGATTTTCGGAATAGCCGTAGAACCAGACGTCATCGCCTGCGGCGTTGCCTTCGTCATCCAGGGGTGACAAAGCAATGTAGTCCTCACCGTCAACCGTAAGGATGGTTAATATGGAGCAGACAACGGTGCCTGTATCAAGCTCCAGGGTTACGGTCATTTCTTCGTCCATTTCCTGCTCAAAATCTTCGGGTTTCAATTCACTCATATATACCTCCGGAAAATCAGATATTTACGCAAATTTCTATGATAATAATATAATAATTATGTTACAATATCCATATATTTTTTTGAGAGGTCGAAAATGGAGAGAACAATCAAAAGAATTCCCTTCGCAGGGTATGGAGTAAAACAATTGAAAGAGGGCGCGTACTTTTCGGCCGTTTTACCGGCGATCCGGGAGTGCGGTGTTATTATTTTTGATCTTAACGGGAAGGAAAAACCTGAAAAAATCCCCTTTGATAAGAGCCTTTCATGCGGAAATGTCTATTCCTGCCTTATAACCGGTCTTTCCCTTAAAGGAAAGGGTTACAGGTTCTTTTGCGATGAAAAGGATTTTGTCGATGATTACGCTGTTTCCGTTGCGGGAAACGAACTTTTCGGCAAAGGCGCAGACATTTCAAAACTAATGGGAATCACAGAGGCTTCCAAGGACCCCAAGGGTTTTGACTCCGACAGACCTTTAAAGCATACTTACGAGAATACGATTCTTTATCTTGCCCATCTTCGCGGGTTTACCATGGGAAATCCCGGTTCTTCCAAGGTTAAGGGAACATTTCGTGCCTTTGAAAAAGAGATCCCCTATTTAAAAGACTTAGGCATCACCGCGGTCTTGCTTATGCCTGTTTATGAGTTTGTGGAAAAGGAGTTAAAGAGTGTCTCCGAGCCGGAAACCAAGGCATCCATTAATGGATTCAGAGAAGACGAAAACTCGAAGAAAGTTAATTTCTGGGGCTTTTGCAAGGCCTTTCCTTTTGCGGTTAAAAGAAGCTTTGCGGGTTCTTCGGAGCCGGGATTTGAACTGAAAAAATTTGTAAAGAAACTCCATGACAATGACATAGAGTGCCTTTTTACCGTGTTCTCGGACATTTTTAAGGACACCGGAAGCATCCTTGACTGCTTAAGATACTACGTTTATGAATACCATGCGGACGGATTCAGGATTGTCGGAAATTCAAGGTTCAATGAAGAGATTTGCAAGGATCCTTTTCTTTACGATTCGAAGCTTATCTTTGAAGGTGACCCTTCCTTTGTGCCCTTTGATGAAACCAAGACCTTCAGGAATATCGCGATAATCGGGGATTCCTTTGAAAGACAGGGAAGGCGTTTCCTTAAATCCGATGAGGATGCCGTTTCTTACTTAAGCTACGCGGTAAGAGAAAATTCAAGGATCTATTCTCCCATAAGAAACATCACGGATTTTTCGGGTTTTACCCTTTACGATGTTTTTTCCTACAACAGAAAACACAACGAAGCAAACAACGAAGAGAATCTTGACGGAACCGATTATAACTACAGCTGGAACTGCGGCTTTGAAGGAGAGACCGGCAAGCGTCACGTTAATGCTTTAAGGCTTAAACAGTGTAAGAATGCTATGCTTCTGATGCTTTTATCCCAGGGGACTCCCATGCTTGTTGCAGGGGACGAGGTCCTTAATACTGCATACGGAAACAATAACCCATATTGTCAGGATAATGAGACCGGATGGGTTTTAAGGGGCAAAACAAAGGCAAGCAGGGAATTTAAGGCCTTTGTATCGAATCTCATTGCCTTCAGAAAGCGCCACAGCATTCTTCATCAGCCCAACGAACTTAAACTCTTTGACTATCGTTCCTGTAAGATGCCTGACGTATCCTTTCATGGGGAAGAGGCCTGGAAAATAGACCAGACACCTGCTTCCAGGGAGTTTGCGGTTTTATATTCCGGGGAATATGCCCGTCAGTATACGAAGGAAACTGAGGATTCAGTATATATTATCTACAACATGTACTGGGAAAAGAGAGCCTTTGTGCTTCCTGTGCAGGGTCCCAAGGTTAAATGGAGTCTGCTTTATTCAAGCGACGGCTCCACGGATGATTCCTTTGACGAGCAAAAAGCAACACCTTTAACGGGGGGAGAATACCTTGCGTCCGAGCGCAGTATTTCGATTCTTTTGTTAAAATCCGAAAATATTGATAAATCAAAAAAATGATGTTATAATGCGTCGATATCACATTCTTGCGGAGGTTTTTTTATTATGATAGACGGTAAAAAAGTTCTTTTTTCCGGCATGCAGGCTACCGGTAATCTTACTTTGGGTAATTACGTGGGAGCGCTCAGAAACTGGATAACTCTTGCGGATGAATATGAATGCTTTTATTCGGTGGTCGATCTTCATTCCATTACCGTACGACAGGACCCCGCAGAATTAAGGTCAAGAGCCAGAAAACTGCTTACTCTTTACATAGCTGCAGGTTTGGACCCCAAGAAAAACTGCATATATTATCAGTCCCATGTAAGTGCACACGCAGAGCTTGCATGGATCCTTGACTGTTTCACATACATGGGTGAACTCAACAGAATGACCCAGTTTAAGGATAAGTCCGCAAAGCACGCGGATAACATCAATGCGGGCCTTTATACTTATCCCGTGCTCATGGCTGCGGATATCCTTCTTTATCAGGCTGATGTGGTACCCGTAGGAAAGGACCAGCTTCAGCACCTTGAGATAACCCGTGATGTTGCCCAGCGTTTCAATGCGATCTACGGTGATGTGTTCACGATTCCCGAACCCTACATAGGAAAGGTCGGAGCCAAGATCATGAGCCTTCAGGATCCTTCCAAGAAGATGAGCAAGTCAGATGAAAACTTAAATGCAAGCATTTATCTTATGGACGACAGGGATACCGTAATCCGTAAGTTTAAACGTGCGGTAACGGATTCCGAGGGCGCAGTCAGATACAGAGACGAACAGCCCGGGATCAAAAACCTTATCGATATTTATTCCGTCTGCACCGGAAAAACTTCCGAAGAAGTTGAGAAGGAATTTGACGGTAAGGGGTATGGCGACTTCAAACTTGCCGTAGGTGAGGCTGTTGCAGACCTTCTTTGTCCTTTACAGGATCGTTTCCATGACCTTGAAAAGGATAAGGAATTCATCGATTCCGTTATAAAAGAAAATGCCGAAAAGGCAGGTTATTATGCCGCCAAGACCTTGAGAAAGGTGCAAAAGAAGGTTGGCTTCCCCGAAAGAATCAGATAGAGGACAGGGTAAAAGATGCGTAAATTAATCCAGTTTCAGAATATAATCAAAGAATTTGACGGCCAGCTTGTATTAAAGGGCATTAATCTTGACATTTACGAGAATGAGTTTGTAACGCTTCTCGGACCTTCGGGCTGCGGTAAAACAACGCTTCTTCGAATTCTCGGCGGTTTCCTTGAGCCCAATCAGGGAAAGGTTATATTTGACGATGAGGATATTACCAACGTTCCTCCGTACAAAAGAGACTTAAACACCGTATTCCAGAAGTATGCGCTTTTTCCCCATATGAACGTATATGATAACATAGCCTTCGGTCTTCGTATCAAGAAAGAACCCGAAGATATCATAGCTCAGAAGGTTGCCCGTATGCTTAAACTGGTGGGACTTGAAGAGTACGGCAAACGCGGTGTAAATGAAATGTCCGGCGGACAGCAGCAGCGTGTTGCCATAGCAAGAGCGCTCGTAAATGAACCCAAGGTGTTGCTTCTTGATGAGCCTTTGGGTGCCCTTGATCTTAAACTCAGAAAGGAAATGCAGCACGAGCTTAAGAAGATTCAGCGAGAGGTGGGCATTACCTTCATTTATGTTACACACGATCAGGAAGAAGCACTTACCATGTCCGATAAGATCGTTGTAATGAAAGCCGGAGAGATCCAGCAGATCGGAACTCCCACAGACATATATAATGAGCCCGTAAACAGATATGTTGCGAACTTCATCGGAGAAAGTAACATCGTTGACGGTATCATGCTTCAGGACTTCAAAGTCATGTTCGAAGACAAGGTCTTTGAATGTGTTGATGCGGGCTTTTCTCCCAATGAGTCCGTTGATGTGGTTATCCGTCCCGAGGACCTTGAGATCGTGGCTCCCCGTTCCGGTAACCTTAAGGGTATCGTTAAATCGGTACTTTTCAAGGGTGTTCATTACGAGACCATAGTCGAGACCAAATCCGGTACCGAAATCACGGTTAAAATGAACGTGTCCGAGGATAAGCCTGTTGTAAACGAGGCGGCGGGAGAGATGATGAGTGCCAATGATTTCTACATCGACCTTTCGGACCTTGAAGAAATTAACAATGATTTCATCATAGCAAGAGCCGATGCTCAGGCCTGGAATCCCGAATCCGAGGAACGTATTTCCATTCATTCTGTGGATTATTCCGTTAAGCCGGAATACGGCACATATCCCGTGACCTTTACGACACAGGCGGGTACTTCCGTTACGGTGAACATGATAATCGAAGAGGAAAACCGTGTTGTTAATAAAGAATACGAGGAAGAAATCTTCGCCGTTAATTTCTTTAAGAATTCCGACGAAATTCAGGAAAGTATCGCCCTTGAAACGGACCTTAAGACCTGGGCAAACGCTTCGGCATGGAGTTTGGAAGACGGTTCTTTGGTTTCCATCACCGAAGTTGTTTACGATTTTGATCCCGCCACCATAGTTCCGGGTGTATATAACGTGACCTTCAAAACAGAAGGTTATGAATATAAGGTTGATACCACCAAGGAAACCTCAGTGGGTGATTCCGTAGGTCTTAAATTCGACAAAGAAGCGATCCACATCATGGAAAAGCAGAACTTTTAGGAGAAGGACGGCATATGAAACAGTTTCGCAAAATGGTGTATCCGTACCTGATCTGGAGCACCGTGATGATTGCGGTTCCCATGCTTTTGATCTTGCTTTATGCATTTACATCCGAAGGCAATACGGTAACCAGATTTCTTTTCAGCTTAAAGAATTTCAAACGCTTCTTAACCGACAAAACCTTCCTTGACGTTTTGCTCCGGTCTCTTCGCATTGCCGTGGAGACTACGGTCATCTGTGTTCTTTTGGGGTATCCCACAGCCTACGTGATCGCAAAGTACACCGAGAAGGTTAAAATGCGCTGGGTACTTATCATTACTTTACCCACGTGGATAAATATGCTTGTCCGTACCTATGCATGGACGGGTATCTTACAGGAAGACGGCGTTATAAACAGCATTCTCGGAGCATTCGGCATCAGACCCGTGGCCTTTATGTACACGGATTTTGCCGTAATTCTCGGTATGGTATATAATTTTTTGCCCTTTATGGTAATTCAGATCTATACCAGCCTTACCAAGATGGATTACAGCCTCATTGAGGCCGCCAGCGACCTTGGCGCAAATCCCCGCAAATGCTTTACAAAGGTGACCCTGCCCCTGTCAATGCCCGGAGTTATCAGCGGAATAACACTTGTATTCCTGCCTTCGGTTTCAAGTTTCTGCATTCCCAGAATGCTTGGCGGCGGTTCTTATGTTATGGTCGGTACCATCATAGAATCCCAGTTTCTGACCGCAGGCGACTGGAATTTCGGAAGTGCCATATCGCTTATCATGGCTATCATAATCATGATCTCCATGTATATTACGCGTAAGGTTGATAAGGGAGAAAAAATGGAAGGAGCGACTCAGTCATGAAAAAGAAAAAGAAGATCGGCTCCGGAATATTTATGGGTCTGATAGTGCTGTTTCTTTATGCGCCCATATTGTACACCATTGTTTTTTCCTTTAACGAAGGCAAATCCCTTACGAAGTTTACGGGATTTTCTCTTAAATGGTATTCAAAGATGTTTGCCAACAATACCATGATGGAAGCGCTTTTTTACACCATAGCCTGCGCAGTTCTTGCGACGGCGATTTCAACGGTGGTGGGAACGATTACGGCCATAGGCCTTTCAAAATCAAGAAAGGTTCTTAAAAACATTGTGGAACAGGTTAACGAACTTCCGATCATGAACCCGGAAATCGTAACCGCCATCGGACTTTTGATGCTTTTCAGCGCAATTCACATAGAGAAGGGCTTCTTTACAATGCTCTTAGCTCACATTATGTTTTGCGTGCCTTATGTTATCTTAAGCGTCATGCCGAAACTGCGTACCCTTAATCCGAATCTGGCGGAAGCCGCCATGGATCTGGGAGCAACACCCTTTAAGGCCCTTACAAAGGTTATCGTTCCCCAGTGTATGCCCGGTATCATTTCGGGAGCTTTGATTGCGTTTACAATGTCCTTTGATGACTTTGTAATATCATATTTTGTAACGGGAAACGGCGTAAGCAATATTTCGATCCTCGTTTACACCGAGTCAAGGCGAGTCAATCCGTCGATCAATGCTTTGTCGACGCTTATTGTCCTGATCATTACCGTTTCGCTTGTTTTAGTGAATATTATCCCCCAGCTGGTTGCACGTAAAAACGGCAAATCGGCCGGAGTGGAGAATATATAGGAGGTTTAGAAAGAAACATGAAGAAGAAAAACATTTTAATCGCCGCAGTGATGGCGCTCTTTGTCTTTTGTATGGCAGGCTGCGGCAGCAAGGAGAAGCTTAAGATTTATCTTCCAGGCGAATACATGAGTGACGATCTGATTCCCAACTTCGAGAAGAAATACAACGTTAAAGTTGATGTAGAGCTTTTTGATTCAAACGAAATGATGTACACAAAGGTTATGGCCGGCGGAAAATATGATGTGCTCATTCCTTCCGACTACATGATCGAGAGACTTATTAAAGAAGATTACCTTCAGAAACTTGATACTTCAAAGCTTACCAACTATTCCAAGATTGTTTCAGACATTAAAAAAGCACCCTACAACGGATACGATCCGGAGGCTGCTTATTCGGTTCCTTATTTCTGGGGCACCGTAGGTATTGTTTACAATTCAGAGACCGTACCTTCCGCCGAAGTGGAAGGGAAGGGCTTCGGTATCATGAAGGATACCAAATATGCAGGTAAGATCTACATGTACGACAGCGAAAGAGACAGCTTTATGATCGCTTTCAAGGATTTGGGATATTCCATGAACACTTCCGATGAAAACGAGATCATGGCAGCTTACGACTGGCTTGTAGAGCTTAATACCACCATGAGCCCCACCACAGTAACCGACGAGGTTATCGACGGAATGGCTCAGGGCAGAAAAGATCTTGCCATCGTTTACAGCGGTGATGCCGCATATATTCTTTCCGAAAACGAAAAGATGAGATATTACACACCTTCTTACGGAACCAACGTATGGGTTGATGCAATGGTCATTCCTCAAAATGCGGCAAATGTCGATCTTGCTTATAAGTTCATCGACTATGTAATCAGCTACGATGCAGCCATGAGCAACACCGAGGCTGTCGGATATGCATCCGTAAACAGCGATGTTCTTGCCGAAGTAACCAAAGAAGGCGGTATGTACGACGGAAACGAAGCTTACATTCCCAGAACCGGTTATGACAAGGACGAAGTCTTCACCGATAACGAGTTCTTGAGAAAGAAGCTTTCCGAGCTTTGGATCAAGGTTAAGGCTAGTCAGTAAGTTCCTTGAAAATAATGCAGTTGGGCTTTTCGATTTTCATTTCGGGCCCGTTCATGACAAGCGTACCGTTCTTTAAATCGACGGCAAAGAACGTCATGGTATTTGATTCATGATTAAGGGAAACCAGATATTTGTCGTTGGGGAAGAGGGTGGCATCCTTGGGATATTCGCCGCTTACCGGAAGACAGAGCAGTTTCTTAAGAGTACCGTCCTTTTCGATTTCAAATACGGTTGCGCTGTTGTCGCCTGCATTTGTTGAAACCACATATTTATAATCGGCGGAAATGTTAAGAGCGCTGGCCGCCGATCCCGATGCATGATAATCATTGAGGGTGGAGACAGTCTGGATCTTTTCAAAGACCGGATTGCCTTCACCTCTGTTTTCATAGGAATAAACATCGATATAACATTTAAGTTCGTGAACGATATAGAGAGTTTTTCCGTCCTTGGAGAATTTAATATGTCTGGGAGCGGATTCCTGTTCGCTTCTGATGATGTCGCAGAGCTTTAGCTTGCCGGTTGTATGGTCCAGGGAATAAACGTTAACGTGATCCATTCCGAGGTCTGCAGCCAGGAGATATTCATCATCTCTGGTCATTTTTACGCAGTTTACGTGGGGATGGAAGTTTCTGTCCGCGACGATACCCATTCCCTTTAAGTAGATCTCATCGGTTATTTCGCCGACGGATCCGTCGGTATTTACCTTTAAAGCGGTGATCTTTCCGTCATGGTAGCCCGCAACGAAAAGAAATTTGTCGTCATAACTGGTTGAAAGGTAGCATCCCCGCATACCGTTAATGGACATTGAATTGAGAGTCTTGAGGGTACCGTCCTTAAGGATCTTGTAACTCTCGACTCCGGCGTCGGTTATGGAATAAAGGAATTTCTGATTATGCGAAATCGTAACATAAGAGGAGTTTGAAACGAGAACTCTGTCTTTTTCTTTAAAGCGTCCTTTGTTTAAATCCACATCATATATGGAAATGCCGAATTTGTCCCCCTGTGTGTAACTCGAAACGTATGCGACGTACTTTTTGCTCTGCATATGAGCCTCCTTGGATTGAAAATGTCCGAAAACGACATAGACTTTTTAAACTTAGTATATTATAACACAAAAGTATAAATTTATTATGTACAAGAAAATAAATGTGTTATAGTATAAGTGCGAAAATTTGAACTGATACTATGGGGATATGTTTTGAAGAAAACTTTCAGAGAAAGGGCGGTTTTTACTGCCGCCAAAGTAACTAAAAAATGCAGCCTTTTAAAGCCCTTGGTTTTCCTGATCCTGGGAATCGTACTGGGGGTCTTGGCTCTTTTGCGCTATTTTGCCGCAAACGGTAAGAAATATATTACCGCATCGCTTGTTCTTGTATTTTTCTTTATGTGCTCAAGCTTTACCAAGGCAGGGAGTTTGACGGATAATGATATATACCTTGATTCCGCAAAATTGGAAGATACGGTTGATGCCGCGGATATCACACCCATTACAGAGGAGGTTATTCAGTCCACTGTGCCCATCGATGTATCCGAAGATACGGAAGAAGAAGGCTTTCTTGTTGATATCGATGCGGAAATAGCGAAAGAGATTGACGGGGAAAGCTTCTCGATAAAGGACGTTGAGATCAAACACGATTACACGGACGAAGCAGACACTTCAGCCTTTGATAAGAATGCCTGGTATCTTATTCTTGTAAATAAGACCCATCCGATACCGGATGATTATGAGGTACCACTTGCGACCATCACCGGAAACATGCAATGCGACAAGCGGGTGCTCGGACCACTTCTTGATATGTTAAATGCCGCAAATTCCCAGGGAATCGGCCTTTATGTCACATCGCCTTACAGAAGCGGTTATCTGCAGAACGTGCTTTTTACGAGACGTATCAAAGTTTTGATGAACGACTACGGCTATTCATACATGGATGCCTATAAATCCGTATCAAGAAAGGTCATTGTTCCCGGTACTTCCGAGCATCAGCTTGGAATGTGTTTTGATATCGTAACGGGTTATCACTCGACACTGGACTACGAATTCGGCGATACTCCCGCAGGAATATGGCTCAGAAAGCACTGCGCCGAATACGGCTTTATCTTAAGATATCCCAGGGGCAAAGAAAGCATTACGGGTATCGAGTATGAACCCTGGCATTTCAGATACGTTGGTGTGGAGGCTGCGCAGTACATTATGGAGCACGGCCTTACCCTTGAAGAATTCCTTGAAGAACTTTGATCGGAGAAGGATATGAGCTTTGATATTTTAAAAAGAGAAGGCGCTGCTAAACGCGGCGTTTTTCATACTGTTCACGGTGATATTCAGACTCCGGTCTTTATGAATGTGGGTACGGTTGCGGCCATTAAAGGTGCCGTGGCAACCACAGACCTTCATGATATCGGTACTCAGGTTGAACTCAGTAATACTTATCATCTTCATGTACGCCCCGGAGACAAGCTCATAAAAGAGCTGGGCGGTCTTCACAAGTTTATGAACTGGGACAGACCCATCCTTACCGATTCGGGCGGTTTTCAGGTATTTTCCCTGGCAGGACTTCGTAAGATAAAAGAAGAAGGCGTTACCTTTCATTCCCATGTGGACGGAAGGATCATTTTCATGGGCCCGGAAGAGAGCATGCAGATTCAGTCAAATCTTGCGTCCACCATAGCCATGGCCTTTGACGAGTGTCCATCAAGCGTTGCGGAAAAAACCTACGTAAAACAAAGCGTGGAGCGTACCACCAGGTGGCTTGAACGCTGCAAAAAGGAAATGAACAGGTTAAATTCACTGCCTGATACCATAAATAAAGATCAGATGCTTTTTGGTATAAATCAGGGCGGTGTATATGAAGATATCCGCGTGGAACACGCGAAGATCATATCGGATTTTGATCTCCCCGGATACGCCATCGGAGGCCTTGCGGTGGGAGAAAGCCACGAAGAAATGTACAGAATCATTGAGGCAACGGTTCCGAACCTTCCTTCCGACAAGCCCGTATATCTTATGGGTGTGGGAACTCCCGCAAATATCGTTGAAGGAGTTTACCGCGGAATCGACTTCTTTGACTGTGTATACCCTTCAAGAAACGGCCGACACGGTCATTTGTATACTCACCACGGAAAGATCAATCTTTTCAATGTGAAATACGAGCGTGATCTTCGCCCTATTGAAGAGGGCTGTAATTGTCCGGCCTGCAGAAATTATTCGAGAGCATATATAAGACATCTGCTCAAAGCAAAAGAGATGCTCGGCATGAGACTTTGTGTGCTTCATAACCTGTATTTTTACAACAATCTCATGACGGAAATCAGGAACGCTTTGGATGAAGGAAGATTTGCATCCTTCCGCGATGACATTCTTTATTCTTTAAAACAGGGCGATGATAAATGATTGTTGCTTAATTTTGAAAACTTTTGTATTATAGACAAGAGAAATTTTTAGGAGGAGAACTATGTATACAGTTTTGGTAGATCCGGCCGAAGCGGGCGCTGCTTCACCCTGGACAGGACTTATCAGCATGCTTGTTTCTTTTGCTATTCTGGGTATTTTCTTCTATTTCATCATTTTAAGACCCCAGAAGAAAGAGCAGAAGCGTATGAGCACCATGCTTTCGGGCCTTGAGATCGGCGACTGCGTTCTTACAAGCAGCGGATTTTACGGCGTTGTCATCGATATCACGGACGACACAGTTATCGTTGAATTCGGTAATAACAAAAACTGCCGCATCCCTATGCAGAAATCTGCTATTGCACAGGTTGAAAAGGCAAACAAACAGTAATCGATATGATTGATTGAAAATAAACCGACAGTTCATGCGGGCAGGTTTAAAAACCTGTTATTTCGCCTGAATCCGTCGGTTTGTTTTTTTAGCATTGCATGAGAATGTTTTAACAATTTTGGTGTTGAAATTTATTTAACAATGTAATATCATTAATTTCATACTGTAATGCGTTAAAGAGGTAACGATAGTGAAATATAATATTACATGCATTCCCGGCGACGGAATCGGACCCGAAATTGTAAATGCCGCCAAAAACGTTTTAAACACGGTCGGAAAGAAATTCGGCCATGAATTTGTATTTAAGGATATCCTGATGGGCGGAGCTTCCATAGATGTTCACGGGATTCCCTTAACTGACGAAGCAATTGCCGACGCAAAGTCCGCAGATGCGGTTTTGATGGGCTCAATCGGCGGAGATACCAACACTTCTCCATGGTATAAGCTTGAGCCTTCCAAGAGACCCGAAGCAGGCCTTTTAAAGATCCGTAAGGAACTCAAACTTTTTGCAAACCTTCGGCCCGCTGTGCTTTTTGATGATTTATCGGATGCCTGTGTTCTTAAAAAAGAAACCAGCGACAGAGGATTTGACCTTATTATAGTTCGTGAACTTACAGGTGGCCTATATTTCGGAGAAAGAAAAACTTTTGAAGAAAATGGTGTCAGAACCGCCATAGATACGTTAAAATATGATGAGACGGAAATAAAGCGCATAGCTGTCAAGGCTTTCGAGATCGCAAAGAAGAGACGCTGCAAGGTTACAAGCGTTGATAAAGCAAACGTGCTTGATTCTTCGAGACTCTGGCGTGCAGTTGTAAATGAGGTTTCAAAGGATTATCCCGAAGTTAAGCTTGAGCACATGCTTGTTGACAACTGTGCAATGCAGCTTGTAAAAGACCCCGGACAATTTGACGTTATACTTACCGAGAACATGTTCGGAGATATCTTATCGGACGAAGCCAGCATGATAACAGGCTCCATCGGAATGCTTGCCAGCGCCAGCCTTAACGAGACCAAATTCGGACTTTACGAACCCAGCCACGGCTCGGCACCCGACATAGCAGGAATGGATATTGCAAACCCCATTGCAACGATTCTTTCCGCAGCTATGATGCTTCGATTCAGCTTTGATCTTAACAAAGAAGCTGATGCAATTGAAACGGCTGTAAAGAAGGTACTTTCTCAGGGAATTCGCACAAAGGATATAGCAATATCCGGAGAAGCCACCGTAGGATGTAAGAAAATGGGCGAACTTATCGCCGAAAACATATAAAGGAGAATTCGATGAATTCAGACAATGTGATGCAGGGAACCGCGCAAGCGCCCCACAGAAGCTTATTCAATGCTCTCGGATTTACTGAAGAAGAAAGAAAGCGTCCCATGATCGGTATTGTTTCTTCGTACAACGAAATAGTACCCGGACACATGAATCTTGATAAAATCGTGGAAGCCGTTAAACTCGGCGTAGCCATGGCAGGCGGTACACCCGTTGTGTTCCCCGCAATTGCCGTATGTGACGGTATCGCAATGGGCCACGTTGGCATGAAATATTCGCTGGTAACAAGAGACCTTATTGCTGATTCCACCGAATGTATGGCCATAGCCCATCAGTTTGACGGACTTGTAATGGTTCCTAACTGCGATAAAAACGTTCCCGGCTTACTTATGGCTGCGGCAAGAGTAAATATTCCCACCGTGTTTGTTTCCGGCGGCCCCATGCTTGCAGGACATGTTAAAGGAAAGAAGAGAAGCCTTTCTTCCATGTTTGAAGCCGTGGGAGAGCTTGCTGCCGGTAAAATCACGGAACAGGATCTTTGTGAATTCGAAGAAAAGGTTTGTCCTACCTGCGGTTCCTGCTCGGGAATGTATACCGCAAACTCCATGAACTGCTTAACGGAAGCTCTCGGAATGGGCCTTCGGGGAAACGGTACAATTCCTGCCGTATACAGTGAAAGAATCCGTCTTGCAAAGCATGCCGGAATGCAGGTTATGGAACTTGTAAAGAGAAACATCCGTCCCAGAGACATTATGACCGAAAAAGCATTTTTAAATGCCCTCACCGTTGATATGGCTCTTGGCTGTTCCACCAATTCCATGCTTCATCTTCCCGCTATTGCGCATGAAGCAGGCGTTAAGTTAAATCTTGAAATCGCCAATGAACTTTCCGCAAAGACTCCCAATCTTTGCCATCTTGCTCCCGCAGGTCCCACCTACATGGAAGACTTAAACGAAGCCGGCGGTGTTTATGCGGTTATGAAGGAACTTACCAAGAAAAACCTTCTTAATCTCGATTTGATTACCGTAACCGGTAAAACTGTGGGTGAAAATATCGAGAATGCTTATAATCTTAATCCCGAGGTAATAAGACCCCTTGAGAATCCTTACAGTACTACGGGCGGTATTGCGGTGCTTAAGGGTAATCTTGCTCCCGAAGGGTCTGTTGTCAAGCGTTCGGCCGTAGTTCCCGAAATGATGGAACACACGGGCCCCGCACGTGTCTTTGACTGCGAAGAAGATGCCATCGCTGCAATAAAGGGCGGCAAAATCGTCGAAGGCGATGTTGTTGTCATCAGATATGAAGGCCCCAAGGGCGGTCCCGGCATGAGAGA
>DBVS01000018.1:27449-34833 GCA_002308235.1 Lachnospiraceae bacterium UBA1258
CTGCTCTCGGCGGCCTCATAGCCTTTGTCAAAGAAGGGGATATGATACATATCGATATTCCCGGAAACAAACTGGAGCTTCTGGTGGATGAGACTGAGCTTTCCGAAAGAAAGAAGAACTTTACACCCAAAGAAACTGATATTAAGTCAGGATATCTTTTAAGATACAGAGAACTTGTTTCAAGTGCATCCGAAGGAGCCGTTTTAAAGGTTCCCGGACGTGCTTAAAGGAAAGGCGGATGAGTATGCAGCTTACCGGTGCTGAAATAGTAATCGAATGCTTAAAGGAACAGGGAGTCGACACCGTTTTCGGGTATCCGGGCGGTACAATCCTCAATATTTACGATGCACTTTATTCTCACAGTGAAATAAAACATATTCTTACTTCCCACGAACAGGGAGCGGCTCATGCTGCCGACGGATATGCAAGATCTACCGGCAAAGTGGGTGTCTGCATGGCTACAAGCGGCCCCGGTGCAACGAATCTTGTAACGGGTATTGCAACTGCCTACATGGATTCCGTTCCCATGGTTGCGATCACCGCTAACGTGGTACTTCCGTGGCTCGGAAAGGATACCTTCCAGGAGGTTGATATCGCGGGCGTAACCATGCCCATTACCAAGCACGGTTATATCGTAAAGAACATAAACGACCTGGCCGACACCATCAGAAAAGCTTTCTTTATTGCAAAAAGCGGACGTCCGGGTCCGGTGCTTGTTGATATTACAAAGGACGTTACGGCCGCAAAATGCGAATATACCCCCAAGAAACCCAAGAATCCGGAGCGCCTTGATAAATTTACGGAAGAGGATCTTAATCGCGTTGTAAAGCTTATTTCGGGCTCAAAGAAGCCCTTTATATACCTCGGTGGCGGCGCCATAGCAAGCGGTGCGTCCGAAGAAGTCAAGAAGTTTGCGGATCTTATCGATGCTCCCGTATGTGATACCCTTATGGGTAAGGGCGCATTTGATGCTTACAGCAAAAGATACACGGGAATGATCGGAATGCACGGAACCAAGGCTTCTAACCTGGGCGTCAGTGATTGCGACCTGCTTATTGCTCTCGGCGCAAGATTTTCCGACCGTGTTGTGGGTAATGTCAAGACCTTTGCAAGCAAGGCAAAAGTCATCCATATCGATATCGATGCAGCCGAAATCGATAAGAACATCAAGACCAAAGCCTGTCTCGTCGGAGATTTAAAATCAGCACTTTCCAAGCTTAATTCCATGCTTACCAAACAGGATCACTCCGAATGGATGGCAAAGATTGAAGATTTAAAGAAAAAGTATCCTCTTGATTATGACAGGACCAAGCTTACCTGTCCCTTTATCATCGAGGAAACCGACAAGATTACCAAAGGTGACGCCATCATCACCACAGACGTGGGTCAGCATCAGATATGGGCTTCCCAGTATTATAAGTTTACCAGGCCCCGTACCTTTCTTTCTTCCGGCGGACTCGGAACCATGGGTTACGGTCTCGGAGCCTGCATAGGCGCAAAGGTCGGGAATCCCGACAAGATATGCATCAATATCGGCGGAGACGGGTGTTTTCGCATGAATATGAACGAACTTGCCACCGCAAGTCGCTTTGATATTCCGATAATCCAGATTATTATAAATAACCATGTTCTGGGTATGGTAAGACAGTGGCAGACCCTTTTCTACGAGGGCCGTTATTCACAGACCGTTCTTAATGACAAGGTTGATTACTGCAAAGTATCCGAAGGCCTCGGCTGCGATGCCTATAAAGTTACCAAAAAAGAGGAATTTTCAAAAGCACTTAAGAGTGCCATAAAGAACAATCGTCCCGCAGTCATCGAATGCGTGATCAACGAGGACGACAAAGTATTCCCTATGGTTCCAAGCGGCGCTCCCCTAAGCGACGTATTTGACGAAAAGGATCTTAATAAAAAGACGGGTAAATAATGAAGTCGAGGATTGTCACCTTTTTCACAGTATCGATTTCCGTTATTCTTGTTTTCTTTATGGCCGTATATGTGCTTGCGGTCCTAAAGTACAAAGATACCTACTTCTACGGAACGAGAATAAACGGAATAAAATGTGTGGGGTTGGATGTTGAGACCGTTAACGATATGCTTAAGTCTTCGGGTAAAGTGTACGACATAACGGTTTCTTCTTCCTATGGGCAAAAAGAAACCATTAAGGCAGAAACTGTCTCGCTTACGGCTGATTATACGAATCCGCTGAGGGAAATTCTTGCGGGGCAGAATGCCCTTTTCTGGGTGGCAAATATTTTCAATCCTTTACCCGATTATGTGATTGAACCTGATATTATCTTTGATCCCGTTAAGTTAAAAGAGGCTTCGGACGGTCTTTCCGTTGTAAAGAAATTTGACCCCGGCAGACCCCAGAGCCTTGAAATTGAACTTTCAGATAACGGGTATTTTCTTAATGACACCACAGGCCTTTCGGTCAATCCTTTAAACGTTTCGGAACTTATCGAACGTGAAATCAGACAGGAAAACTATGACGTTACAATTCCCGATTATTACTTTGTTTTGAAGGATCTAACGGAAGAAGAAGAAAAGACGCTGACGGATTGGAAGGATGTTTCTTCATTTATTTCTTCCAATATCGTTTATGATATGGGAGCGGAGAAGATTACCATCGATTCCGCTGTTTTGAGTACTTTCCTATCAAGGGACGCAATCGGTTTCAAACGAAACGAAGACGGGTCTTTGTTCATCGACGAAGAAAAGATCAAAGCATATATAGACGATATTTGCGACAGATACGAGACTCTCGGCAAAGTCCGCAAATTCATTTCCGTCAATGATGAAGAAAAAACCTTTGAATCAAATCTTTACGGTACCAGGATCGACGTAAAAGCAGAAGAGGAGTATATCCTTTCGGCTGTCAAAAAGAAAACCGACGAGGTTCATGTGCCAAAGTATTTAAAAGAAGGCTTCGTAAGGGGTCTTGACGATATAGGCGGCACCAGGATTGAAATCGATTTGACGCGTCAAAAACTTTATTATCTTGTGGACGGAGAAGTAAGTAAAACCTACGATATAGTTTCGGGGAATCCCAATAACGACAAGGCCACTCCGGAGATGCTTTGTTCCGTCATTAAAAAGGCGGAAGACACTTATCTTCAGGGGGAAGACTACAAATCTCATGTAAATTACTGGATGGCCATCTATAAAACCTATATAGGTATACATGATGCCGTCTGGCAGAGTTCCTTCGGCGGAAAAAGATATCTTACAAACGGCTCAAAAGGCTGTATAAACCTGAAACTTTCCGATGCAGAGGAACTGTACGGCATGGTTGAACTCGGCACCCCTGTTCTTGTCTATAAATAAAATAAAAATTTTTCTGTTTGACTTTAACGCGTTAATGAATTAATATATCACATAAAATATAGTTTTATCAGGAGGATGAAAAAGTGGGACGCGTATTTAACTTTTCGGCAGGACCGGCCATGATGCCTTTGCCTGTACTCAAAGAGATCCAGGAAGAACTTCTTGATTACCGCGGAAGCGGAATGAGCGTAATGGAGATGTCACACCGCTCAAAGGTATTTCAGCAGATAGCGGACGAAGCTGAAGCCGATTTAAGAGACCTTATGAACATACCCGACAATTACAAGGTTCTTTTTATCCAGGGCGGTGCAACTCTCCAGTTTTCAATGATTCCCATGAATCTTTGCAAGAACGGTGTTTTTGATTATATCGTAACCGGCGCCTGGTCAAAGAAAGCCATGACCGAAGCAAAGAAATTCGGTAAAGTCAATGTCATTGCATCAAGCGAAGACAAAAACTACAGTTATATACCGGATTGCTCGGACCTTAATGTTGACAGTGACGCAGACTATGTATATATCTGCGAAAACGAGACCATTCATGGAACCACTTTCCAAAAACTTCCCAATACCAAGGGCAAGATCCTCGTTTCCGACCAGTCCTCCATGTTTTTAAGTAAACCCTGCAACGTTTCCGATTACGGCATTATCTACGGAGGCGTTCAGAAAAATGTCGGCCCTGCAGGTCTTTCCATCGTGATCATCAGAGAAGATCTCATCAGAGAAGATCTGAAGGCAGATGTGCCCGTATATTTAAGATATTCAACCCATTCCGAAAACGGAAGCATGTACAATACCCCCAACTGCTGGGCAATCTACGTATGCGGTAAGGTATTTAAGTACTTAAAGTCTCTGGGCGGACTTGAAAAGATGAATGAGATCAACAAGAAAAAAGCAGCCGTTCTTTATGATTTTCTTGATAACAGCAAGATGTTTAACGGTACGGTTGAAAAGGAATTCCGTTCTCTTATGAATGTACCCTTCGTGACAAAGAGCGCAGAAGAGGATGCCAAAGTCGTTGCAGCCACCAAGGCCGCAGGTTTTGATAACCTTAAGGGACATAAGAGTGTGGGAGGCCTCAGAGCTTCAATCTATAATGCAATGCCCATCGAAGGCGTGGTTGCCCTCGTTGATTTCCTTAAAAAGTATGAGGAGGAAAACAACTAATGTTTAAATACAGCTGCTTAAATCCCATTTCTGCCGTAGGAACCGATAATTTCACGGCGGATTATCAGAAGACGGAAGATGTTAACGAAGCCGAGGGCATTCTTGTAAGAAGTGCCGTAATGCACGAAATGGAGTTTTCGGATAAGCTTCTTTGTGTTGCAAGAGCGGGTGCGGGCGTTAACAATATTCCCCTTGATACTCTTGCAAAGAAGGGGGTTGTGGTATTCAATACTCCCGGTGCCAATGCCAACGGCGTAAAAGAGCTTGTTATCTGCGGAATGCTGCTTGCATCCAGAGATGTTGTGGGCGGTATTGATTTTGTCAAAACCATCAAAGATGACGAAAATGTGGCGAAACTCGTTGAAAAGGGAAAGGGCAAATATGCGGGAACCGAGATCCGGGGCAAGAAACTCGGAATCATCGGTCTTGGTGCCATCGGAGGTCCCCTTGCCAACGCAGCAAGGCATCTCGGAATGGATGTATACGGGTGCGATCCTTATATTTCCATTGATGCGGCCTGGAATCTTTCAAGAGACGTTCATCACGTAAAGACCAGAGAAGAGATCTTTGCAAACTGCGATTATATCTCTCTTCATGTGCCCCTTGTTGAAAACGACGATCCCAACGTAAACACCAAAAAGATGATCAACAAAGAAACTCTTGCCATGATGAAGGACGGAGTTATCCTTCTTAATTTCGCACGTGACCTTCTTGTTGACGATGAGGCTTTGGAAGAAGCCTTAAAGAGCGGAAAAGTAAGAAAGTACGTAACGGATTTCCCTAACGTAAAGACCGCGGGAATGGACGGAGTCATTGCAATTCCTCACCTTGGTGCATCCACGGAAGAATCGGAAGATAACTGTGCAAGAATGGCTGTCAATGAGATGATGGATTACCTTGAAAACGGTAATATCAAGAACAGCGTTAACTATCCGAATGTCGATATGGGATACTGCACCCACAAGGGACGTATCGCCATCTTCCATAAGAACGTGGCAAACATGATCACTCAGTTTACCGCTGCCTTCGGTGAGATCGGGATCAACATCAGTGACCTTATGAACAAATCAAAGGGAGAGGTTGCTTATACCATGTTTGATACGGATGAACCGGCATCGGAATCGATCGTAAAGAAACTCGAAGCAATCGACGGCGTGTTCCGTGTAAGAGTGGTAAAGTAAAGAAAACAAGAGATATAAGTATACGTAAAAAGCGGCTGCATGAATCATGCAACCGCTTTTATTATGTCAGAACTTTTCGAATTCCATGTAATCGCCGTATTTATCCATGTGACCGAGGGTGCTTTGGAACTTCTTTTCATTCTCGGCGGACATCAAACTGGCGGCATCCATGTATCGAATGAAGATATCCTCGGGAGTGGTCTTTAACTCAAGCGCCAGAGATGACATTATGGGTTTTAATTTATCAAGCTGGAAGGAAACCTGAACCTTCTGAGGGTCAATTCCGTCCAGTACTTTGTCCGCATACTCGCTGACTTTGTCATAAATGTATCTGTCTTCGCTTTCCATAAATAAAACTCCTTTGAATATTATTGTTGTCCTACGATTTTATCCGAAAGCCGTAAGACCTTAATTAACGGTACGATAAGTACTCCGAGAATAAAATTGCTAACTCCGTGAACGCCGTCCCAGTAAAGGCCCTGAATGATCCAGGGAATCATCTTGCTAAAGTCACCGTTAAAGAACAGTAATATCTGGGCAGGAGCGTAGAGAGTGCCGTATAAAAACCCATGGAGGGCACAAACGATCATATAAATGAGAGGTGCCCAGTATTTGGGAAGTTTTTTCGGAAGTAACATCGTAGCGCCCCAAAGAGGAAGCCATATATAAAGATATGGGATCCACCAAGTGGCAAATCCGTTCATTGTTCCCGTGAGAAAAATGAAAACGTATATGGGGTACAGAGCTTTGACACGGTAAACAACCGTCATCGCAACTATAAATACTCCCAGCAAATGGACGTTCGGCATAAACTCCATGATAATTTTTGATGCGTACATCAAAGCACCGAGCATGCTGAAAATCGCCATTTCTTTAATCGTAATTTTCATTATTTTTCAACTTTTAAAGTATAAGTAGCATCCGCCTCTATGGTTGTGGAATCAACACCGGTCATGGCATATTCGCCGTTGATGTAAAATGCCCAGTAGGACTGATCCTTGTCGTAATCGGCAACATCACCGTTTACGCATTTAACGTACAAGCCGTATTCGGAATCATCACCTGCGATCACTTCAAGTTTGAGAAGTGCGGCGCCTACGGTTGTTTCATCGGTCTTTACCTTAAGATTAACGGTTTTGCCTTCTGCGTTTACGACATCAAGGTTAAATGATGTAGCACCTTTTCCAATCGTTCCGCTCTTGTAAATTTTGGTGGAGTAAGGTCCTTCGGACTTTTTAACTCCGCATCCCGTAGCTAAGATTGTCATGGCCGCACATAACACTAAGCAAAGGATAAGAGGAAGTGTCTTCTTAAAAAAATTCTTCATCCTGTTATTCTCCTTTAATAAAATATAATTATAATATCTCTCCAAGCGGTGCTCGCACTTTTAACGGAAAGCAGACAAGACGCCGAGTATTTCGACTCTATGCATCAAAGCCGTCTTCTCGGGAAAACCCAATGACATATCCCCGCTGCGGCGCGGTTAAGACTTTGACATTACGCATATCACGGCTGCGGGCCAGTTCCGGAGTCACACCGGATTCCTACGAACGTCCGAATGTTAAGATAACAGTTTTTATCGGAAAAAGCAAGATTATCGCTTTTTATTTGATTTGCAAAAAATGAGTAAAAGTAATAATATATCAAAAGAGTTTTTTCATTATTTATTGAAGAAAGGAATACGATCTTATGTTTTGTGAAAAATGTGGG
>DBVS01000031.1:0-2386 GCA_002308235.1 Lachnospiraceae bacterium UBA1258
ATCTTTATTTCAACACCCTTGCAGGCATGAAGGCAGTAAGGGCCTTCGTTGATGAAATCATGGCGCCAACCTTCTTTCTTCTCTCCGTTCCATTCAAAAGAAACCTTACCGAGAACCACCAGCACTGCGGTTTCCTCGGTGTTTGAAAGGAATGTTTTTGTATCACCTTTCTTCATGCGATACACGGCAATATCCATCATCATGTCATTCTCGGCACCGTATGTACAAAGCTGCTTCTTACCCGACGCATCGAACTCGGGATATACAAATTCTGTAAACATATCTATCTCCTTCTAAACTTCGGAACCAGCCGCCTGCAAAATTCAATGAGCAACAATTAGGCGGGAACCGAAGCGAAAATCCACTTCTTACCGAGCGTTGGCGCGCGATGTGAGAGCTTCGCTTCCACGCGAACACATCAGGGCGCCTAGGGTCGGTTAGAAGTTAGTTGAGCGGAGTGGAGCCGGGTTGCGAATGAATTTTGCAGGCGGCTCGTTCCGTCATTTTAGAACTGGATTTCAGAAAGTTTAACGGGACGATGCTCTTCCACGGACTTCTTGGCTGCGATGCCCATGAGCACGGGCTTTAAGCCGTCCATTACGCCGAGAGGAGTGTCGGTGTCTTCTTCGATTGCTTTTACAAAGAGGCGAACTTCACGGGAGAAGGACTCCATGTATCTTTCAAGGAAGAAGTAAAGGGGCTTCTCAGCTACGATGCCCTGATCTCCGCTGAATACCATGGTGGACTGGGTATCGTTGGCGGTCTGTACCATGCCCTTGGAACCGAATACTTCAGCTCTCTGATCGTAACCGTAAACAGCCTTACGGGAGTTATCGATCATTGCAAGAGCGCCGTTGGCCATCTTAAGGGTAATAAGTGCGGTATCAACGTCACCTGCTTTGCCGATGGCAGGGTCAACCAGAACCGCGGACTGAACGTAGATTTCTTCCGCATCACAGCCTGCAAGGTAACGAACCATATCGAAATCATGAATGGTCATGTCAAGGAACATACCGCCGGAAACTGCGGCATACTCTGCTGACGGAGGTTCGGGGTCACGGGAAGTGATCTTGATGATGTGGGGCTCACCGATCTTGCCGGAAGCAACCGCATTGCGAACAGCTTCGAAGTTGTGGTCGAATCTTCTGTTGAAGCCGACCTGATATTTGATCTTGGTGCCCTTTAAAGCCTCAACAACCTCTTTGATCTTTGCAAGATCGTGGTCGATGGGCTTTTCGCAGAACACATGCTTTCCTGCTTTAATAGCCTCGATGGAGATGGGTGAATGAGTGTTGGTGGAAGAACAGATCATTACCGCATCGATCTCGGGGTCGTTTAAGATCTCGTGATAATCCTTGGTGGTGTTCTCAACTCCCAAATCCTTTGCCCATGCAGCAACCTCATCGCTCATGAAGGGGTCTGCAAGAGTTTTGATCTTTGCACCTTTAACGTGAAGGCAGATGCTTTCTGTGTGTACTTTACCGATGCGGCCTGCACCGATTACGCCGAATGTTACCATAGTTTTTCTCCTTTATTTTTAGATTCCTGCGTGCTCTTTGATGAACTTGCGGGCTTTGATAGCATACTCAAGAGGATTTGCCTTTGCGGGATCCTGCTCCGCTTCTACCAGCATGTAGCCCTTGTAACCTGTGTCCTCAAGTACTTTGAAGATTGAATCAAAGTCCACACAGCCGTCACCGGGTACTGTGAAGGCGCCTTCTCTTACACCCTGAAGGAAGCTTAAATTCTCGCGCTTAACCTTCTCCACCACTTCGGGACGGATGTCCTTAAGATGTACGTGCTTGATGCGGTCTGCGTATCTCTTTACCATCTTCACGGGGTCAACTCCGCAGTAAGCAAAGTGTCCGCTGTCAAAAAGAAGGCTGAAGTACTCGGGATCCGTATGCTCCATCATGTAATCGACTTCGGATTCGGTCTGAACAACGGTACCCATGTGATGATGGAAGGTAAGATCGATTCCACGTTCTTTGGCTACACGACCCAGCTTATTAAGACCGTCGCAAAGAAGCTTCCACTCATCCTGATCCATGATGTGCTTGTGTCCGAACACGGGTGTGTTCATCTGACCCTGAACGGAGTAAGACTGCTCGGATACGCCGATGACCTTGGCTCCCATTGCCTTAAGAAATTCAACTTTCTTGATGAATTCTTTCTCGGTTTCTTCGTAGGGCTTGGAAATTAAGAAAGTGGAAAACCAGCAGTTGCAGATCCGGAGATTGCGAAGAGCAAGTGCCTTCTTCAAAGTCTCCACGTCCTGAGGGTATTTGTTTCCGATCTCACATCCTTCGTAGCCTGCGAGAGCCATTTCGCTGACGCACTGCTCAAAGGTGTTTTCTGCACCCAGATCAGGCATATCGTCGTTGGT
>DBVS01000031.1:2395-2527 GCA_002308235.1 Lachnospiraceae bacterium UBA1258
GCGATGGGCGCAATGCCCAGGTGTACGTTTTTCTTATCTAACATATATTGTCTCCTTCTTTACGCATGATTTCAAAAAGTTACTCGCTCACTCGCTCCACTCCGTTCGACTAACTGCTACTGCGACTATGCG
>DBVS01000112.1:0-9590 GCA_002308235.1 Lachnospiraceae bacterium UBA1258
TGGTTCCTTTTCCGAGCACCGTTATCGCCCGGTTCAACGCCCTTTACAAAGAAAGCGCCAAGGCTGCGACAGACTGGTTTTACAAGTTTTCAAGGGATAACGATTACATCCGCCGTTACAGGATCAAAAAGGACCAGAAGTGGGTAACTTCCACCGAATACGGCGATCTTGACATCACCATCAATCTTTCGAAGCCCGAAAAGGACCCCAAGGCCATAGCGGCGGCCAAACTCATGAAGCAGGCAGGGTATCCCAAGTGCCTTCTTTGTCGGGAAAACGAGGGCTATGCGGGCCGCATCAATCACCCGGCCAGGGAGAATCACAGGATCATTCCCGTGACTATTCAGGATTCGCAGTGGGGCTTCCAGTATTCGCCTTACGTTTATTACAACGAGCATTGTATCGTGTTTAACGGGCAGCATGTTCCCATGAAGATCGACCGCGGAACCTTCTGCAAGCTCTTTGATTTCGTTAAGCAGTTTCCCCACTATTTCGTGGGATCCAATGCGGACCTTCCCATTGTGGGCGGATCCATCCTGACTCACGACCATTTCCAGGGCGGAAATTACGAGTTCGCCATGGCCAAGGCCAAAGTTGAAAAAGAATACACCGTCAAAGGCTTTGAGGATGTGAAAGTGGGTCGTGTAAAATGGCCCATGTCGGTTTTGAGGCTTTCTGCACCCGACACGGAACGCATCATCGAACTTGCGGATCACGTGCTTAAAAACTGGCGTGAATACACCGATGAAGCTGCTTTCATTTTTGCTTATACCGATTCAGAGCCTCATAACACCATTACTCCCATCGCACGCAAGCGCGGAGACAATTACGAGCTGGATCTGGTGCTTCGTAACAATATAACAACCGAGGAGCATCCCCTGGGCGTATATCATCCCCACGCAAAGCTCCATCATATCAAGAAAGAAAACATAGGCCTTATCGAAGTGATGGGTCTTGCGGTCCTGCCCGCCAGACTCAATACCGAAATTGCGGACCTTGAAAAGGCTGTTTTGGAGCGTCGTGACATTTCCGGGGACGAGACCCTTTCAAAGCACGAAGAATGGCTTAACGGCTTCAAAGACAGGATTTATGCAAATCCCGAAAAAGTGCACGAGATCATGCAGGAGGAGATTGGCAAGGTGTTTGCCGAGGTTCTTTCCGATGCCGGAGTTTATAAACGTACTCCCGAAGGCATGGCGGCATTTGACAGATTTGTGGCTACTCTTTAAAAGACGTCTACCGGAGAGGAAAAACATGTGAAAAAGTACACCACCGAAATCCTCAATCGCATGGAATCGGAATACGGCCGTGACTTAACCTGTTATCTTGATCACGACAGTGCCTGGCAGCTGCTCATTTCCACCATCATGAGCGCTCAGTGTACCGATGCCAGGGTCAACGAAGTGGCGAAGGATCTGTACAGGAAATACACATCTCCCAAGGCTTTTGCGGAAGCGGATATCGGGGAACTTGAAAAAGACATTCATTCCGTAGGTTTCTATCATAACAAAGCAAAAAATATCATCGCCTGTTGTAAAAAGCTTTGCGATGATTTCGGTGGGGAGGTCCCCAAGGATATAGAGAGCCTTACGACACTTCCCGGTGTCGGACGAAAGACCGCCAACGTGATCCGCGGAAATATCTTTCATGAGCCCAGTGTCGTGGTAGATACCCATGTACTCAGAATTTCCAACAGACTCGGACTGGTAAAGACCGATGACCCGGTGAAAGCAGAGTTCGCACTTATGAAAGAAGTCTCGAAGGACTACTGGATCTATGTGAATCACTGGTTCATAGCTCTGGGGCGTACGATCTGCAAGGCGCCCACCCCAAAGTGTGAAGAATGTTACTTAAAAGACATCTGTCCTTCATACTCAGAGTTTGACGGAAAAAGAAAGGCAAAAAAGTAAATGGATTACGTAGCTTTAGACTTAGAGACCACGGGGCTCGATCCCAAGAAAGATAAGATCATTGAGATCGGAGCCGTTAAAGTGATAAACGGAGCCGAAACCGATTCTTTTTCCACCTTCGTAAATCCCGGAAGGAGACTGGACGAGCGTGTTTCGGAGCTGACGGGAATCGAGGAATCCGACATAAAGGACGCCCCGAAAGCCGAGACAGTGATCATTGATCTGCTTGAATTTATCGGGGATCTTCCGCTTCTCGGACACAGCATTCTTTTTGATTATTCTTTCGTGAAAAGGGCTGCGGTGAACGCCGGGCTATCCTTTGACAGAGACGGGATCGACACCCTGAGGATCTCAAGAGCCTGCTGTCCGGATCTAAATTCCAAGCGGCTTTTGGACATGTGCACCCACTACGGGATAGAGCTATGTGCCCACAGGGCGTTAAACGACGCGCGGGCATCGCACCTGCTTTTTCTTAAACTGCAGGAAGACTTTTCGGCGAAATATCCCGACCTCTTTAAGCCTGCGCAGCTTATATACAAAGCAAAAAAGGAACAGCCCGTCAGAGAGCGTGAAAAGAAGCGCCTGAAGGATATGGTAAAAAAGCACAATATCGACTGCCCCTACGACATCGACGCCATGACCCGGAACGAAGCGAGCAGATACTACGACAAACTCCGCGCACAGATTGAGGAAGAAAAGTATTGATCCGCGAAAAGATTCAGGAGGTTATAAAATGAATACTGCAGTGCTTATAGTTGATCTTTGCGACAGCGGAAGTGAACGTGAAGCTATCAGGCAGTCTCTTGAATTGTTTGGCTATACGGTCATGGTAAAACCTGTTGGAAGGCCGAAGGATCTAATAGATATTTTGCAGGGAAATCTTGTTATAGATGCCGATTATGTAATCATATCGTGCCATGGAGAGGGTGGCAAGATTATCATGCCGACTTTGGCGGAAGATGTTTATTTCCCCGAAGAGCCTCGCGGAAATTTTGGACCGAAAGAAGTTGAGCAGTATTGTCAGATCAAAGGAAAGACCATAATCAGTACGGGATGCACTGTGGGATGTGACGAAATGGCAGATGTATTTGCGAAAAATAACATATATATTGCCCCGACCGATTATATAGACGGAAAAGCCGCTATCATGTTTATGACAAGACTTTTTTATGAACTTGGAAAGAGTAAAAAGGTGACTGACGCATTTGAAACAGCAAGAAAAACAGACGATGAGACCGGTCTGTTTGGGATAAAATGCCCATAAATTAATGAGTTCAAATTAGAAAACGGAGGGAATATGAGAATAGTATTGGTACGACACGGGGAACCGAACTATGAGAAGGACTGCCTGACAGAGCTTGGGAAAAAGCATGCAAAGGTTGCGGCTCAAAGGCTTTTGGAGGAAGGAATAGAGGAGATATATTCTTCACCCCTGGGACGCGCAAGAGAAACCGCACAGGCATTTTCGGAGGCATCGGGAATAAAGGACATAAAGATCCTTGATTTTATGAAAGAGATCCGTTTCGGTAAATTTGGAGCCCTTTATGAAAGCGGCAACCCCTGGGAGGTCGCTTATAAAATGGCGCAAAGGGGAATAGATCTTCAGCGCGTCGACTGGAGAGATTATCCGGAGTTCAGAGACAATGCTGCAGTTGTCGACATCGACAATATTTTCGTAAAGGCGGACGAATGGCTCAAAGAACTGGGATATGAACGGGAGGGTTCTGTTTACCGCTGCAAACGTGCCGATGATTCCGAACACACGGTTGCTTTGTTCAGCCACGGCGGATCTTCCACGGCGTTGCTTTCCAGGATCCTAAACATTCCTTTCCCTTATCTGTGCATAACTCTCGGCAACATCTTGTACACAGCCGTCACAAGCCTTCGCTTTGACAGGAGGCCCGGCAGCCTTACCGTCCCGATGATAGAAATTGCAAGTGACTCAAGGCATATAAACGGCGTGGAATAAAACATCATTCCATTTCTTTCAACGACTCTAATATATGAGGACCGTTCAGGGATCTTAACTCCCCGGCGGTCTTTTTTAATCCTTCGAAGGCTTCCGTGTTCCCGCAGGCGAGGTAGTGCTTGGCAAGGAGACGGTATGTGCGTCCGATATCGACTTTTGTGGAGATTAGGAACTCCATAATGCGGATCGCTTCGCTTTCATGATCGTTATCAAGCAGAATGTCCGCCCACTTTTGAAGGGTCGTGACAAGCGCCGTGTAATTCTGGTCGTACAAAGAAAGCTCCGTGATGTTGGGAGCGCCGTACATAAGCTTTAAATCAGTATTGGTATAGCCGGTGAGATTGAGGATCTTCTCTTTTGAGATACGCTCAACGGTCTCTATGATTCCCGGAATTTCGGGGTTATCGGAAAGAAGCTCCGTTGGCAGATCCGACGGAACCTTTATATAGTCAAGGTGATCGATGGGCTTTCTGCGGACGTTGTTTGCCTCACGTTCTCTGTCCCAGAAGGAGGCTTCGAGTTTTTCGTCCTTCCGGGTGCGGATCTTGATCTCAATAAAGCACCACCCAAAGATTATGAAAAGTATCAGTACAGTTGCAATTTTCCAGTACATACGGTATAATTTACTCCATTCGGAAAGGTATAAATTCAGGTGTTTTATGTTTAATTTTTATAAAAAGAAAAACAGAAGAATCTTTACGCTCATAGTCGTGATCATACTGATCCTTTGTATGATCATCCCCATTGTAGCATCTTCGCTGGTCTGATACAAACCAAATCAATAAATTTGAAACGGCGGTACAGGGTTGAATACAGGTAAGATCCCGGAAAATGTCCTGAAAAGGTCAATACTTAAGGTGATAAAGAAAAGGCGCGGTGAAGTTCTCGTCGGTGCGACCGTCGGGGGAGACTGCGCCGTTTTTCGTATGGGGGACCTTGCTTTGTCAAGCGTATCGACCGCTGAGTTCGGCACAGATTCCGGGTTAAGACACGCATTTGTA
Source organism: Lachnospiraceae bacterium UBA1258 (assembly GCA_002308235.1). Taxonomy (GTDB): domain Bacteria; phylum Bacillota; class Clostridia; order Lachnospirales; family Lachnospiraceae; genus UBA1258. The sequence continues at coordinate 4,881 of DBVS01000112.1, forward strand.
TCGTCTTCGAACAATATAGCCGCAAAGGGCGGAGAGACCGTGGGATTTTTGATGAGTGCGGTTTTTCCCGCAGACACAGAGGAGCCGCTTATAAAAGAGACAGCTTTAAAGGCCGAAAAGCTTGCCGCGGAGCTGGGGGCCCAGACAGTCGGAGGAAGTACCGAGATTTCCGATGCGGTAAATCGCCCGGTGATTTCCGTGACAGCTGTGGGACGGGCTGAAGAGACCGCGTTTGAAACCCTTAAAAACGGTGCCGCGCCCGGAGATTCCGTGATTCTCATAGGCCACATAGCCTTAGAGGGAACCGCAGCAATTACCAAGGCTAAAGAGGCCGAACTTCTTAAGAAGTTTCCGGCTGACATGATATATCGGGCCGAGAATTTTGAAAAGCTGATGTCGGTAAAGAAAGAGGCCGCCCTCGCCATTAAGTCCGGCGTAACGGCCATGCACGACCTGTCTCGGGGTGGAGTTTTTGCAGCACTTTGGGAACTGGCCGAGCATTCCGGCGTCGGACTGGAAACAGATTTAAGGAAGATTCCGGTTATGCAGGAATCCATTGAAATCTGCAATTTCTTTGACATTAATCCCTATGAGCTTACTTCCGCGGGGGGACTTTTGGTTACCGCAAAAGACCCTAAGAAGCTTGTATCGGATCTGAAAAAAGAAGGAGTTGAGGCTGTTGTTATCGGCGTTTGCACCGATTCAAACGACAGAGTTCTGATAAACGGAGAATCGAGAAGATTTCTTGAGACTCCCAAAACGGATGAAATTTACAAAATAATTGGGTGATCCCCATACAGGAGGACTTATGAGAGAACAGATACTTGCAGTAATAGAGAAAAATTCACGTATAGAGATAAAGGAACTTGCCATTCTTTTGGGCTATCCCGAAATCGACGTTGCCAATGAGATCAAAAAAATGGAAGAAGAAGGAATAATCTGCGGATACCATACCCTTATCGACTGGGAGAAGACTTCCATCGAGAAGGTTACCGCTCTTATCGAAGTAAGAGTTACACCCCAGAGAGGCCAGGGCTTTGACAGCATTGCGGAGCGTATCTACAACTATCCCGAGGTCAATGCGGTGTACCTTATTTCCGGCGGCTATGATCTTCTTGTCTCTCTTGAAGGAAAGACCTTAAAAGAGGTTTCTTTGTTCGTATCGGACAAGCTTTCCACCTTAGAGACCGTCATCAGCACAGCCACTCATTTCGTGCTCAAGAAATACAAGGATCACGGAACGGTCCTTGCAAAAAAATCTGTGGATGAAAGAGAGAAGATAACCTTATGAGAATACCTTTATCGGAAGAAGTCGTTAAGCTTAAGCCTTCGGGTATCCGTAAGTTTTTCGACATAGTACATGAAATGAAAGATGCCATTTCCCTGGGTGTGGGCGAGCCTGACTTCGACACTCCCTGGCACATAAGGGACGAGGGCATTTACTCCCTCGAAAAGGGAAAGACGATATACACTTCAAACTCCGGTCTGCTTCAGTTAAGACAGGAGATTGCAAAATATCTTGAGAAAAAGTTCAAGGTTTCCTACGATCCCACGAAGGAAATGGTCATTACCGTGGGAGGGTCCGAAGCCATAGATATCGGCCTTCGCGCCATGTTAAATCCCGGGGATGAGGTGCTTATTCCCCAGCCTTCCTACGTTTCCTACGAGCCCTGCACCATAATCGCAGGGGGCAAGCCCGTAATAATCGAGCTTAAAGCAGAGAATGAATTCAGGCTTACGGAAAAAGAACTGCGGGATGCCATAACCGACAAGACCAGAGTGCTGATCCTTCCCTTCCCCAACAATCCCACGGGAGCCATCATGGAAGAAAGCGACCTGCTGGCCATCGCGAAGGTCTGCGTTGAGAAGGACATCTTTGTTATGTCCGATGAGATCTACGCAGAGCTTACCTATAAGGGCAGGCATGTTTCCATAGCTTCCCTTCCCGGCATGAAGGAACGCACCATCCTGATCAACGGTTTTTCCAAGGCCTATGCCATGACGGGATGGAGACTGGGATACGCCTGCGGTCCCGAAGAGATTATCAGACAGATGACCAAGATCCACCAGTTCTGTATCATGTGCGCGCCCACCACCAGCCAGTACGCTGCCATTGAGGCCGTAAAGAACGGGGACGAGGATATCGATAAGATGCGCGAAGCCTACAATCAGCGCAGACGCTTTCTTCTTAACGCCTTTAAGGAAATGGGGCTTGACTGTTTTGAGCCCTTCGGAGCATTCTATGTGTTCCCCTGCATTAAGGAATTCAATATGACAAGCGATGAGTTTGCCACCAGATTTCTTGAAGAAGAAAAGGTTGCCGCCGTACCGGGAACCGCCTTCGGCGACTGCGGAGAAGGCTTCCTTCGAATATCCTATGCTTATTCCCTGGATCACTTAAAGACCGCCATGGAGCGCCTGAAGCGGTTTGTGGAAAAGCTGCGCAAGGAACAGGGAAGAGGATAGCGGTCAATGCATATAGTTTTACACCAGCCGGAAATTGCGGCAAATACGGGAAATATCGGGCGTACCTGTGTTGCGACGGGTACGCCGCTTCACTTAATAGAGCCCTTCGGTTTCAGGATCGATGAGAAGTCGGTAAAGCGGGCGGGGATGGATTACTGGGATTCCCTGGACCTTCATACATACATTAACTATGCCGATTTTCTCGCGAAAAACCCGGGGGCAAAGATCTGGTATGCCACCACAAAAGCGGAAAGAGCCTACACGGAGGTTTCCTACAGTCCCGAGGATTTTATCATGTTCGGCAAGGAATCTGCGGGCATTCCCGAAGAATTCCTGGTCGAAAACAGGGAGCGCTGCATCAGGATCCCCATGCTTTCGGAAACCAGATCACTTAACCTGTCAAACTCGGTAGCCATCATTCTTTATGAAGCTCTCAGGCAGCAGGGCTTTAAAGGCATGGCCACCGCGGGTGAACTGCACAGGCTATCGTGGACCTCATAAGCCGTCCACGGGCCCGGCACCGTTTATCCGTGCAAAATAATATGATATAATTAACACTATGAACACCAAAGTACTTTCAACACTGGAATATACATCCATCATCAAACAGCTTGAGGAAAAGGCAGGCTCCGCACCCGGAAAAAAGATGTGCCGCGAGCTTCTGCCGATGACCTCGCTCATAGACATAGAGGCGGCGCAGAAAAACACCGCCGACGCTTTAACGCGCCTTTTTAAGAAGGGAAGCATCAGCTTCGGTTCAAATGCGGATCTGAGCTTTGCCCTTAAATCACTTGAGATCGGAAGCACGCTTCTTGCTTCGGAGCTTCTTTCGTTTGCCTCATTTCTTAACAACGTACATCGCGTAAAATCCTGGGGTGCAAAGGAGCGGGAAGAGGAAGAATCCGATTCCCTGGACGATTATTTCAATCTCCTTGAGCCCGTACAGACCGCGGCAAAAGAGATAGACAGATGCATCCTTTCGGAAGAGGGGGATATTGCAGACGATGCGAGTCCCAAGCTTAAATCCATCCGCAGGAGCATGAAACTTGCCGCCGACAGCATCCATTCGGAGCTTAACAAAATGGTGAACGGCGAATACCGGACCTACCTTCAGGATGCGGTCATTACCATGCGAAACGACCGGTATTGTATTCCCGTAAAGAGCGAATACAAGGGTCAGGTTTCGGGTATGGTCCACGACCAGTCCCAGACCGGCGCCACCGTTTTTATTGAGCCCAAACAGGTGGTTGAATTAAACAACAAAATAAGAGAGCTCGAGTTGGAGGAAAAGAAAGAGATCGCCGTCATTCTCGCAAATCTTTCGGGAATGCTGGGTGAGAAGCTTACGGAATTAAAGACGGATGCCGAGCTTATGACAAAGCTTGATTTTATCTTTGCCAAGGCCAATCTCGCTCTTGAACAGAATGCGGTCCGTCCGAGATTCAATACGGAACATCGCATAGATATCAAGAAAGGCCGTCATCCCCTGCTTGATAAAAAGAAGGTTGTACCCATCGATGTACCTCTGGGTAAGGATTTTGACATGCTCGTTATAACGGGCCCCAACACAGGGGGTAAGACCGTTACCTTAAAGACCGTGGGCCTTTTTACCCTCATGGGTCAGGCGGGTCTCCACGTGCCCGCGGGAGACCTTACGGAGCTTTCGGTATTTACCGAAGTATATGCGGATATCGGTGACGAGCAGAGCATTGAACAGAGCCTTTCGACCTTCTCTTCCCACATGAAGAGTATAGTACACATTCTTGACAGGGCGGATGAAAATTCCCTGTGTCTTTTTGACGAATTGGGAGCGGGAACGGATCCTACGGAGGGAGCTGCCCTTGCCATAGCAATACTCAGCTTCCTGCATGACCGGGGAATCCGCACCATGGCCACCACCCACTACAGCGAGCTTAAGATCTTCGCCCTTTCCACTTCTTTCGTGGAGAACGGCTGCTGTGAGTTTAACGTGGAGACCCTTTCGCCTACCTACAGGCTTTTAATCGGTATTCCCGGAAAGAGTAACGCTTTTGCAATCTCTTCGAAACTGGGACTTTCTCCCGAAATCATCGAAGCCGCAAGACATCAGATCGATGAGGGAAGCGAAAAGTTCGAAGACGTTATCGCAGACCTCGAAGGAAAGAGAGTTTCGGTTGAAAAAGACAGAGCCGAGCTTGACAGGCTCCTTGAAGAGGCGCAAAAAGAACGCGAAGAACTCAAGCAGCGAAATGAAAAGATCAACGA
>DBVS01000112.1:9767-15194 GCA_002308235.1 Lachnospiraceae bacterium UBA1258
AAGGAAAAGTCGGGAGTATCCCCCAAGGACCTGCATCTCGGCGATATGGTGCGGGTTGTTTCCATGGGTCTTAAGGGAACGGTAAACTCCCTGCCGGACGCCAAGGGTAACCTCTTTATTCAGGCCGGAATCATCAGGTCGCAGGTCAATATCAAGGACCTCGAACTTGTACATGAAGAAACCGTCACCGCACCGGGACTCAGACACAATCCCACGGGCGGCGGACTTAAGATGGCCAAATCCCTTTCGGTTTCCTATGAGTGCAATCTCATCGGAAAGACCGTGGACGAAGCACTGGCAATCCTCGATAAGTACCTTGACGATGCATATCTTTCCCATTTCACCAGCGTACGTATCGTACACGGTAAAGGAACGGGTACTTTGAGAAACGCGGTTTCTTCGTTCTTAAAGAAATGCAAGTATGTAAAATCATATCGTGCGGGTGAGCACGGCGAAGGTGACGCAGGAGTCACGATAGTTGAATTCAAGTAATCACGGGCTATGCCCGGAACGGGGGCGTTAATGGTTAATCGGCAGAAAATACTTATAGTTGACGACGACAACAATATAGCGGAACTGGTTTCTTTGTATCTTATCAAGGAATGCTTTGAGACTAAGATCGTAAATGACGGCGAGTCGGCGCTTGACGCCTTTGATTCCTATGCGCCGGATCTGGTGCTCCTGGACCTGATGCTCCCGGGCATCGACGGATATCAGGTATGCCGTGAGATAAGGTCCAAGTCTCAGGTGCCGGTTATCATGATCTCCGCCAAGGGAGAGGTTTTTGACAAGGTGCTGGGGCTTGAACTGGGAGCCGATGACTACATGGAAAAGCCTTTCGACACCAAGGAATTGGTGGCGAGGGTAAAGGCAGTTCTTCGCAGGACCAAACAGACCGCCCCCGTGGTGGTGACCACCGGAGACCGTTGTGTTGCTTATCCCGATCTTACCATCAATCTTACGAATTATTCCGTTGTGTATAACGGCGAAAACGTGGAAATGCCGCCGAAAGAACTGGAATTGCTGTATTTCCTCGCATCAACCCCCAACCACGTTTTCACCAGAGAACATCTTCTTGATAAGATCTGGGGCTATGAGTATGTGGGCGGAACCCGTACCGTGGACGTTCACATCAAGAGGCTCCGCGAGAAGATCAAAGACCACGAGATGTGGAAAATAAGTACAATCTGGAGCGTCGGTTATAAATTCGAGACCAAGTGCGCGCCCCTTTCAAAGGCCGATGAATAGAAGAACCCTGTATTTAAAGTTCATACTGGCATATATCATATTCGGTGTTTTCGGGACCATTATCGTAAGTTCCTTTGTGTCAAAGACGGTTTACGACAATGTTCTGTCCCGAAAGGCCGAGTCTTATTATCGTGAAGCAACCATCATCGCAAATACCTACGCGGCAGACCTTTATCAGACCACCAGGACCCTGGAGGAAGTAAAACAGCAGATAGATGACCTGGATGCCTTTCTTTCTGCGGAAATATGGATAATCAACCCTTCGGGAAGAATGATCCTTTCCTCCGGAACGCCCCTTAATCTGGACGAAGCAGTGGTGGTGGAGGGCTTTGACCCTATGATCACCGGAAACGATCTGTACACCACCGGGACGTTTTTCGGAACCTTTGACAGGGAAATGTTAAGCGTAATCGCGCCCATCACCGGAGACTACAGGGTGAAGGGATATGTTGTGATCCACGTGACCATCAATGACATTGAGGCGGAAGTCGACAGCTTTATGCGGGTCGCATACCTGCTTTTGGTGATCCTTCTCCTTCTTTCTTTGATAATACTGGTTTTCTTTACCGAGGTTGTTTATATTCCGCTAAGAAAGATCACGGAGGCCACGGAACAATATGCCTCGGGAAATCTGCACTACGAACTGAACGTGGAGACCCGGGACGAAATGGGATATCTGGCAGCCACCCTTTCATATATGGCAAGTGAGATCGCCCGTTCCGAAGATAACCAGAAAAAATTTATCGCTAATGTATCTCACGATTTCAGATCGCCCCTTACATCCATAAGAGGTTATCTGGAGGCCATGCTTGACGGAACGATACCGCCGGAGATGACAGAGAAATATCTCGGAATCGTTTTAAGCGAGACCGAGCGGCTGACTAAACTTACCAACAGCCTTCTTTCTCTTAACAACCTGAACATGAAGGGCATGGTGCTGGAGCTTACCGAGTTTGATATAAACAGCGTTATCAGAAACACGGTGGCAACCTTCGAAGGAACCTGTGAGAAAAAGGGAATAAGCATAGATCTCGTGCTGACGGGGGATGTTCTTTTGGTTAACGCTGACGAGACCAAGATCGGGCAGGTGCTTTATAACCTGCTTGATAATGCGATCAAATTCTCGCATCACAATTCGTCGATCCGTATAGAAACGACAGAGAAGCATTCCAAGGTCTTTGTTTCGGTGAAGGACTTTGGTATAGGAATTCCGAAGGATGAAGTAAAGCTTGTATTTGACAGGTTTTACAAGTCCGATCTTTCAAGGGGTAAGGACAAAAAGGGTACAGGTCTGGGACTCGCCATCACAAAGGAGATCATCAATGCCCACAACGAGCACATAAACGTGATAAGCACGGAGGGTGTGGGCAGCGAATTTATTTTCTCTCTTGCAAAGGTGGACGACTGACGGACCGTCGGGAGGTTATATGAACCGGGAAGATAAAGAAAATAAAGAAAAGCGCGAAACGGTTGAAGAGCAGGACAAATATGTCTTTATGCGCGAAGAGATAAAGAGAAGGCCCATCAACAAGCACAAGCTTGCGAGAAACACGCTGCTGGCGGCTGTTTCCGCGGTGGTTTTCGGACTGGTGGCCTGCCTTACTTTTGCTTTGTTATCGCCCTTTGTACTTTCAAGGATCAATAAGGGCAATACTCCTGCCACGTCGGCACCCCGTGTATCGATCCCGGAAGACACAATCGAAGACGAGATGGCGCCGGAGGACATGCTGATCACTCACGAGGAGCCGGAGATCGACTTAAGCAAGTACGAATTTCTTGAAGAGGAAGAGGTCAGGGCCCTTCTTGAAGAGGTAAAGTTTTCCCTGAACGATTACCAGGATCTGTACAAGTCCCTTTCTTCCATCGGTGCGGCGGCCCTTAAATCCGTCGTCAGGGTCACACCCGTAAAACAAAGCACGGACTGGTTTAACAACATTACCCAGAGCTCCAGCGAACTGTCGGGACTGATCGTTGCGGATAACGGAAGTAACCTTTACGTCCTTACGAATTATTCAAAGCTTACGGGCGCGGACTCCATCATCGTGACCTTTGCAAACGGTATCAAGGCAGAAGCCGAGCTGGTGAAAAGCGATGAAAGTACAGGCCTTTGCGCACTGGCGATTTCTGCCGACAAGATCAACGAACTGACCAGGAACAGCATTGAGGTTGCTTCTTTCGGAAGTTCGACACAGAACAGTCTGGTGGGTTCCCCGGTTATTGCCGTCGGAAGTCCTTCGGGAATCTACGGCTCCATGAACTACGGGATCGTAACCTCGAATTCCCAGAGGATAAGTGTTGTGGACTATTATTACAAGCACCTGACCACCGATATGTACGGAAGTCAGTCCGCAACGGGAATACTTATAAATCTTCGCGGTGAAGTCGTGGGGATGATCGATACCAAATTTAATTCAAACGATGCAAGGAATCTTATCTGTGCCATCGGAATAACCGAGCTTAAAAGGACCATCGCGACCCTTTCAAACGGTGAAGAGATACCCTACTTCGGCATTAACGGAGGTGATGTGCCGGTAGAAGCGGTTTCAATGTACGGAGCCCCCGAGGGCGTTTTCGTTAAATCCCTTGAGATGGATTCACCCGCCCTGGCCGCAGGGATCCAAAGCGGAGACATAATAGTCCGTTTTAACGATGCGATCCTTTATCGTTTCTCGGATTATGTGAATGCCTTAAGAAATACCCAGGTGGGGCATACGGTCACGGTGGTGGTTTACAGGTCAACGCAGGACACTTACAGGGAAATGACCTTTGAGGTTGTAATCGAAGGAAAATGATATAAAGAAAGGCAATAAACATGAGATTTATCAGTGAGTTAAAGATCGGAGATCACGTTTCGGGGATTTATCTTTGCAAAAGCAAGTCATCCGCCGTTACCAAGACCGGAAAGCCCTACGACAGCATGGTTCTTCAGGATAAAACGGGAGCCATCGACGGAAAGATCTGGGATGTGGGAAGCGCGGGAATTGCGGAATTCGAACCCCTGGACTATGTGGATATAGTCGCCGATGTGGTGGATTTTAACGGCCCCCAGTTAAACGTTAAGCGCGTCCGTGTCTGCTCCGAGGGAGAGTACGATCCGAAGGACTACCTTCCCGTGAGCGAAAGAGACAATGACGAAATGTATAAAGAACTTCTGGGCCTTATCGGAGGGATCTCCAACGTACATTTAAAGGCCCTTCTCGAAGAGTTTTTCGTAAACGACGAGGAATTCATCAAAAAGTTCCGTTTTTCAAGCGCTGCGAAGAGCGTACACCATTGCTTTGTGGGCGGACTTTTGGAGCATACTCTTTCCGTTGCGGGACTCTGTAAGATGTATGCAAAGAAATATACCTTCTTAAAGGGTGATCTGCTCATTACCGCCGCACTTTTGCATGATGTGGGAAAGGTAAGGGAATTCTCTGCTTTCCCCGAAAACGATTACACAGACGAGGGAAATCTGCTCGGCCATATCGTTATGGGTGCCGAAATGGTCAGTGAAAAAGCAAAGTTTGTGGAGGGATTTCCCAAGAGTCTTGAAAACGAACTTAAGCACTGCATTCTTGCGCACCACGGGAAGCTGGAGTTCGGCTCGCCCAAGAAGCCTGCCCTGGCAGAGGCGGTTGCTTTGAACTACGCTGACGATCTGGACGCAAAAATGGAAACCTTTAAGGAAATCCTTTTCAGTACCGCCGAAACCGGATGGCTTGGCTACAACAAGCTTTTTGAGACGAATTTAAGGGCGACAAAAGCCGAGGAGTAACATTTGATATCCAAGAACAGTGAAACAGAGATCCAAATAGAAAGCATGGGTTCCGAGGGAGAAGGCATCGGAAGAACGGACGATGGGCTTACGGTGTTTGTTGCCGGCGCCATTCCCGGAGACAGGGTTCTGGCTCACATCACGAAGGTGAAGAAGTCTTACGCATACGCAATAATCGCGAAGGTCTTGTCACCTTCTTCTTTTCGCGTGGAACCAAAGTGTCCCGTTGCATCAAAGTGCGGGGGCTGCACCCTTTTGCACATGGATTACAAAGAACAGCTCAAGCTCAAGGCGGAGAAGGTCAAAGACTGCATCGAAAGGATCGGCGGGATCAAGAATCCGCCCATGGAGCCTATAGTCGGGGCGGAGAACCTGTATTATTACCGCAATAAGGCCCAGTTCCCTGTTGGAACGGACAGGGA
>DBVS01000112.1:15313-19330 GCA_002308235.1 Lachnospiraceae bacterium UBA1258
TCGGTTTCTTCTTACAACGAAGAAACCGGCAAGGGTCTGGTTCGACATATCTTCACGCGCCTGGGCTTTGCCACAAAGGAGCTTATGGTCTGTCTTGTCATCAACGGGGAAAAGATACCCGCCGAAGAGGACCTGACCGAGAGACTGAAAAAAGCAGCGGAGGCCGAAAACTGCACGCTTTCCTGCCTTTGCCTTAACATAAACAAAAAGAACACCAATGTTATCATGGGCGAAAGTGTTAAACTCATTTTCGGTCGCGAATACATCGAAGATAAGATAGGGGATATAACCTACCGGATCTCGCCTCTTTCTTTTTATCAGGTGAATCCGGAGCAGACGCTGAAACTCTATAAGCTGGCCCTTGAATATGCGGATCTTTCGGGCTCTGAAACGGTTTGGGATCTGTATTGCGGGATCGGTACCATTTCTTTGTTCCTGGCTAAGGCCGCAAAAGAGGTTTACGGAGTGGAGATCGTTCCGGAGGCCATTGAGGATGCAAAGAAAAACGCGGAGATAAACGGAATAACGAACGCTTTCTTTTCAGCGGGAGCCGCTGAAGATCTGGCACCCACCCTGCCGCGTCCCGATGTGATTGTGGTGGATCCTCCGAGAAAAGGTTGTGATGAAAAACTCATTGAGACCATCCTTAAAAACGCGCCGAAGCGTCTGGTTTACGTTTCCTGTGACCCCGCCACTCTGGCCAGGGACTTAAAGATCCTTACCGAAGGCGGCTACACCCTTGACCGCGTCCGCCCCGTAGACCAGTTTTTGCACGGCGGACACATCGAAACCGTAGTTTCACTTTCGCGGGCTTAAAGGATTTCCTAAAAGGATGAAGAAAGGGACTTTCTATGAAAAAAATAGGATTAGTGGGTGGTACCGGGCCTGAATCCACACTTATGTATTATAAAGAATTAAATTCTATAATCGATAAGATCACAGAAGGGAAACAGATGCCGGAGATTGTTATCGAGAGCGTGGATTTCAGAAGAGCATGGGATTATGTTTCTTCGGGAAAATATGACCTTCTTAAGAATTATATTTCCGAGAAAGTGCGGTGTCTTAAAAAGGCAGGTGCAGAAGTAATATCTTTGACGGCAGTGACTATGCATATTGTGTTTGAAGACTTGGTTAAAGATACAGGCGTTTCGTTGATCAGTATTCCTAAAGCAGTCTGCAAAGAGGTAAAGAACAAGGGGTATAAAAAGATCCTTCTTCTTGGGACCATTTTCACAATGGAACAGGATTATATGAAAAATGATTTTAGGGATGCGGGGATAGAAGTATATATTCCCGATGAAAATGATCGGAATCTTGTGGCAAAACGGATTTTAGAGGAGTTGGAAATAGGGATTGTTAAGGAAAGCACTTTAAAAGAGTTCCAAAGCATAATAGATAAAATGCGAGATCAATGCGGCATTGAAGCAGTTGTGCTGGGGTGTACGGAACTTCCGCTTTTACTGAATTCAAAGAATTGTTCTGTTCCATGCCTGGACAGTGTTGAAATACACATAAATGATTTGATTCATGAGGCTTTATAAGTAATAACTTTCAGGATGCCCGGCAAAAAGAAAAAGTAATGAGGAGCGCCCATGCCCTTTCAGATTGTTAGAAATGACATTACAAAAATGCATGTAGATGCCATAGTGAATACTGCGAATCCCTTGCCGGATTACGGCGCAGGGATCGATACCGCTGTCTACGAAGCAGCCGGTGCGGAAGAGCTTTTGGAACGCCGTCGGGAAATCGGTATTATAGATCCCGGATGCTCTGTGATCACGGATGGGTTTAAACTGCCGGCGCGGTACATAATTCATACTGTCGGCACTGCCTGGCAGGGCGGGGATCGCGGAGAAGAATCGATTATCCGAAACTGCTACAGATCCGTTTTCAGAGTAGCGCTTGATAACGGCATTGAATCTCTTGCCATTCCGCTTCTTGCTTCCGGCACCTACGGTTTTCCGAAAGGTATAGCTCTGAGGATCGCACTTTCCGAGATCGAAGCTTTCATGGCAGAACATGACATGGAGCTTTTTCTTGTCGTATTTGATGAAAAATCCTTCTCGTTATCCGGTGAACTCTACGGAGATATCGATTCATACATCAATGACAACTACGTAGAGGAGAAAACTAAAGAAGAATACCTCGGAATGGCGGCACGGTCCCTCAGCCCGTCTGCAGGAGCTCCTTTTATGCTGCGGAGCATTGCAAGTGACGAACCTGTCGTAAAACCCGGAAAAGCCTCACGACAAGATAAAAAGAACCGTAAGTGGGGAAGAAAAGTTTGCGAAGAAGTATGCAGTGAGACCGCGGAGGATCAGGCCTTTTTAGGGGCTTCGGAATTTGTCTGTGGAATAGCGAAGGAGCAACCGCCCAAAAGAAAGAGCCTTGAGGATGCGGTTAAGAATATCGACAAAACCTTTATGGAACTTGTCTTTTCCTTTGCGGACGACCGTGGCTTGACGGATGTTGAGGTGCAAAAGAGAGCTAACCTCGATCGAAAGGCATTCTCGAAACTTAAATGCGGAACCACCAAGAACCCCAGTAAGTCCACTGCTCTTGCTTTGGCAATCGCTTTGGAACTTAACCTTGATGACACCAAGGACCTTCTTTCGAGAGCGGGGCTGGCACTGTCGCCCTGCAGCAAGCAGGACATTATAGTCAGGTACTTTATCGAGCGGGAAGTTTACGATATTTACGAAATAAATGTTGCTTTGTTCGAGCACGGTGAGCAGTTACTCGGCTTTGTACCCGGCCAGTAGACCGGGACCGTTTCCTGAATTTCGGACGCTCACCGTTAAATTGTACGGATGACGGGAAGTAAAATTGTCGCCCGGCAAGTGACCGATAAAAAACATATAGGACTTAAAATGACCTCAGTAACAGATAATGTCGAAGGTACGAACTTGCGGAGACTTTCGATTCACCAATTTACGGAGGTTATTTTTATGAGAGAAAACTTGACTGAACTTGTATTTATCCTTGACAGAAGCGGGTCCATGAGCGGACTTGAAGCCGACACCATCGGCGGTTTCAACTCTATGATTAAGAAACAGCAAAAAGAAGAAGGCGAGGCTCTTGTATCAACAGTGCTCTTCGACGATCAGTGTGAAGTGCTTCACGACAGAGTAGAGATTTCAAAGATTAAGAAGATGACCGAAGACGACTACTACGTAAGAGGTTGCACGGCACTCCTCGACGCAGTCGGCGGTGCGATTCACCACATCGGCAACATTCACAAGTATGTCCGCGAGGAAGACCGCCCCGCAAAGACTCTCTTCATCATCACGACGGACGGNNTGCGATGTCATTCATGACAGGGTTCCCATCGGCGAGGTGAAGAAACTGACGGGTGATGATTATTATGTACGGGGTTGCACGGCCCTTCTTGATGCGGTGGGAGATGCAATCAATCACATCGGTAACGTTCACAAATACTCAAAAGAGAAGGACAGACCCGCGAAAACACTGTTTGTTATCACTACGGACGGTCTTGAAAATGCCAGCAGACGTTACACCTTCAAAGACGTCAAGAAGNNCAAGGACATCAAGCGCATGATTGAGCGCCAGAAAGAAAAGTACAACTGGGAATTCTTATTTCTCGGCGCCAACATCGATGCCATAGAAGTGGCCGGCAACATGGGCATCCGAAAGGAACGCGCTGCCAATTTCGTATGCGACGCCGTCGGCACCGCAGTCAATTATTCGGTTCTCGATAAGGCTATCAGCCGCGTAAGAAAGTGCAAGTCTTCCGCCGAGATGGCTTGCGCATTCGCAGACGGCGCATGGAAAGCCGAAATCGATGAGGATTACGAAGCTCGCAAATAACAGAAATTAAGTCCGGTCGGGACTGAGGTTACACACCTTGGCTCCGGCCTCTCTTTTTCTTTTGACAATAGCTTTTTTTTGTCGCAAAATGGTGGTAATGGGAAAGAATTTAAACGGAGGATTAATATGAGAATTAAGAGATTATTGATGACTGCCGCCATTATAGGCGTAATGTGCTGCTGCGGCTGT
>DBVS01000112.1:19353-24340 GCA_002308235.1 Lachnospiraceae bacterium UBA1258
GCGTATCTCAGGAGACTGTAAGTGAGAGCACCGAGGCTTCGACAAGCGAGACATCCGAAGAGGGCTCTGTCGACCCCGAAACCGAAGCCGATCCCGAGGAACTTATTGATTACGGCGAGTACTACAGTCAGGTGGTTGTAACCGGTATCGATGAATATTCTGCAGTCGGTTATTCAATTGCCGGATTTATGGACGGAAGTCTTTTTCAACTTCAGTATATTGATGAAAATGATACAGAGATAAACGGAGATTTCAGTCCCGCTGCTCCCGACAAGATTGTGTTCGAATTCGACAATACAACAGGCGAAGCTGTCAGCGCGGTATACTATGGCACTTATCCCGACGAGGAAACAGCAGGAATGGGCGTTGAGGCGTTCTCTGCCAATGCTGACCTCATGGGCGATGATGTCGTAGGACTTTCTGTTGTGGGCAATGAAATCATGGTTGCTTTTGACCCTCACAGCGCGCGTTTTAACAACACAATCCGCACATATTTCCTCGAAGGCCACCAGGACCCCGAGGGCTACACCAAGGCTGTTGAGAAAGACTATGAGTCGACTACCCGAGACAAGTCTACACTTAAGGGTGACGATTTCGCCTGCGATGCAATCCACGGGCTAAAAGTCACTTGGTACAAGTAAAGGTAAAAGAATAACAGTACATAAGAAGCGTGGAAATCCTGCGAGATTCCACGCTTTTTGCTTTTTTATAGTCATTTGTTGCGCGGTTACAGGCATTTTCTTTTGCACAAAGTTGCGAAACGTTATAATGAGGACAGAGAGGTATAGACTATATATTTAAGGAGGTACAAAATATGGCACTTATGACCAGGCCTGAGGTTAAGGGGACCGTTACGGGCGGAAAGTGTTTTGAAGCGGAATATGAGCGCTTTTTCTTAAAAGTTTATGTTCCCACCACAAAGATTAACGGAAAGGTACACAATTATACTTTCAGAGCGCCCCTTCTTCTGGTGTTTGAAGAAGAAAGAAAATCTATGGAGGATGCAGTTGACTGGGCTGAGGCCACCGGTCTTGCGCGTATCGCTTCGGCGGTAGATTCAAGCGTACTCTTTGTTTATCCGAAGGGAGAGAAGGCTTGGGAAGGCGCAAACGCAGACCTTTACAAGGATTTAATCGCAGAGGTTAAGATGAATCCTTATTACGAGGACGGCATCGTAGAGATCACCGATTTCTTTACCAGAGAATTCAAGGGTTACTTCGTACGCGGTGCGATTTTCAGAGCAGATATCTACAGCTTCGGCAAATCCGCCGACTATGTTGCCAAGAATCTGCTTAAGAAGATTGACGGCGAATACCTTTGGGGGCCCGGCGAGATTACTCCCGCTATGTGCTCCATGGAAGGCTTAAGCGTAACCCCCGATGTCGAGAGAAAGGACATCGCTATCTTAAGCGTTAACAACTCACAGGCTATCAACGACGCATTTAAGGCATCCGAGAACGTACTCATTAAGGACAAGGCTGAGTACGAGAAGGATTTCAAGGCTTTCGTAAGAAAGTTCAAGATGTGGTGCGGCAAGATGGAAATCGAGCCCGACTTCGAAGCCCTTAACATGACTGAGGAAGCAGGTTCCACCGTAGTTAAGACTTCCAAGGCTAACTTCGGCAAGTACAAGGACACCGAAACACACGAAGTAGGTTACTTCGCATACTACAACAACGGACTCTTCGACAATGGCCCCGTTCCGCTTCTCGTAGGCTTCCATGGCGGCGGAGACTCCACTATGTACCTTACCTTTGTGTCAGGCTGGTGGGAGATTTGCCACAGATACGGCTTCTTGTACGTAGCTATCGAGAACCATCAGGACGTTCCGGCAGAAGAAGCTATTCAGGTCATCAACGACCTTAAAAAGAAATACAACATCGACGAGAAGCGCATCTACGCATCAGGCTTCTCCATGGGAAGTGGCAAGACCTGGGATTGCTTCCAGCAGTTCCCCGAAGTTTTCGCCGGACTCGCACCCGCAAGTGCGCTCTTCCCTGTTAAGAACAATCCTTTCGGAATGTCTCTCGGCGATCCCGGCTTCAATGAAACCGTCAGCGTTCCAATGTTCTACTCAGGCGGCGAGCTCTCTCACTTAACAGAGCTTCCCAAGCAGGGCAAGGACGGCATCGAGCGTTTGAATTACCTTGCATCCGTTAACAAGCTTGTTAAGAGATTCGACGTAGACTTCGACCACAAAGAAACCTGGGAAGACCCCAACTTCGGAGTACCCGGCGACAGAGTCGAGAAGGTTCCCGACGAGTCCAGAGGCAGCGTCCTCACCATTAACTATTACGACAGCACCGACGGAGTATGCCGCACAGCTCTCGCAAGCGTAAGCGGTCAGGTNNCGCACGGCCTTCGCCAGCGTGAGCGGTCAGGTGCATGAGTGCAGACACCATACCAACGAGAACGCATGGAAGTTTATTTCGCAGTTCTCACGTGAATAATAAGTCAATACTTGAGGCGGCAGAGAAGAGATTCTTTGCCGTCTTTTTTTATGAAATAAGGGACCTTATTTTGCTCTATTGCATTTTGAAGTAAACGGCGGTACAGTGTAGACTGTTACTATAAAAAATCCCGAAAGGAAATCAGGTTATGAGGATTAAGAAATTTAGTGCCATTCTTCTTTCTGCAGTGATGGCAATCAGCATGTGCGCTTGCACGGCCAAAGAAGAAAAAGTTGAGAAGGCTCCTTTTGACGAAGCCGCATATCTTGAAAACATTACCGGCGAGATAGTGGACAATCTGGCACAGCTTAGCAAAGATGAAGCATACATAAATGTATACTCCTATGAAGACAGTGTGACCGAAGTAGCCGGAAAATGCGGCACTTTAAGCGCAGACTACACAAAAGGCTGCTACGAAATCGCTACAGGCGGGGAGGCCATGAGCAAGGTTTTAAAGGCGATTGATGAAAATGATGATACGAAGGGATTAAGTGAGTTTTCCAAAGATTACATTAACAAGCGCATGTCCGGCAACCTTGCAAGCTTAGTAAACGGAAGAGCGGGCGTTAATTATGTGGTTGTTTCATCTACACTCAATTATACCCGCACTTATGTGCCCGAAGAGCAGATAGCCGACAGAGTCAGAATTATTCCTACCGATGACGAGAAGACATTCTACTTCGTAAGCTTTGTTAACACCGGTGACGGTGCGTTAACCGTAACCGCAACTTACATATTCTGCTACGGTGATGTAGAAGAAGAATTCAGTGATTTGTTCGGAATAACATTAACAAAAGTGGACAAATAAACATAGTGTTTGATTATAGGGCTCGGCAGTTATGCCGGGCCTTTTTCGTGCGAATTTTCACAATAATAGTTAAAATAATTTAACTAAAAATGTTGACATTATTTTAAAAATGTATATGATATCAAATAGTTAAATAATTTTAACTAAATATTTTTAACCTAAAAGGAGACAACTTATGTTTGAAACAGTCAAAGAAATAATCATCGATATACTCAGCTGCCCCGCAGATAAAATCACTCTCGAGGCAGACCTTTTTAAAGACCTTGGTGCAGATTCCCTCGATGCCGTAGAGCTTACGCTTGCGGTTGAAGAGAAGACCGGCATTTCAATCGATCAGGATGCGATGCATGATATGAAGACCATTCAGGACATCGTTGAGTATTTAGAGGTACACAAATAATCATGGAAATAAGAGAAGTAAAAGAACTCTTAAAGGTCTTTGACGAAAGTCAAAGCACATATCTCGAGGCTGATGTCGCCGGCGGACATGTGAAGCTTATGAAGCAGAGCAGCGGCGACGTAGTATCCAAGCCTACGCAGGTGTCGGTCGAAAAGGCTGATGCGCTTGAAACGTCTGCTGAGTCGGCTAAGGTCGCAGAAGAAGGCACGAATGTTACCGCACCTCTTGTAGGTGTGTTCTATGCCGCGGCTTCGCCCGAGGAACCTTCTTTTGTTCAGGTAGGCGACAAGGTTAAGGCTGGCGATACGCTTTGTCTTATCGAGGCCATGAAGATGATGAACAAGATTGTGGCGCCAAGAGACGGTATCGTACGTAAAGTCTACGTTAAGAATCAGGACGCGGTGGGATACGGAGATATTCTTTTTACAATCGGGGACTAAGCATGTTTAAGAGAATATTGGTGGCCAACCGCGGCGAGATTGCGGTAAGAATCATCAGAACCTGCATGGAAATGAATATAGAAACCGTGGCGATTTACTCTACCGCTGACAAGGAATGTCTTCACGTCAAGCTTGCGAGCGACAGCGTATGCGTGGGTTCCTACAAGGCGGCGGACAGCTATTTAAACATTGACGCGATTATCAGCGCGGCGCTTGTGAAAGGGTGCGACGCGATACATCCGGGATATGGATTTCTGTCCGAGAACAGTGAGTTTGTCAGAAAATGCAACGAGTACGGAATTGCTTTTATAGGCCCCACTGCTGAGGCGATGGACGCGCTCGGCAACAAGGCCACTGCAAGGCGCATCATGAAAGACGCCGGAGTGCCTACGGTTCCGGGGTATGACGGCCCCATAGACAGCGCCAAGAAGCTTGAGAAGATAGCAAGAAGAATAGGCTATCCGCTCCTGGTCAAAGCAAGTGCGGGCGGCGGCGGACGCGGTATGAGACGCGTTAACGGTCCCGCGGAACTTGAAAGCCTTTACGGAGAAGCCAAGGCTGAGGCGAAGGCTTGTTTTGGCAACGATGAGATGTATGTGGAGAAGCTTATCGAGAATCCCAAGCATATAGAGTTTCAGATACTTGCGGACGAATTCGGAAACGTAATTCACCTGGGAGAGCGTGACTGTTCTATACAGAGGAAGAATCAGAAACTCATAGAGGAAAGCCCCTGCATGTTCATTAAAGACGACCTGCGTAAAGCTATGGGCAAGGCGGCGGTGCTGGCGGCGAAGGCTGCGGGATATACAAGCGCGGGAACGGTTGAGTTCGTGCTGGATAATAAGGGTCATTACTATTTCATCGAGATGAATACCCGCATTCAGGTGGA
>DBVS01000112.1:24389-25315 GCA_002308235.1 Lachnospiraceae bacterium UBA1258
AGCCGTTGCGGCTGCGTCAGAAAGACATAAGGCTATCCGGGCACGCTATCGAATGCCGCATAAATGCGGAGAATCCTGCCGCAGGCTTTATGCCGGGAACCGGCAAGATCGGTTTTCTGAACATACCGGGCGGCGTAGGAGTGCGGGTGGATACACTTTTGTATAACGGTTACGAGACGAGCCCGTTCTACGATTCGATGATGGCCAAGATAATTGTTCACGCGCCCACCAGGCTTGAGGCTATACGGCGCATGCGAAGAGCTCTGCTTGAACTTGTGACGGAGGGAATAGTGACCAACGGAGATTTTGACTACCTTCTTTTGCACCATCCCGACTTTATAAAGGGCAAATACAACGTAGGTTTCATCGAGGCACACGCTGAGGAGATTCTGTCATGGGACAAGGCGGCCGCGAGGCTTAAGTCCGACGAGTAACGTGAGGGAAAATGGTTACAGCTGTTGAAGAAAGAAAAAATAAGTTTATAAGATACAAGAACTTAAGAGAAAACGCGACGGAAGTGCTTGAAGGCAGGGCGAAGATAGTGATTCCTGCCGAGAAAGTCGCCGAAGCGTACACGGCAATGGACAGGGTAAGAGATATTGCCGATGAAGGTTCTTTTGCCGAGCTTCCTTGTGAATTCGGGGAGACAGACCCACTGGAATTTAATGGGTATTCCGAGAAAAAGAAAGTGCTTCGCGACGAGACGGGACTTCATGACTCAGTTGTGTCGGGGCGCTGCACTGTGGGGGGATTCCCTGCGGTGATGGCGGTCATGGACAAGCGTTTCATGATGGCTTCCATGGGAATTGAAGTGGGCGAGAAGATAGCCCGCGCGGCGGAATATGCTATGGAGAACGGGCTGCCGCTAATTATCTTTACCGCAAGCGGTGGCGCGAGAATGCAGGAGGGTATGCTTGCTCTCATGC
>DBVS01000112.1:25346-27853 GCA_002308235.1 Lachnospiraceae bacterium UBA1258
GAGCGCGGTGATAGAGAGGTTCAAGGAAGCTGGAGGGCTGTACATATCGGTACTTACGCATCCTACGACCGGAGGCGTGAGCGCAAGCTTCGCTACGCTCGGAGACATTACTCTGGCTGAGCCGGGAGCATTGATTGGGTTCGCGGGGCCGAGGGTAATCGAGCAGACCATAGGCGAGAAATTGCCGGAGGGGTTCCAGAGAGCCGAGTTTCTTGAGGAGCATGGATTCGTGGATCGTGTGGTTGCAAGGCGAGAGATGAAAGCGGTGCTTACGAAGCTTTTAAAATTACATAGCAAGGAGTCTTTATGAAGGCCTTTGACAGAGTGCTTAAGGCAAGAGAGATAGCCCGCCCGAAGATTACCGATTACGTGGAGGCGCTCTTTACGGATTTTTTTGAATTAAGGGGCGACGGGCTTAAGAAAGAAGATAAGAGTATATACGGAGGAATCGCGCTTTTCCATGGGGAGCCCGTGACGGTTATCGGGCACAGAAAAGGAAAGGACGCGAGCGAGAATATAGATTGTAACTTCGCGATGCCGGGACCCGAGGGGTACAGAAAAGCGTTACGGCTTATGAGGCAGGCAGAGAAGTTTAAGAGACCTGTTATCACATTCGTGGACACGCCGGGAGCTTACCCGGGTCTTGAAGCGGAGATGTTCGGGCAGAGTCAGGCGATATCGGAGAGCCTTGCGGTGATGAGCAGGCTTAGGACGCCTATAGTGACCGTTGTGACCGGTGAAGGAAGCAGCGGCGGCGCACTTGCGATATCGGTGGCGGACAGAATATTTATGCTGGAAAATGCTATATATTCGGTGCTGTCGCCGGAGGGATTCGCATCCATTCTTTGGCATGACAGTTCCAGAAAAGCGGAGGCGGCGGAGGTTATGAAGCTTACGGCGGATGACCTTCTTAAGTTTGGAGTGGCAGACGGAATAATCTCGGAAGATTCGATATTTGCTAACGTTGATAAGGCTTTATGCGAGGCGCTTTCGGTACTTAAAAAGAAAAGCCCGGAAGAACTCGTGGAAGAGCGTTACAGGAAATACAGAAAATTTGACGAAAGGTTTTGCGGGGCTTAAGCCACGTGTGAGACTTAAAATGATCGGAATTAAGATACTTGCCACGGGAAGCTGTGTGCCTAAGAGGGTTGTGAGCAACGATGTGCTTTCGACCATAGTGGATACCAGCGATGAGTGGATTACAAAGCGTACCGGCATGAAAGAAAGAAGGTACGTAAGCGAGGGCGAAGACCAGACATACCTTGCGGAACATGCGGCGAGAGAGGCGATTGAACGCTCGGGAGTGGCGCCGGAAGACATTGAAGTGGTTATAGTGTGCACCGTTTCGGCGGAGTACTATTCGCCCTCGGCAGCGTGCCTGTTACAGGGAAGACTCGGCCTCAGAAACGATATAATCGCGCTTGATGTGGGAGCGGGATGCTCCGGATTTATCTTCGGGCTTGAGACCATGAGGGCGCTTATGATGGCGAGAAATGCCAAGGCCGGATTGATAGTGGGCGCCGAGGTGTTGTCCAAGAAAATGGATATGACGGACAGAAGTACCTGCGTTCTTTTTGGCGACGGCGCAGCGGCAGCAGTCGTGAAGCTTGATGAAAGACCTTACCATTCGGTTATAGGGGTGGACGGCGACGAAGAGATGATTAATATAAAGGTTCCCGACGGATACATTCATATGGACGGTCAGGGAACGTACAAATTCGCTGTGGCGACGGTTCCGACGGTTATCGAAGAAGTGGTCGCAAAAGCAGGACTTACTTACGATCAAATCGACCATTTTGTAATGCATCAGGCGAATCTTAGGATAATCGAGTCGGTTGCCAAGAAGATGGAACAGCCGATGGATAAGTTCGTGGTGAATATTCAAAAGTACGGAAATACTTCGGCGGCAAGCGTTGGGCTTGCCCTCGATGAAGCATATAAGACGGGACGCATCAAGGATGGCGACCGAATACTTATGTGTGCCTTCGGTGCGGGCAGAACTTGGGGCGCGGTAATTATCTAGCGCGGTTAGGAGAGGTATGAAATTAAACGATATTACGGGTACCAAATACTCGATTATTCAGGGCGGTATGGCCAATATCGCGACAGGTGCTTTTGCGGCANNCCGTATCCAATGCGGGAGGCCTGGGCCTTGTGGCAAGCGGCGGCATGAATGCGGAGGCTCTTAGGAAGGAAATAAGAATTTGTAAGTCGATGACTGATAAGCCTTTCGGGGTGAACTTAATGCTTATGAACCTCGATGTGGACAATATAGCGGCAATGCTTGTGGAGGAGAAAGTAGGATTCATTACTACCGGGGCGGGTAATCCCGCCAAGTACATGGGCGCCTGGAAGAGCATGGGCGCCAAGGTATTTCCGGTGGTGGCGTCGGTGGCCTTGGCTAAGGTGATGGTGAAGGCGGGAGCGGACGCCGTCATCGCCGAAGGCGGTGAGTCCGGCGGTCATGTGGGCGATATGACCACGATGACGCTGCTCCCGCAAGTCGC
>DBVS01000112.1:27861-30515 GCA_002308235.1 Lachnospiraceae bacterium UBA1258
CGCATAGCCGACGGGCGACAGCTTGCCGCCGCAATGCTCCTAGGCGCCTGCGGCGTCCAAGTCGGCACCTGCCTCTTAGTGTCGTCCGAATGTCCCATTCACGACAACTACAAGCAGGCCCTCCTTAAGGCCAAGGACAACTCCACCACCGTCACCGGGCGCTCCCAAGGCGCGCCCGTGCGCATCATCAAGAACGAGATGGCCCGCGAATACCTTAAGCTTGAAGCTCAAGGCGCGGACCGCGAAGAACTCGAGAAGATTACTCTCGGCGGTCTTCGCCGTGCGGTAATCGACGGCGACGTGGTAAGAGGTTCGGTCATGGCAGGCCAGGTATGCGGTCAGCTTAAAGAAATAAGACCCGTCGCGGACATCCTCAAATCTCTTTACGAGGATGCGCAGGCAATACTTAAGAAAGCAGGAGAGATTGAGCTATGAAATTGGGGTTCGTATATGCAGGCCAGGGAAGCCAGAAAGTAGGTATGGGTAAGGACTTCTACGACTCTTACGATACCTTTAAAGAGACCTTCGACGGCGCAGATGAAATTGTCACAAATAAAACAAAATGTTCTATTAAGGAACTTTGTTTTGACGGTCCCGAAGACAAATTATCGGAGACTCGTTACACCCAGCCGGCCATGGTTTCGTATGCCATAGGAGTCACCAAACTCCTGCAAAATAAAGGAATATCTCCGGATTATGTATGTAGCTTAAGTCTCGGCGAATACTCGGCCCTCTATGCGGCGGGAGTGCTCGACGAGAAGACCGTTCTGGACATAGTTGCGATAAGGGGAAAAGTCATGTCGGAAGCCTCCGCAGGCAAACCGGTTAAAATGGCGGCTGTAATAAANNAACACGACAAGAAATACCGTCATCGACTGTTGCAAGCAGGCAACGGAAGAATTTGACGGACTCAAAATTGTCGAAGCCGCCAATTTTAACTGCCCGGGTCAGATAGTAGTCTCCGGCGACGAAGAAGCGGTAGACAGAGCATCCGAGCTTCTTACCGAAGCGGGTGCCAGACGCATCCTTCCTCTTAAAGTCAGCGGCCCTTTTCACACAAGCCTTATGAAGCCTGCAGGCGATAAGCTTAGGGCGGAGCTTGATAAGATTTCTTTTGCCGAAGCAAGAGCCCGAGTAATATTTAATTGCCTTGGACGTGAAATGGAGCCCACCGACGACATAGCGAATCTTCTCGAGAGACAGGTTCAGTCCTCCGTATACCTCGAAGATTCCATCAGATACATGGCCGAAGCGGGCGTCGACACCATCGTGGAAATCGGCCCCGGCAATGTTATCGGCAAGTTCATCAAAAAAACGGCACCTGAGATTAAAGTCATCTCGATCGACACCGTAGAAGACTATGAAGCGGCAGTAAAGGAGTTAACGGCATGAGCGTAGCACTTATTATCGGCGGAAGCAGAGGCATCGGGCGTGTAATCGCTCTGACTCTTGCGGGGGCCGGATACGACATAGCATTTTGCTATACAAGCAACGAAACGGCGGCCAAAGAAACCGCGACAGAGATAGAGAAAACAGGCGTAAAAGCCCTGCCTATTAAGACCGATGTCAGCAACGAAGCAGACGTAACGGCTATGGTGCAAGCAGCCAAGGACACCCTCGGTTCAATCGATGTTCTTGTTAACAACGCCGGCATCACCAGAGACGGATTGCTCCTTCGCATGAGCGACAAGGACATATCGGATGTTCTTAACACCAATCTTAAAAGTGCTTTTTACACCACCAAAGCGGTACTCAGAGACATGATGAAGAACCGCCGCGGCAAGATTATTAACGTCACCTCGATAGTAGGAATTACCGGTAATGCGGGACAGAGTAACTACGCAGCCTCCAAGGCCGGCCTTATCGCTCTTGCAAAGAGCATTGGCCAGGAGATGGGCCGNNAATCTGCGTCAACGCTGTAGCTCCCGGATTCATCGAGACCGAAATGACCGACAAACTTCCCGAGGAAGTGAAGGCGGCATATCTTGAGAGAATTGGTCTTAAGCGCTTCGGCACTCCCGAGGACGTGGCCAATGTAGTTAAATTCCTAGCAAGCTCCGACTCCGACTACATTACGGGACAGGTAATCGAGGTTACGGGAGGAATGCGATGAGACGAGTGGTTATTACAGGCATGGGTACCGTTAACCCGCTTGGCAACAACGTGCCCGATACCTGGGAAGGCGTCAAGGCCGGCAAGTGCGGTATCGCACCCATAACACATTTTGATACAACCGACTTTAAAGTTAAGCTCGCAGGCGAGGTCAAAGACCTTGATNNNNCCGCCGCAATCCTCGGCGCCAGAGAAGTCAAAAGAATGGACATCTTCACCCAATTTGCCTGTGTGGCTGCGCGTGAAGCCATGTCCGACGCAAACCTCGATATGACCGCCGAAAATCCCGACAGATGCGGCTGCATAGTATCTTCGGGTATCGGAGGACTTTCCACCATGGCAACCGAGCACGGCAAGGGCGAGACCAAAGGCTATAAGTTCATATCGCCCTACTTTATCCCCATGACCATCAGCAATATGGCCGCCGGTCAGATTGCCATCGAATACGGATTAAAGGGAATCTGCGAATCGGTAGTTACCGCCTGCGCAGGCTCCAACAACGCCATAGGCGAAGCTTTTCATCGCATCCGTGACGGCTAAGA
>DBVS01000042.1:0-1137 GCA_002308235.1 Lachnospiraceae bacterium UBA1258
CATGCGGGCGCAAGCGCCGTTACCTTCGATGTTTACGATTTAAAAAGCAAAAAGAACACAGAACTTCTTCCCACACGAATCGATACCTACTCTTTCTATGACAACAGATTTTTCTTCTGCGGGTCATCAAACGAGCGCAGCGTGCATACCTACGACACTCGGACCGAAGCCGAAGAAGTTTACTGGGCAGGTGATACCTGGAACCCTGTTTTTTACAACAGCTACATCTACTACCTGGATGTGCAGCACAATTACAGGATTTGCAGATATTCTCCCGCCAATGACGTTATCGAAGTTCTTACAAACGAGCGGGCGGATTTCTTCAATATTTACGAGGACGTGATTTACTACCAGAAGGGCGCCACCACCAAACCCGCTCTTAAGAGAATGAACTTGGACGGTTCCAATAACGTGACCATTGCGGAAGGCACCTACGAAAACGTAAGTCTTACTTCCACATATGCCTATTTCACTGAGTTTGGCCACACTACCCCCCTCTATCGGGTACCCTTAAGGGGCAGCGGCGTAACGGAATTTACCGAGGCAAGAGACGCAGCGTTGAAGGAACTTATGAAGAAGTGATCTCAATTTCGTGGGATTTGGAAACATCCCAACCCCGATCCGTTCGGAAAACTTTGATAGACAATACAAAAGGAAACGCACAACGCGTTTCCTTTTTGATTTCGGAATTCTCATATGTGTGGCCCGGGTTGCCGGGCATTTCAGTTAATCTCTATGAGTGAGCCGATTCATTTAACGCCGCCAGCATTTCCTTGGCGGTAAGACCGTTAATGGGGTGTCTTTTGTAGGGATCCACCTCGTTTAAGGGAACAAGAACGAATTCCCTGTTACTCATATCTATGTGAGGAATTACCAGATTCTCATCACTTATCACGAAATCATCATAGTAAATAACATCAAGGTCGATGGTTCTCGGACCCCAGTGAAGGACTCTTTCACGTTTAAGGGCCGCCTCAACGGTATTAAGCTCGTGAAGCAGTTCTTCCGGAGAAAGCAGGGTTTCCAAAAGCCACATGCCGTTGGTAAAATCCGGCTGGTCCGTGTAGCCGTAGGGCTTGGTGGTAATAAGATCCGCCTCTCTTAAAAACCTGATCTTTGAATTCTTAAGGAGCATGG
>DBVS01000042.1:1226-2053 GCA_002308235.1 Lachnospiraceae bacterium UBA1258
GGAGCCTCGGGCTTATAAACTTCAACAGCCACGCTTAAAGCCCTTGCGTAGGTAAGAAGGATCTCTTCCGCCACCGCTTCCGCGGCTTTTTCGATGAGATCGTAGCTTTCCTTCGTGAAGGTATCCACAGCGGTTTTGCAGACATCCGCATAGCTGATGGTGTCTGAAAGCTTATCGGAACCGCCGGCCTTTCGAAGGTCTGTAGTTATTGTTATGTCAACCGCAAAGTACTGTCCGTTTGCTTTCTCATCATCAAAAACGCCGTGGTAAGCATAAAGCTTAAGACCCTTAATTCTGATTTCGTCTTCAAATCCTCTCATGCTTCAGACCTTTCAAACTGCGGATTTAATCGCTTCCGCCATGCGCACCGCACGTAAGTTTTCCTTAACATCATGAACCCGCACAAACATGGCTCCCTTCAGGACCGCATACACCGTAGTCACCAGTGTTCCCTCCAGTCGCTCGTCAACGGGAAGATCCAATGTGTTTCCGATGACAGACTTCCGGCTGCAGCCAAGGAGATAGGGAAGATTAAATTCCTTTAATATATCGAGATTGTTTATTACATAAAGATTTTCTTCGACGGTTTTGGCAAACCCCACGCCGGGATCGAGAATGATCTTGTCTTTTGATATTCCCGATTTAATGGCGCGTTCGATTATTGCTTCGATGTCCTTTCTGTAATCCGAAGCAAAATCCGTATAATCATGGGCGGTCCTGTTATGCATAAGGCAACAGGGAACCTTGGCGTCCGCAATAACCCTGCCCATTTCTTTCTCTTTCATAAGACCCCAGACATCGTTCACCAGATCGGCTCCGGCGGCCAC
>DBVS01000042.1:2091-2660 GCA_002308235.1 Lachnospiraceae bacterium UBA1258
GAATCTTGATTTAATTTCTTTAATAACAGGAACCACGCGGTCCCGTTCTTCTTCCGCCGAAACTGCGATAAATCCGGGACGGGTGGACTCTCCTCCGATGTCGATTATTTCGGCACCTTCCTTTATCATCTGCTCCGCGTGCAAAAGGGCGGCATCAACATTATTGTATCTGCCTCCGTCGGAAAAAGAATCCGGGGTCACATTAAGAATCCCCATTATATGCACACGCTTTTCGTCAAACTCCACACCACCGATTATCATGACCCATGCCTCAATCTTTATCTAATCATTTCAAAGAATTCTCTTCTTGCGTTCTCTTCAGAGAAGCGTCCCCTGGCTGCCGTAGTAACGGTCTTGGTGCCCGGTTTCTTTATGCCGCGCATGGTCATGCACATGTGCTCTGCCTCAACGTAAACCATTACTCCTGCGGGCTTTAAATTCTCCATGATGGCGTCTGCGATCTCGTTGGTCATGCGCTCCTGTATCTGAGGGCGGCGGGCAAACACTTCCACCGTGCGGGCAAGCTTGCTGATGCCCACCACTTCACCCTGAGGGATGTAGGCGATGTG
>DBVS01000042.1:2717-2891 GCA_002308235.1 Lachnospiraceae bacterium UBA1258
TCCACGCTGAAGCGCTTCGAGAGGATTTCCTTTGCATTCATATCAAAGCCTGAAAACAGTTCCTCGCACATTCTTGCTACCCTGTCCGGGGTCTCTTTCAAGCCTTCTCTTTCGGGGTCTTCGCCGATTCCTTCAAGGAACAGCTTGACCGCCTCTTTAATCTTGTCGGGATTG
>DBVS01000135.1:0-130 GCA_002308235.1 Lachnospiraceae bacterium UBA1258
CCGCTTGGCGATAGCCCAAAGCTTATTACTCCGTGAGTCCCAGTTACAGGGTGGATAGAGGGACTCGAACCCTCGATCTCCAGAACCACAATCTGGCGCGTTAACCAACTACGCTACATCCACCATAAAA
>DBVS01000135.1:174-27227 GCA_002308235.1 Lachnospiraceae bacterium UBA1258
ACGGCTTAGAAGGCCGTTGCTCTATCCAGCTGAGCTACGGACACTCGGATAGCATACCAAATTACGTCGCAGATAAATCTGCGAGAGCGGGTGATGGGAATCGAACCCACGTGTCCAGCTTGGAAGGCTGGTGTTCTACCATTGAACTACACCCGCATCTATTAAATTACCGCATCAATCTTCCGTTTGAAAGTCGCCCCGCATCTCCCGAAAAGTCGGGGTGACAGGATTCGAACCTGCGACTTCCTGGTCCCAAACCAGGCGCTCTGCCAAGCTGAGCCACACCCCGAAAAGAGTGCCTTCCGCATTGACGCACGTTTGATTTTACTATAGGAATTTTGACCTGTCAACAAAAAGTTAAAGCAAATTTTACTATCTTTCGAGATACTTTAAGTCAAAGCGTATTTCGTCGTTTTCATCGATTTCGAGAACTACATAGGAGGGCTTCCCGTTTGATTGTCTGGGCATGGAAATACTGCCGGGATTTACCGCCCAGATGTGGTAATCTTCGTCAAATTCGATGCTCGGCACATGGGTATGCCCGTAAAGCACGATATCCGCCCCTCTGGAAAGCGCCGCATCAAGAAGCTTCTGCGTTCCGTAGGAGACTCCGTACCTGTGCCCGTGGGTCAAAAAGAAATGGTGTGACCCTATATCGAATTCTTCCTCAGGATTCAAAGAACTTCCGAGGAACAGATCGTTATTGCCGGAAACCACCTTAACCTCACAGGAAACCGACCTCTTGTAAATATCCTCGTTTCCGTAGGCATCTCCAAGATGAATGAGCATATCCGGCTGCCCCGTCTTTGAAAGAATGTCAAAGAAATTGGAGTCGTATCCGTGACTGTCACTTATTATAAGTATCTTCATACTCTTCGATCACTCCCCTTATAAGCCTTAAAGCATTGCCCCTGTGACTGATGGCATGCTTTTCGTAGGGTTCAAGTTCTGCCGTTGTTTTGTTTCTTTCGGGCAAAAAGAAAATGGGGTCGAAACCGAAGCCGTTGCTCCCGGCGGGAGTTCTTGCTATCTCTCCTTCAACGGTTCCGAGTACCGTTTTTTCGGTTCCGTTGGGAAATACGGCCGCAATGGCGCAGATAAAGCGGGCTTTTCTGTTTCCGCTCGCATCCGCATCAACCCTGCTTATAAGATTTTGATTCTTTATGCTGTAAGGCGTGTCCTTTCCCATGTATCTGGCGGAATAAATGCCGGGTTCGCCGTTTAAGCAATCGATGGATAAGCCCGAATCATCCGCAAGGACCAGCACATTTTCCATGCCCTTTGCTGTGGCGGCCACGTAAACGGCTTTTGCCTTAATGAGGGCATTTTCTTCGAAAGTGGTGCCGTTTTCTTCTATATCGATATCGATCCCCGCTTCCTTCATGGATTTTATCTCTCCCACGGTGGGAAGCGTTGAAAGGATCTCCCTTATTTCTTTCATTTTATCGGCATTTCCGGTGGCAAATATTACATTCACGTTATTCACCTCTTTTGCGAAGAGTCTCTTCTATTCCGTTAAGAATGCCCTCCGCAATCTTTTCTATGTAGGCAGGGCTGTTAAGAAGCTCTGCTTCGTCTTTGTTTGACATAAAGCCCACGTAGAGGTTCATGGCGGGAATCTCGAATTCCCTTAACATTTCATCATCGAACCTGTCATAGAGGGCAATCCCTCTGTTTAAAGTCGCTTCGCAGGTATTGCGAAGAATGTTGTCCGCAAATCCGGCATTTGAGAAACCTTCTCTGTAAAAAGCACCGTTATATTCGGCATACATTCCGTACTTTCTCTCATCGCCTGCATCCGCGTCCGCATGAAGGCCTATATAATAGTCGGCATTGAGTTTCATGCTGTATTCGAGGCGCTTCCCTTCGCTCAGGGTATAATCGCCGCTTCTTACGGGTATTACACGATAAGGTTTGCCTTCCGAAAGTTTCTGAAGCGCTTTGGCGATATTGAGGGTGATATCCTTCTCGCAAAGGTCTCCTACCTTGATTCCGTTCTTTGAGCCGCCGTGTCCCGCATCGATAAGTATAACGGTATCCGTGCCTTTAACGGGCTTAAAATCGAGATTCAGGCTGTTTCCTTCAAAGGAGGCCACACATTCGCAGAGTCTCGAAAATTCAAGGGTAAACATGATTTCGGAACCGTTTCCCGCAATTTTCATGTCGTTTAAATATGAAAGCTTACCCTTGGGATGATTGTTTAAAAAAGAAGCCGAATCAACTCCCCTTAAGATAATTATTGCTTTGTTCTCCGAATAATTGTGGACAAGAGTGAGATTATCTTCACCCGTTTCGTCCTTGCAATGGATCGTTAAATCATGCGGAAGGCTTATGTCTTTCATGTTGGAAAGATCGAGTGCGTAGGAAAAGGACTGTTTTATCTCCTCTTCCTTTTCCGAAACGTCCTGGGTTTCGTCCTCGGTTACGATAACGACCTTGTCTGCCGCATAGGTCACCATTACATACATGGAAGCAAGAAAAAGAACGGTCGCAACAGCCACCGCAAGCATGGTAAATTTATTTCTGAAATCCCATTTTACTTCCACAATTACCTTCTTTTTTCAGGCTTCTTTCCCATAAAGGAATAGAAGTACGTTTTCATCATTCCGTTATAGATCTTACGGTTTTTGTCGGCTTTCCGGCCGATGGCGCTTTCCGTACCGTCATAAGATGTTATTACAAAAAGAGACCAATCGTCAAGGGCTCTGAATCTTTCGCCCAGGGTTCCGTAAAGGGCGGGAAGCGCCGCGCGGTCCTCAAGTCTTTCGCCGTAGGGCGGATTCGTTACTATAAAGCCGTATTTCTTTGGCTGATGAAGATCTTTAATGTCCTGCTGCTGGAAATGAATAAGCTTTTCAACTCCCGCAAGACGCGCATTGGCACGGGCGGCTTCGATTATGCTCTTATCTATGTCATAACCCTTTATATCGGTTTCAACGTCCAGATTGATCTCATCTCTTGCTTCGTCATAGGCATCTTTCCAAATTGAAGGCGACACAAGACCCTCCCAGTCGTTGGCGGTAAAATCCCTGTTAACGCCCGGAGCTATGTTTGCGGCCATCAATGCAGCTTCTATGGGAAAAGTACCACATCCGCAGAAAGGATCCACCAGTACCCTGCTTTCGTTCCAGGGAGTAAGCTTAAGAAGGGCGGCTGCGAGATTTTCCGCAATTGGAGCCTTGGATGTAAGCTTTCTGTAGCCTCTCTTCTGAAGGCTGATGCCTGAGGTATCAAGGCCTACGGTGACAACGTCGTTTAAAAGTGTCACACGGATCGGATAATCCGCTCCCGTCTCTTCAAACCAGGATATGGCATATTTAAGCTTTAAACGCTCCACTATGGCCTTTTTCATGATGGACTGGATATCCGAGGGGCTGAAAAGGGCGCTTTTGATACTGGCAGCCTTAACAACGTTAAACCTTGCATCCTTCGGGATATAGTCTTCCCAGTTTAAAGCCTTGGTTCCTTCAAATAATTCGTCATAGGTGGTTGCCTTAAAACTTCCTATTTTAATAAGAACACGTTCCGCGGTTCGAAGCCCTATGTTGGTCCTGGCGACAGCCTCCTCGTCTCCCGCAAAAAAAACGCGTCCGTCGGTGCCACCGGTGACGTCGTAGCCAAGATCGATTATCTCTCTTTTAAGTACGCTCTCAAGCCCGAAATGGCAGGGAGCTATCAGTTCAAATTTTCTCATAGGAAGATGATAAGATATCGCTTACACGCTGTCAACACCCGCGATAAGGATACTTTCGCAAAACATAAGCCGGAGCGATCTCTCGCTCCGGCCCCTGTAGGAAGATGTATTATGCCAACCAAATCAGGCCGGCATTGTATCAAAACGGCAAATTACTTGCCAGCCTTGAACTTGTTGTACTGCTCGGTGAATGCATCGATAACCTTCTGAACGCCTGCATCCTGAAGAGCCTTCTTGTACTCAGCAATCTTAGCATCAACATCAGCCTTTGCTACGCCACCGGTCTCAAGTAAGAAACCGTATTCAGCGTGAAGATTCTTACATGCGGTGTACTCTGCGGAAACAGAGGAGAAGTCGAATCTGAAACCTGCTGCGCAGCTGGTCTTTGCGGTTCCGTTGAACTGCCTGTAAGCATCTGCGAAATCAGCGGGTGAACCTTTTTCGGGGGTGATGATAAGAGCGGATACAGACTCCCACATGGAGTGGTTGTACTTCTTGCCCATCTTCTCAACCTGTCCGTTTGCATCAAGCTTCCAGTCTTCGCCTTCGATACCGTAAGTGAAGAGATCGGCAAGCTTCTTGTCGGTGTAAAGAAGTCCGAGGAATTCGATACACTGTTTTGCCATCTTGTCGGAGGTGTTAGCGGTGATGCAGTAGCAGGAACCGAGTGCGGAGTTGGAGTGTGCCCATCTTTCGGTAAGAGGGTTGATAACTACTTCCTGGCTGTATCTGTTGTTGGCTTCTGCGTTGTTGGGAGTATCGGTCCACCACGAAACGCCCCAAAGATCGGACTGGGTAGTGGTATCGGTAACAACCTTGGTGTATTCATCTTCGTGAACGTAACCCTTTTCTCTCCAGTCAGCGATGATGTTTGCGTATTCCTTGTACTCGGGAGTATCAAGAGTGAATACAACGCTGTCGCTTGCGCGGTCAACCGCTACGAAGTTACTTTCGGTCTCGCCTGTGAAGAAATCGAACTTGTCGATGTAAAATCTCCAGAAAAGAGCTGCCTTCTGAAGAAGCATGGGATACTTAAGACCTGCATCCTTGCACTGCTTGAGTAAGGGCTCAAGGTCGGTAAGCTTCTTAACGGAAGTAACGTCGAAATTGAACTTGTCAAGTACGGCCTTACGATACATAAGATCGTAACCTTCTACGTTGTCCTTGTAAACGGGAACGAAATAGTTCTTTCCGTCAAACTTGGTAGCTTCCCACTGTCCCTGATCCATTGACTTATAAAGAGCGGTGTCGGGAAGGAGCTTGGTGATATCCTTTACCATACCGTTGGAAACGAGAGCGGAAGTCTTAATCTTACCCTCTTCCCATGAAGCGGTCCAAAGAATGTTAACTTCTTTGCTTGCTACGGCATTTCCGGCCTTTTCAACATATTCGCCGGAGTTGATCTCGGTGATGGCAACTTCGAAGTTGCATCCTTTTTCCTTAAGGTAGGCGTTAACTGCGTCCTGAACCTTCTTAACCTGTGCTTCGTCAACCGCTTCAAGGTTGAATAAAGCTCTTGTGATCTTGATCTTGGATTTTCCGCTTGCTCCGCAGCCGCTGAGCAATCCGACTAACATTGTCATAACAAGCAATGCAGCCAAAATTTTCTTTTTCATGTAAATCCTCCTATAAAAGATTGTTAGTGTGTATATCCAAAGGCACTGCCTTTAAATATCGGTTTGATCAGCCCTTTACGGAACCTACCGTAAGACCCTTTACAAAGTATTTCTGGAAGAAGGGGTATGCAACCATGATAGGTGCTATTACCACTACTACCGTTGCCATCGTCGCCGCGTTCTTGGGAATCGTTCCTCCCATGGCATCTCTTACGGCCTGCGGCACGTTGTTGTTGTTCAACAGAAAATCGATGTTCTTCTGAATGTTATAAAGAAGGAGCTGCAACGGTTTCTTTGCGTTCTTGTCGATATAAAGTACCGCGTTCTGCCAGTCATTCCAGTATGCCGTAGCCATCATGAATCCCACGGCCGCAAGGGAGGGCTTCATAAGGGGAAGGCATATGCCGAAGAAGGTCCTGTATTCGTTAGCTCCGTCAATCTTCGCAGCCTCCATGAGTTCCGCAGGAATGCTGTTCACTATGTAAGTACGAAGAATGATAACGTTCATGGTGGTGACGCAAAGCGGAAGTATCAGCAAAAGAAGCGAGTTCTTAAGGTGATAATATCCGGTAAATACGATATATCCCGAAAGTTGACCGCCGTTAAACAGCATGGGAATCAGCAGGTAAATCGAAAGAAACTTCGCAAGTCTGAAACCGGGACGGCTTATGGAGTAAGCATACATGCTCATAATCAAAAGTCCCGTAAGAGTTCCGACCACCACAATAAATATCGTAACGCCGTAGGAAGTAATGAGCTGCGTTCCGTACTTAAGTACCGAGTGCATACCGTCAAGGGACCACTCTTCGGGGAAGAAGCTGAAACCGTTGGCGGAGATCGCCGCCTCCGAGGTAAATGCGACTATAAATACGAGCAATACCGGAAGCAGGCAAAACAGTGTGTATATCAGCAGGAAGAATCCAAGTACGAACTGTCCGGGCTTTATTCTGACTTTATCTTTGACAACAATCTTTTCTTTTCCCATCTCGGCCCCCTTAGAACAGTGAATTTTCAGGCGAGATCTTTCTCACCGTCGCATTTGCTATGAGCATCATCACAAGTCCCACCGTGGACTGGAACAGGCTGGCCGCCGCCGTAAATCCGTATTCGGGGCTGTTGATTATCGCATGCAGTACGTAAGAATCGATAACCTGTGTCGTATCGTACAAAGCACCGCTGTCCCTCGTTACCTGAAAGAACAGACCCGTATCGGACCTCATGATGTTACCCACCGAAAGAAGAAGCATTACGGTGATCATGGGAACGAGCGAAGGAAGGGTGATGTGCCAGATCTGCTGCCACTTGTTGGCGCCGTCGATCTGTGCAGCCTCATAATAGGTCGTATCGATTCCCGCAAGTACCGACATGTACAGTACGGATCCGTAACCCACGGAATTCCATATCTTAACGATGGTAAGGATCACTATCCAGTACCCGGGCTTCGCGTAAAAAGAAGTGGATGTTCCGAGTACCTTGTTTATAAGTCCGGTATCGCTTGCGATAAATGCATAAACGATAAACTGTACGGCTGCGTATGAAATGAAGATCGGGACGATCATGACGGTCTGCATCAGACGCCCCACTTTCTTAAATACAAACTGGTCAAGCGCAATGGCAAGAACGATATTTAAGAAAGTACCCAGAAGCGTAAAGATGAAGTAATACATGATGGTATTTCTGGTCATTCTGTAGAAAACATCTTTACTGGTAAAAAGGAACTTAAAGTTCTCAAGACCTACGAATCTGCTTCCGAAGAAACCCTGCATGGGTTTAAAATCCTGGAAGGCCATGATAATACCGCCCATGGGTACGTACATGATAAAGAAAAGAACCAGAAATGCCGGAAGTGCAAAGATCACGAACGGCATGTTCTTTTTGGTATTGTACCAAAGGCTGTTCTTCTTTTTGGCAGACACAGGTGCATTGATGACCTGTTCGGCTTTTTTAGCTTTAGTGTTTGCCATTTAAATCTCCCTTCAGGTTGAAACGTTTTCGAGTTTTTCGAAATCGTTTTCGAAAACTTGCAAAAAAACAGGCCGTGGCTTTCGCCTGCCTTTCGTAGTCATAATATATAATTTCATATGCTTTGTCAACATATTTTTGTACAAATTGCTGTCGTGATTTTTTTATACCTTATTTTTATGAGCTTTTCTTCGTCAAATTGACTTTAGCAACCGACGATTATTACACGTATTAAATAAACTCTCACAAATCAGCGTTGGTGCGGAGTTTCCTAAACACTGCGTTTTTACGGAAACTATTTGAAAAATAGCAAAATTTGGCTTGTTATTGCAAAGCGATTGTATTATACTGACTGTGCGAAAACGATTTCGAAACGAGGTTCCGATTCATGGTATCATTGAAAGACATAGCCAATGCATGCCATGTCAGTCCTGCCACTGTCAGCAAAGCGCTGAACAACCAGAGTGACGTGAGCGATAAGACCAAAACACTCATCCGCAACACAGCCAAAAAGATGGGTTATTTCCCCAATTCATCCGCCAGAGCCCTTAAGACCAACCGAACCTACAATATCGGAGTGCTCTTTGTGGATGAAGCCGAGAGCGGACTTACCCACGACTACTTTGCTGCCGTTCTGGACAGTTTTAAGCGTGGAGCCGAGGAATCCGGCTACGATATCACCTTTATCAACAGCCGAAAGAATCGTCACGACAGTATGTCTTACCTTGAGCATTGCATGTACCGCGGATTTGACGGAGCGCTCATAGCCTGCGTCGACTTCTACGATCCCGAAGTTTCAGAGCTTGTAAACAGCGGGCTTCCGGTCATCACCATAGACCACGTTTTTAACGGACATTCCGCAGTACTTTCGGACAATGTTACCGGCATGAAGGACCTGGTCTCTTATATCCTTTCAAAGGGCCATAAGAAGATCGCTTACATACACGGCTTAAAATCCTCCGTTACGGACAGCCGTCTTTCTTCTTTCTACAAAACACTGGATGACGCGGGCATATCCGTTCCCGACGAATACGTAAAAGAAGCGCCTTACAGAAACACGGAGGAAGCTTCCGCAAAAACACTGGAACTTTTGAAACTTAAGGATCCGCCCACCTGCATTCTTTATCCCGATGATTTTTCCTGCTACGGCGGAATGAACGCCATAAAGGATATGGGACTGGTGATCGGCGAGGACATTTCCGTTGCCGGATACGACGGGATCCGCCTGGGACGCCACATCGACCCGCACCTTACTACTTTGAGACAGGATACCAAAGGCATCGGCCTTGCGGCAGCGAAGAAACTCATAGATCTGATAGAACGTCCCAGAACCACCATTGAAGAACAGATAATGATTGAAGGCGAAGTTTACGAGGGCAAAACCCTCAAAGACCTAACCCGAATCCTATAAACAATCTCACTTAATCGAAAGGAGCGAACATATGAAATACGGTTTTTTTGACGACGCTTCAAAAGAATACGTTATTACCACCCCCAAGACTCCTCTGCCCTGGATCAACTACCTGGGTACAAAGGACTTCTTCTCTTTGATCTCAAACACCGAGGGCGGCTACAGTTTTTATAAAGACGCAAAGCTGCTTCGTATCACACGTTTCCGCTACAACAACGTGCCTGCGGATTCAAACGGTAAATACTATTACATAAAGGACGGCGATACGGTCTGGAATCCCGGCTGGATGCCCACCAAGACCGATCTTGACTCCTATGAGTGCCGTCACGGTATCGGGTACAGCAAGTGGAACTCTTCCAAAAACGGCGTTTCCGCCTCCGTTCTTGCTTTCGTTCCCACCGAGGATACCTGCGAGATCAACCGGATCGAACTTACCAACAAGACCGATTCCGTAAAGGAACTTAAACTCTTCTCCTATGTGGAGTGGTGTCTCTGGAATGCTCAGGACGATATGCTTAACTTCCAGCGTAACTTTTCAACCGGTGAAGTTGAGGTCATCGGCTCCGCAATCTATCACAAGACCGAATACAGAGAACGCCGCAACCACTATGCGGTTTACTCCGTAAACACTGATATTGCGGGCTTTGATACCCAGCGCGAAGATTTTCTTGGTGCATACCATGATAACAGCAATCCCGAAGTAGTGTTTGAAAAGGGCGCATGCACAGGCTCTATAGCGCACGGCTGGGCTCCCGTAGGTGTTCATCAGATCAACGTAACCCTTAATCCGGGCGAGACCAAGTCTTTCGTTTTTGTTTTGGGTTATTGCGAGAATCCCGATGATGACAAATGGGAAAGCAAGAATGTGGTAAACAAGAAACCCGCCAAGGCTCTTCTTTCCAAATATTCCACCGATTCGGCCGTAGATGCCGCTTTCGCAAAGCTGAAAGAATACTGGGATAATCTTCTTTCCATCTACACCGTTGAAAGTGCAAACGACAAGGTCAACCGTATGGTAAATATCTGGAATCAGTATCAGTGTATGGTCACCTTCAACATGTCCCGCTCCGCTTCCTACTTCGAGTCCGGAATTGGCCGCGGAATGGGCTTCAGGGATTCAAACCAGGATCTTCTCGGTTTCGTACACCTGATCCCCGAACGTGCCAGAGAGCGTATCATCGATATCGCTTCCACCCAGTTTGAGAACGGCTCCGCTTATCACCAGTATCAGCCCCTTACCAAACGCGGCAACTCCGACATAGGTTCGGGCTTCAACGACGATCCTTTGTGGCTCATCGCGGGAACTTCCGCTTATGTCCGCGAGACCGGCGATATTTCCATCCTCAAAGAAACCGTTCCTTACGATAACGATATGTCCAAGGCAACGAGCCTTATGGAACACTTAAAGAGATCCTTTGACTTTACCGTAAACAACAAAGGACCTCACAAGCTTCCTTTGATTGGACGTGCGGACTGGAACGACTGCCTTAACTTAAACTGCTTCTCCGAGCATCCCGGTGAATCCTTCCAGTGCTTCGGTCCCTCCGAGGGTCCCGTTGCGGAATCCGTATTTATCGCCGGAATGTTTGTAAAATACGGCGAAGAATATGCTCAGCTGGCAGAACTCTTAGGTGACACCGCCGAGGCGGAACGCGCCCGCAAAGAAGTAAAGATCATGTACGATACCGTTCTCACCTCAGGCTGGGACGGCGAATGGTTCACCCGTGCCTATGACGCTTACGGTCAAAAGATCGGTTCCAAGGAATGCGAGGAAGGTAAGATCTTTATTGAAAGTAACGGTTTCTGCTCTCTTGCAGGCATCGGCGTAAAGGAAGGTCTGGCGGAAAAAGCCCTCGATTCCGTCAAGAAATACCTTGACTGCAAGTACGGAGTAATGATCTTACAGCCTGCTTATACCGTTTACCATCTTGAACTTGGTGAAATCACCTCTTATCCTCCGGGATACAAGGAAAACGCCGGAATCTTCTGCCACAACAACCCTTGGGTTTCCATCGCCGAAACCGTTATCGGCCGTGGCGACAGAGCATTCGAAATCTACAAGAAGACCTGCCCCGCATACACGGAAGAGATCTCGGAAATCCACAAGACCGAACCTTACGTATACTGCCAGATGGTTGCAGGTAACGATGCTTACATCCCCGGCGAAGGAAAGAACTCCTGGCTCACCGGTACCGCAGCCTGGACCTTCGTAAACATCTCCCAGTACATTCTGGGTGTATATCCCACTCACAAGGGTCTTTCCGTTGATCCCTGCGTTCCGAAGGACTTCGGAAACTTCAAGGTTACACGTAAGTTCCGCGGCGCCGTTTACAACATCGAAGTAGTGACCAACGGCTCCGAAAAGGGCGTTAAGTCCCTTACCGTTGACGGTAAAGAAATCTCCGGCACCGTAATTCCTTTCGAAGAAGGCAAGAAGGAATATAACGTCAAGGTTGTGATGTAAATACAGTTTCTTTTCATAATAAAGGAAAGGCCCATGCGATCTTTGCATGGGCTTTTCTCATTGTTTCGTTATGTTTTTCCCGGTTCATGCAGGGTTAAGGGTGCCTGTCACGACAAAAGTGAGAGCACACCGTTGTTTGTCTGATTTGCGTGGGATAACATCGCCTGACCCGCCTGTGCGATGATGTTTGCATTTGAGTAATGTACCATTTCCTTTGCCATGTCGGTGTCACGGATCATCGATTCGGCGTAGGTGGTGTTTTCCACCGTGTTGTCCGTCATTCTTATGGCATGCTCGAAGCGGTTCTGGTAGGCGCCGAACCTCATTCTGGTCTCGGTAATCACCTGAAGTGCCTTTGCGGCCTGATCTATTGCGGTTTCGGCCTGTTCTTGGGTCAGGGTTTTTGTATTGTACATGCCGAGAACGGAAAGATTCAAGGGGCTCCACTTCATCTCTATCTGATCGTCGCTGTCGGCTCCCGACTGTATTATAAGAGTTCTCGGAGGAATATCGAAATGTACTTCGTTTATGTTTATATTTGAAAATTGCGCACCCGTGATGAGTTTCCGATTGTCCGAAGCATCAAAATCCCTGTGCGCCTTCCAGCTGGGAGTGAAAACTGCGGAACCGACTCCCATGGCTCCCGAAGTTTGCGCAAGTGTTTTTGCCTGCGCCAGAGTCGGACCGGACAGTTGAAACGAAAATGCCACACCGTCATAGGCCGAGCTTTTGAACGGGATTGAAGCATAGTTACCCAAATCGCTCACTCCCGTCATTTCAGCGGTTCCGACGGTGTCTGTATGAACATTTACGATACCCGATGTGTTTACATCAAATTCGCCGGTGCTTATCCCGTCACGATAACCCCATGTCTTTTCTTCAAAGGATTCTCCCGAAGGAAGGTCGCTTTCATCTATGGTCTGTACATTATATCTCTTGTAGGTAACCGTCTCCGTGCCGCTTTGGTTAAGAGTTCTCTGCCAGGTTTCCGTATGGTTCCTTACAACATCTTCCATGTCATAA
Organism: Lachnospiraceae bacterium UBA1258; assembly: GCA_002308235.1. Classification (GTDB taxonomy): domain Bacteria; phylum Bacillota; class Clostridia; order Lachnospirales; family Lachnospiraceae; genus UBA1258. The sequence continues at coordinate 12,345 of DBVS01000135.1, forward strand.
CCGCAGAAAGTTCCGTCGATCGTCACATCAACCTTCTGGTTCCAGGTATCCGTTGCATTCCACGAAGCATCATAGGTTCTTGTTCCGTTAAGGGTCTCAACCTTATAAAAGCGCGTAACCGTACCGTTTATACCGTCATCGTACTCTTCTTTGTAATAGGCGGTACCTGCCACGGTCTCATCAGATCCCGACAGTGATTTTGAAACCGTACCCCGCACAACGCTGTGCCCCGTACCTTTAGTATCTGACGCAAGGTACGTGCCGTCCGCACCCGTAGGCACGTCGCTCACATCCGCCTGATCGGTTCTTAAACTCCTGGCAACCGTAAACGATCCGTTCATATTTAATGAGGCATTGTCGATATCAAAATTTCTTCCGTAGGCTCTCTGTATTTCAAAGCTGTTGGCAATTTCGGAAGAAGCCGTATACAAATGTCCGAAGTAATTTCCCGCAGTGGTCAGATTGCCCTGAGAAACTACACCCCTGTTAAATACAGTTACTCCGTTTAGCGCCGCAATTACCTCATCAAGACTGGCATGCTCGTTTAAATGGAACGAAAATTTGATGGGAACATTCGCGTCCGGACTGACAAATTTGTACACCTGATTTCCGAAAGTAATATCGTTTTGGTCATTGGAACCGATCCCGGTTCCCCAGTCAACTATTGGATATCCGCCGTTTGTCGGCACGGTATTGCCGTTTTCGTCCCTAAGGTCGCGTGTATCGGCTCTTCCTATATTATCCCATGCAACGTAGGAAGTCTGACTTCCCGTCGTCATATTTTTAATGGCTATACCGTTCTCATCCGCCACTATTTTGTAATCATCATCGATAAGATATTTATTTGCCTGGGTAACTGTCACAACAGACTCAGAGTAATAAACCACAAGGTCAGCCGCATATCCCCGGAATGTCGTACCCGCACTTATATCCCAGGTTGCGGGAGCGATGTCCTCATTTCCGTTGATGCGCTCCATCAGTTCCTCTATGTTCAGTTCCGTATCCGCGTAAAAAGAAATATTCATGCCGTGATGGGTAAAGGAATATTCCCCCGCGGGCATTTTGTCGGGATTCACGGCCACACCCGTATTTGCGTCCACCGACATCTCGGACCATTCTGCGGAAAGTTTATTGTTTATATAGATTCCGTCGTGCTTTGCTTCCCAGGTGTAGTTTCTTTTTACGGAGCCAAGGTCCTGCCCCGATTTAAGAGAGATCTTTACATGTTCTCCGTCCCAAAGGTCAAACTCCGCCTCCGTATCCTGTGTCGCCACACCGTTATCGTCGATTGAAAGCCCCAGAGCCTGCAGTTCACCGATACTGTAGCGGACATTGTTAAACTCAAGGCCGCCGAGATCACCGTCTCCCACGTGAAATGTATGGGTCTTATCGTCTTTGCCCGTCACATCGGGATTATAAATCATATCTACTGTACGGAATATTTCAAGATCGTTGAATTTAGAAGTTCTGAAGACACGGGACATTTCCTTTTTCAGGGCCTGTACCTCGTCATTGACGTACTCGCGGTCGTCTTTGCTCATGGTCCCGTTTGAAGCCTTTACCGCCAGTTCATTTACGCGGTGGATCATATCGTGAACCTCGGCAAGGGCGCCGTCGGCAACCTGCGCCAAAGAAACGCCGTCCTGCAGATTTGCGGAGGCCTGGGTAAGGCCGCGGATCTGCCTGCGCATTTTTTCGGAGATGGAAAGGCCTGCCGCATCATCCGCCGCGCGATTGATCCGGTAGCCCGAAGAAAGCTTTTCCGCACTTTTTGCGATAACGCCGGTTGTTATCTTTAACTGCCTGTCGGCAAAAAGTGCCGTCATATTATGTTGTATGACGTTTACTCCCATGCTCACAAAGAAAATCCTCCGATATAGCTCACATAGTTTATATCGGAGGATTGCATGGTTTTCTTTACGCTTTTGCGCAAATTTTCCCTTAAATAAGCGGATATTTTGCGGTAAGTTCGATCACTCTCGCTTTAGCGGTCTCAACATAGGATTCACCGTTCTTGATGATGCCCGCGATACAGTCTGCGATCACATCCATATCGTCGGTGTTCATGCCGCGGCTGGTGACTGCGGGAGTTCCGAGACGGATGCCGCTGGTAACGAAGGGCTTCTCGGGATCGTTGGGGATGGTGTTCTTGTTGGCGGTGATGTGGGCCGCATCAAGAAGCTTCTCCACAGCCTTACCGGTCACATGGTAGTTGGTAAGGTCAACAAGCATAAGATGGTTGTCGGTACCGCCGGAAACGATCCTGATACCGCGGTTTAACAATCCCTTGCAAAGAGCCTGGGCATTGTCGATGATACCCTGCTGGTAAACCTTGAATTCCGGAGTAAGGGCTTCCTTAAAGCAAACAGCCTTACCTGCGATGACATGCATCAAAGGGCCGCCCTGAGTGCCGGGGAAGATAGCCTTGTTGAAGTTATATTTATCCTGTACATCCTGATTGCAAAGAATGAGTCCGCCTCTGGGTCCGCGGAGAGTCTTATGGGTGGTGGTGGTAACAACATCCGCGATACCGATGGGGCTTTCGTGAAGACCTGCGGCCACAAGACCTGCGATGTGAGCCATGTCCACCATAAGGACAGCGCCGCAGTCATCCGCTGCTTTTCTGAATTTTTTAAAGTCAATGGCTCTTGCATAGGCCGAAGCGCCCGCAATGATCATCTTGGGCTTATGCTCCATGGCAAGGGCATACATTTTATCGTAATCGAGAAAACCGTTGTCATCCACGCCGTAAGGAACCACATTGAAGTACTTACCCGAAAGGTTTACCGGGCTTCCGTGGGTAAGGTGTCCGCCGTGATCCAAGTTCATTCCCATGATGGTATCGCCGGGATTAAGAATCGCAAACTGAACAGCCATGTTGGCCTGGGCGCCGGAATGAGGCTGAACGTTTGCATAGTCACATTTGAAAAGTTCCTTGGCACGTTCGATGGCAAGAGTTTCAACAACATCCACGCATTCGCAACCGCCGTAATAACGCTTGCCGGGATATCCTTCCGCATATTTGTTGGTAAGAGGGCTTCCCATAGCGGCCATAACAGCCTTGCTTACCCAGTTTTCGGAAGCGATCAGCTCGATATGGTCGTTCTGTCTCTGCTGCTCCGCGGTGATCGCATCGGCGATCTCGGGGTCAACTTTCTTGATTTCGTCGAATGAATACATGTTTTCTCTCCTTATGATTTAACGATTTACACAGTTAAAGTGAATTTTATTGAGATTATAGCATACTATGTGAAAAATGCAAAACAAAATAAAGATATTCTAAAAAAATCGAGCATTTTAACGGTTTACATATCTCATATTAATTGATAAAATGCAAAAAGAAGGTATCGATTATGAGTGGGAGGCTGCCCATGTATTATTTTCTTGTGAACCCCTCGTCCTGTTCCGGACGCGGACTTAAGATCTGGCAGGAGCTTGAAGCTTACCTGAAAGATTCCGACATCAAATACACGGCATGCTTTTCCAAGCGCCAGGGCCATGTTGAAGAGCTGATGCACGACATCACTTCTGAGCATGCGGGCGATGAGACTCCCATAAACGTGATCGTTCTCGGAGGAGACGGAACCCTCGATGAGGCTCTTCAGGGAATAACGGACTTTGAAAAAGTTAACGTGGGTTATATTCCCACAGGTTCCAGCAATGACTTTGCAAGGGCCCTTAAATACCCCGATTCTCCGTTAAAAGCGCTTAAGAGGATCCTTGAATGCGAAAAACCGTTGCTTTATGATCTTGGGCGTCTTAAATATGAAAAGATGTCCGATGAGAAGTCGCGAGTCATCAAAGGAAACGTTACTTCTTCAAGATATTTCGATGTTTCCTGCGGAATAGGTTTTGACGCCGCCATCTGTGAGGAAGCACTTGCGGCAGGCTCCAAGAATTTTCTTAACAAGATCGGTCTTGGAAAGCTTACCTACCTCGCCATCTGTTTAAAGCAGCTTTTCGGTTCCAAATTATCATCCGGAACCCTGATCCTTGACGGAGAAGAAACAGTCAAATTTAACAAGCTTCGCTTTATCGTAGGCATGAACACCTGCTTTGAAGGCGGCGGATTCAAATTCGCCCCCGCTGCCGTTCCCGATGACGGGTATCTCGATATCTGTGCCGTGGGCGACATCGGACCCTTCGGTGTTCTGGTTTCTTTGCCCTCTGCCATGAAAGGCAAGCACGTTAAAAATAAAAAGATACACATTTATCACGTAAAAAGTTACGAGGTCATAACCGAAGAGCCTCTGTGGGTTCACACGGACGGCGAGGTTTATACCAAGGCAACGCATATCAAAGTAAGCGTAATGCCACAGAAGCTTCGTTTTCTTACTTAGCATGACATTATTGCTTCTGCTGTGAGAGGTTTTAGTAATGAAAAAACTGTTCCTTAAGTATCGACACATTATTCCGGTACTTATTTACATGCCGCTTTATCTTACCTGGTTTTTCAGGCTTGAAAAGACGGTAACTTCATATCGGATCATCCACACCGCACTTGACGACAGGATCCCCTTTATCGAAGCCTTCGTGGTGCCCTACTACATGTGGTTCTTCTACGTGTTTGCATGTGTGGCGATAGCATTCTTTACCGATAAAAATGAATATTTCAAGTCACTTACCTTCCTGATCACAGGTATGACGATCTTCCTTATCGTGTCGACCCTCTGGCCCAACGGTCACAACTTAAGGCCCGCTTCCATGCCCAGAGACAACATCTTTACCGCCATGGTTTCGGCTCTTTACAAAACCGACACACCCACGAACCTGTGGCCCAGCATCCACGTATATAACTCCATCGGAGCCCACCTTTGTGTGGCACGCTGTAAGTGGTCGTCAGAGAAGAAATGGCTTAAGAATGCATCTTTGGTACTTTGCATTTCCATCATAATGTCCACCATGTTCATCAAGCAGCACTCCTTCTTCGATGTATTTACCGCACTTGTGATGTCGACCGTAATGGCACTCTTCGTTTACAGAGAAGACGTTCTTGCTTTCTACAGGAACAGGACCGCTGTAAAGGGAAAGACCCAGCGCTTCCCCATCTTAAAATAATCAACGATAATCAGAGCCGGTCTTAAGGACCGGTTCTTTTTTATTGCAAAAATATACTGTTGGTATAATAATAGATATACAAACAGTATTAGCAGTATGTTCACATATTCACGCCCGCCCCTTATAATTATCTCAAGGTTGATTTCGGGCTTATACAAAGAAAGGATACTTCGGCATGGAATCATCTCTGGCAAAAAACATACGTGAATTTCGCAAAGAAAGAAAACTGACCCAGGAACAGCTTGCCGAGGCCATGGGCGTCACCACAGGGGCCGTCTACAAGTGGGAATCGGGCATGTCGGTTCCGGAACTTCAGCTTCTTATGTCACTTGCGGACTATTTCGATGTTTCGGTGGACAGGCTCATCGGGTATGAGATCAAAGACAACCGCAAGGAAGAGATATGTGTTCGGATGGTTGAATACTGCAGCAAAAGGGATGAAAAATCCCTTGATGAAGTGGAAAAGGCCTTAAAGAGATATCCGAATTCCTTTGAGATCGTAAGAGGATGTGCGGAGGTATACCTGGTCTTCGGGATCGGAAAACAGGACAAAGCACGCGTAAAGCGTTCCCTTGAGCTCATGGAACGCGCGATGCTGCTCGTTCCCGAGGATAAAGATAAAGAATCCGCAAAACTCTCCATTGTATCCTCAATGTCAACAGCTTATACGCTTCTCGGGGAGTATGTCAGATCAAACGAGATCATGTCGAAAAACAACGCAAGCGGAGTGTTTAACGATGAGATCGGCGTAAATCTGGCTATATTTCAGGGTAACACCGTCGAAGGAGAAAAGTATTTATCTCGAGCCATGCTTCAAAGCGTTTCACAGTTTACCAACACGGCAAACGGGCTTGCCTATATCTTCGGCAAACGGGGAGATTACAATTCCGCAAGAGAGCTTTTGGCGATTGCTTTCAATCTCATGAAAACCCTGGAAAAAGACAGTACTCCCGGCTTCTTTCAAAAGACGGAATCCATCATGCTTATAGCTCTTTCGTATGCATGCCTCAGATCGGGTGACACCAAAAGCGCCGAAAAGCATTTAAAAGAATCCTGCGCCCTTGCTTCAAAATTTGATAGTATGCCCGATTACTCCGCGGATTCCATACGCTTTACAAATATTTCCGAACCGACCTTTATCTGCGATTCCCTGGGTTTTACGGCGGAAGAAAGCGCGGAAAAAATGCTTGAAATACTGAACGACTCTGAACTTACTGCCATGTGGCAAAAGGAGAAAAATGGAAATAGCGAAAGAAAACGAAATAACGACAAATAAAAATGTATTCTGCAACAAAAACTTTAAGCTCGTCTTCTTCGGCGCGCTTGTTTCGGAGCTTGGCGGCACGATCTACAGCTTTGCGGTAAGCTTCTATATCCTGGAGATCACCGGAAACAATGCTTTTCTCCAGGGACTTTACCTTGCGATATGCGGTGTGTTTTCCTTAGTGTTTACGCCCATCGGCGGTGTGATCGGTGACCGTTTTAACAAGGGTGCCATAATGTTTGTCTGCGATTACCTGCGGGGCGGGCTTATTCTTGCCGCAACGGTAATGATGTTTCTGTTTAAAGATCCCGGCATGCACATTACGGCCCTCTTTATCGCAGGTGCTCTCGGAAGCGCTGTCGGAGGCATCTTCTCTCCCGCCGCCGGCGCGCTTTTCCCCCACATACTCGAGGAAAGCAGACTTCAGCAGGCAAATTCCTACATATCCTTAAAGAGTTCTCTCATCGGGATCGTGGGAGTGATCCTTGCCGGTGTGATGTATGCTGCGCTCTCTATCTATGCACTCTTCCTGTTTGTGGGAATTTGCTTTGTGCTCTCGGGCGTATCCGAAATGTTTATACGCTACGCCCACAGGAAAAGTACCGAAGCTCTTTCACTTAAGCTCGTGCTTTCGGATATGGGCGACGGTGTCAGATACCTGAAAAAAGAAAAAGCCATCATTGTGCTCATGTTCTCGATCCTGTTTATCAACTTTTTCTTTGTACCCATCACATCAAACTTTTTGCCATACTTCATAAAGACCGAGGTGGCAACGGCGCCTTCCTATCTCTTTGACAGGTACATAACTCCCGAGTTCTGGACTTCGATCTTCAGCATGATAATCGGCGTAAGTTCGCTTTTAAGCGCCGCCGTAATAAGCACAAAAAAACAGGCCGAAAAGTGCGGACGTTTCATTGCCGGATGCATAAGCGCAACTGCCGTCCTGGTTATCGGCCTGACCGCTACCTACAAGATTTTTGTGGCGGACGCACGTTCCCTTAATATTTTTCTTATCTGCTTTGCCGCCGGCGCATTTGTAATCGGGATCCTGCTTCCCTGCATCAATATACCCATCGGAACAAGACTCATGTGCATGGTGGAACGTGATAAGTTAAGCAAGGTATCAAGCATCACCAGTGTGGCCTCCCAGGGGCTCATCCCCATTGCGACGGCCCTTGCGGGTGTGATACTCCAATGCTTCGGAAGTACGCTTTTATTATGCGCCTGTGCCGTCGGTTTCACCGTAACGGCTCTCTTCCTCCTTTTCAACAAACACTCGAGGGAGTTTTAAATACAAAAAACGGGAGCGATGCTTCGCTCCCGTTTTTCATTCTTATTTTCTTTTCTTTCTGCCGGATTCCACCATTTCCTTTTCGAAAGCCTCGGGATTCTTAAGATAATAATCCTGATGATATTCTTCAGCCTCGTAAAAGGATTTAAAGGGCTCGACGGCGATGTATACAGGCTTTCCGGCCTCGGCCTCCAAAGCTTTCACGGACTGTTCCGCAAGACGCTTTTCTTCGTCCGAAGTATAATAAACCGCAAGCGTATAGGAAAAACCCTTGTCGATAAACTGGCCCTCTCCGTCGTAAGGGTCCACATTTGCAAGAAAGATCTCCAGAAGCTGCGAATAAGAAACCTTCTTCGGATCGTATTCAAGCATGATGGTCTCCCTGTGTCCGGTCTTCTGGGCTTTGACAGCCTCATATTTCGGGTTCACTTCATCTCCGCCCGAATATCCGCTGACAACCTTATCCACGCCGTAAATCTTGTAGATAGGCGTTACACACCAAAAACATCCTCCCGCGAAATAAGCTCGCATAATTTTTCCCCTTCTTTTTTAAAAACCTATTTTCTTTTTACCTGTGATCTTTTCACTGAATTCCCTGTCAAGGGATGCGGCGGTGAAATCCTCTTTCTTAAGCACAAAGTCGCTCTTTCCCTCTAGGGATGCCCGCAGTGCCGCCTTGGACCAGGTCCGCTCGTAAAGATTTCGCACAAATCTGGCGTTGGAAAATTCCTTTGCGGACATATACTCGTCGGAAAGCGAAAGGAAATATTCCTTTGCAGCGGCCTCCAGATCCTCGGTATATTCAAAGTGTTTTTTTACCATCAGCATGTAGATTTCAAAAAGCTGCTCTTTGGTATAATTCTCAAAATGTAACAGGATCGGCATACGGCTCCTGAGACCTTCGTTCATCTTCATAAGACGGTCCATATCATCCGTATATCCCGCCATGATCACCAGCATGTCATCGCGGTGATTTTCCATCTCGGCAACAAGTGTCGTGACCGCTTCTTTACCGTAATCGTGGTTGCCGGGGCCGTCTTCACTGTAAAGTCCGTAAGCTTCGTCGATAAAAAGCACGGAACCGTAAGCATCATGACAGATGGTTGATGTCTTAACCGCAGTCTGGCCCACATATTCAGCCACCAGGTCTCTTCCCGAATACTCAAAGAAACCGCCTTTCCTAAGGATCCCTTCTTCCCGAAGGATTTCTCCTAAAATCCTTGCAACCGTAGTCTTACCGGTGCCGGGAGCACCCGTAAAACGCATGTGAATACAGGGCCTGTCAAGCTTTTCGTTCGTGGCGGAAACCTTTACCTGAGCAACGATCTCCTTAACTCTCTCGGTAATCTTTTCCATACCGATGAGTCCGCTTAAAGCTTCATATCCCTTGGATTCGCCTCGCTTTGAAGAAACCAGATCCGCAATGTCGGAAGCTACGATCCTTTCAGTGTCGGGTGTTTCTCCCCCGGCCGTCAGTTTTGCTTCCGCCGCTGCTTTCTTCATAAGGATCTCAACGGCGATCTTCTCGGCTGTCTTAAAACCGTAAAATCTTCCGTCCCGCTTTTCTTCATGGATCTTGTCAAAAACCACGTCTATGATATCCGCATCGGGACTGTAGTTCGTCTCGTTGATTATATTCCAGACCATTTCGAGGACTACACACTCATTTAAAGGCGGGATCTTAACAGTCTTAAGTATCATGGCGTCTTCCAGGATGCCCGCCACCTCATCGAAGGCCTTCTTTTCAAGGAACGGGATCCTGAAAACGAAAACATTACGATATTGATAAGGCTCCATTCGCCGTAACAGTTCTCTCAGTTCGTCTTTTCGGGAGCCCTCAAGGAAATATGAAATATCGACTCCGATGGCTCCGTACTGCATTGTGTTTTCTTCATCGGATATGGCTTCGATAAAATCGTCTGCGGAAGTACAGCCGCCCTCACCCGTTTCTTTTCCGATAACATATTCCACGTAACGGGTACGATGAGCCTTCTTTGAATCCGAATCACTTTTCCCGTCTTTTTTCTCCGTATCCTTAGACGCTTTTGAACCGCCTTCGGCTTCTTTCTTTACGGAAAACGATTCATTTATGTTCCGTTCTTCGGGGAATATCCAGCAGGTCTTGAGGTAATAGGAAAAAGAACTTAAAAGAGATGAAAAACCGCAGCCCCTGTCTATGGAGAAAAGATAATTCTGATTCATCAGAAACTGCTTGCCGCCCCGCTCTTCCAGAACAGGAACGGTTTCGTTCATTTCCGCCACAAGCCGCTGATATTCGGTAGCGCCGTAAAAGTTAAAGGCACTGTGTACCGTATCATCCAGCTCTTCATTCGAAGAACGCTTTAACAGGATAAGTTCGGGGAGTTCACACGCTTCTCCGTAAGCCTTCTTCCAGGCATCAAGCAGGATCCTCCTGCACTCTTTTGCGTTTTCTGCTTTCAACCGTATAAGAGCGTAAGTAAACCTGTAATGAGGCAGCGTAGCTTCCGTCTCCGCACTGACCTTCTCAAGCAGATCCTGCCAGAATCCGCCGATGGTACTTAACCTCTCCGCGCAAAAATCATAATCCGGACAGACCCTCACCAGATACTCGTTCATTTCTCTGCTTTTATCATCATCCTTTTTAAAAAGCATACCTTCCCGTAAACCTCCAGGTGTTATTCAAAGAAATACAACCCCAAAATCAAAAACATCGCAAGAAAATCGGCCTTGCGATAAAAAATAAATCCTCATATACCCTTTCAAATATATAACAAACGGAGGATTTTTGCAAATGAAAAGAAGCCGTAAAAACGGCTCCTTTTCGTTTATGACATTCTGTAAATACTATCTGATATCAAACTTATTTACAACGCTGTCGAGGCTCTCGGCATTTTCTTTGCTACTCTCTGCAAGTCGCTCGATCTCCTTGGTGACATCGGAGGTCTGTTCGTTCTTTCCGATAATGTCGGCTACGCCGTTGCTGTTCTCGGAAGAAGCGGCGTTGACGGAAGCGATCTCCTTCGCGATCTCATCGATGGATGCCTTAAGGGAATCCATGGCATCGCCGATGGAAACAACCGATTCCTGAATGGTGGAAACGCCTTCGTTGAAGGTCTTGCTTTGTTCCGAGAAGTTTCCGAAGCTTTCAACCACGTTGGTCCTTACAAGCTCGATAAGCTTGTTGACCTGGCTTCGAACGTTTATAACGGACTGGTTACTTGCTTCAACGATCTGCTGAATGTTAAGAGCCGTATTCTTCGACTGCTCAGCCAGTTCTCCAATCTCGCCCGCTACAACGGCGAATCCGCGGCCTGCCTCACCGGCTCTTGCGGCTTCGATGGAAGCATTGAGAGAAAGGAGGTTGGTCTGGGATGTGATCTTCATGATGGAGTCGGCAAGTTCGTTGATCTTTTCAACCGCTTCAAGGCCCTGCAGAGCTTCCTTCATGTCCTCAACCGTATTATCAAGAGAGGAAACATTCGTCTTAACTTCTTCGTCGATCTTTTTGCTCATGGAGCCTGCTGTCTTGATAAGGTCGTCGGAATCCTTTCTTCCTACGGAAACCTTTTCGGATACGATGCCAACCAGTTCGACAATCTTGTTGATCTCTTCGTTGACCGATTCTATAGCACTGTTGGTCTGGTCGATACTTCCCGAAAGCGAATCGGCAACCTCTGTATTTTCGGAGGTAACCGTAACAAGAAGTTCCGAAGTTTCGTCAAGGTTTCTGGAACTGTCGTTAAGAGAATTGCTGCAGCCCTTAAGTATGGTCACAACATTGCTTAACATTTCGATAACATCCCGGGTGGCCTTTGCAAGAAGCCCGATCTCGTCGCCACGGCTTTCAAGACTTTCAATCTCTTTGCCTGCGTTAAGGTTGTATTTCGAAACCTTGGTAAGTGCCTGCTGCACTCTGGTAAGGGGTTTGGTAAGGATATTGATGATAACTGCGAGAATGACCGCGATAGCAACAAGCACCAGCACGCCGATTATAACTATACGAGTCTGGGCAGCATTTGCTTCTGCGTAAAGTTCGTTCTTGTCGGCACCTACAAAAAGAAGCCAGCTGTACTGCGGGATGTGCTTATAAACACCCAGCATCTTCTTTCCGGTCTTGGCGCTTACGTATTCAACGGTACCCGAGGTTATCTCTGCGCCTTCACCGATTTTGGTGTAAAGGTCGAAAACGGGACCCGACTCGATGGTCGTGGTGATCAAAGAAGCATCGGTATCGAAGATAACGCTTCCGTCGCTGGAGCTTAACATGGTTATCTCCTGATGCGCACTTACGTTAATGCTGTTAAGGATTGCATTGAGCTCTGCGGAGGTAACGGTTACGGAAACGTAACCCGTAGGTTCTCCCTTGCTTGTGTAACCCGATTTTGCCATACAAAGAGAGATTTCGTTGGTTGCGGGAGAAAGAAGCGCCATGGCACTGTAAAGGGGCTTTGCGTCCGGAGTGTAATAGAATGAATTAAGCATCTCTATTATTTCGTCCGGATTTCTGAATCCCACCATTGCCGGCACATTGTGAACAAGACAGGTACCTTCGTATGCCGTAAAAAGAACGCTGTCCACGTTGGGAATAATGGTCGCCATGGCTTCAGTGGTCTTCTGTGCCGCGGCTACGGTTTCGGGAGTGGGATGGTAAGAATCTTCCATCAGATCCTTCATGCTGTCGGATATCATGTAAGTATCAAGATAAGTAAACTCTCTGGCGATATATTCGCTTAAGAGATCTGCTTTTGATTCAACGACAGTGTTAAGAGATTCTTCGGCATTGTTCTTCATGATCGAAAGGATACTGCCGGCAGAAATAAAGCTTTCCGCAAATATACCTATGGCAGCCNNAGCAGCCACAAGTACTACGAAAAGCGTTATCTTAACAAACAGCTTCAGTTTATTCATATAATTTCCCTGTCGCAGGCATTTTGCTCATCGGTCACGTGCCTGCCGCGATTCCGACGAAGTTTGAAAAGATTTCCTCCAAACTTAACCTTTTAAACACATACAACTGTCCTTAAACTTTACACGAAGGTCATTAATTTTAAATTAAAAAAGCCCCGTAAATGCGAAATTTACGGGGCTGATAAATGCATTTCAGTTAAAATGGAAAATTTTCTGAGCAACTTTGTAACCAAAAACACAAAGCACACGGCCGAATTTGCCGGGGATGTTCAAAAGCCATCCCATTATTCCGTGCCGGAGTCTTCGATAAAGAGGCTCGTTTGTCTTCTTCATCCAGTTCCAGAACTCTTTCTTTTTCTTAAGGTTCTCCTTGGAGCCGTCCACATACATAAGGATCGAAGAAACGGTGGTGATTATGTCAAGGTAAGCATACATGTAGCTCCAGAGCCTTTTATCGAGTTTTGCCTTGCTTAAGGCGCCGAAGAACTCAAACATTTCCTTGTTTACCCTAAGCTGCTGATCGATACGCTTGATCATGACCTTTTCGTTTACGGACTGATCAGCTCTTCCGATGAAGTATCTGTAAAGATCCTCATCCATGTAATAGAGNNTTCTCCACATAGGGAAGGGGCTTGAAAATAAAGAGATTGTCCACATAAAACGTGTGCTCGGGAAGCTTTAAGGCACACTCCTTCAAAAGGTCGGTCCTGAAGATTACGGAATGCATCAGAATATACTGACCCTTCTTAAAATGACCGACTTCATTCCAACGGATCAACCGTCCCACAGGCAATGCGTGACGGTAGTTGATGACTTTCTTATGAGTTTCCCCTTCTTTTTCATATACGTAATTGCAGACAAGAACATCGAGTCTCGTTTCACCCCCGGAAAGCTCTTTTAACTTAGCAATCACGTTTGAAAGGGCTGTTTCGTCCAGCCAGTCGTCGGAATCCACCACCTTAAAGAAACGGCCCGTAGCTGCGGCAAGTCCGGTATTTACCGCACCGCCGTGGCCCTTGTTTTCCTGATGTATGGCATGGCAAATGGTAGGATACTTTTCCTCGAAGCTCTTTGCTATTTCAAGGGTGTTGTCGGCGGAACCGTCGTCGACTATGTTTATCTCAACATCCTCTCCGCCCTTTAACAGGCTTTCTATGCATTTTTCCATATATGCCGCAGAATTGTAGCAAGGCACCGCAAAAGAAATAAGTTTCATTACTCTTCTCCCTAATGTATTTTCCCCTTTTTACTTACCTTTTACTGTCCTTTTCACACCCGAAGAGCGCCTGTACGGTACTCTTGCGCTGGGAACCACCTCCGACGCGGGCACGGTGTGAACCGCCTGATCGTCAAAGAAAATGTGCGCTCCGAAGGCCTCCAGCACGTCCCGCTTGGATACGCCGCCGAGAAAGAAAGCTTCATCAATACGCACGTTCCAGGCCCTCAGGGTTCTGATCACACGTTCATGTGCCGGAGCACTTCTGGCGGTGACAAGAGCTGTTCTTATGGGAACCTCATCCGGAGGAAAATCCTTCTGGATATCGGAAATGGTTTTTAAGAATTTGGCAAAGGGCCCCTGAGGAAGCGGCTTGTCGGCGTTGTTTCTCTCGTTTTCCTCGAAGGCTTTAAGGCCCTCCGTCTGATATATCATTTCGGACTCGTCGGTAAAAAGCACCGCGTCTCCGTCAAATGCTATGCGGATCTGTTTGATGTCTTCCTCGGCGTTATAAGGTGCATTATCAACATCGGTGCAGATGATACCTGCCGCAAATCCCGAATTTATCGCGGAAAGCACGTCATCCTCATAGGCAGAAAGAAAAAGATCCGTGCGAAATGCGCTTAAATACTTTGCAAGGCTTGCTCCGCTTGCAAGGACCGCCCTGGAAATATCAAGGCCGTAATGCTCGATGGAATTAAAAACCCTTAATGAGTTGTCCGCGCTGTTTCTGGACATTATGACCACTTCCACGCGACCGGCCTGCCCCTTTAGTTTATTGATCCCAAGTAAAGCCTTTACCAGGTTAAAACCCGGGCCCGGTTTCAATATCTCGTTTTCATGGGCTATGGTGTAATCCGAATATGCTTTGACGCCCTGCTTTTCGAATATATCGTTTTCTACCGTAAGGTCGAACAATGCTCTGGAAGAAACACCTATTACAAGTTTGTTTCCCAAATCATATGCCATATAAGCCTCCTAGGACCTGAGTCTGCCCGTCTCGAACCTGGCTCTCATGGAAAGACAATTAAAGAGTTCATCCAATCTGTCTTCGAGTTTTCCGTCCTTAATGTCCAAATCAAGAGAAATTGCCATGGTATTTATCATATCGTCCGTAACTCTTGAGCGGATGTGAGTGAGAATCCGAATTTTATCCTCATATTC
>DBVS01000135.1:27419-55470 GCA_002308235.1 Lachnospiraceae bacterium UBA1258
TATCTGGTACAGATTTCCTTTAAAATGCCTGTATATTTCTCTTTCTGCGGGATCTCTTCTCATGTTGCTCCTCTGTTTGTCTGCAATTTATTTTGAAAAAGAATATTTTACGCTGCCCGCTTCTTTTACGGGCTTTAATCCGTTTAACTTCACCATAAGGTCGGCCTCCCTGTCGGAAGAAAGGACCGTATAAGAAGGAAGATTGATAAGTACCGTATATTCAAGGGTCTTTCCGTCCTTTGAAAGTCTGGAGACATTGATACCCGGGTTCTTGATCCCTTCGGCACCAAGAACGGCTCTTATATCACTTTTAAAGGTCGCCTCACATGCGGAATAATCCTTCGACATCACTCCGCTTTCCGCTTCTGCCGTTATCCTGAAGATAAAGAACATAATAAGCACTGCGAAGAACGTTATCATCAACATCCGGAATACTGTTTTTTCTCTGCTTTTCATGGGACACCTCCGAAAAATCTGCCTGTTTGATCTTTACAAGACAAATCTTATTCGAAAATGAGTCCCATAAACAGTACTTGTTATCGCTGTCTCTCGGAAAAGTCGATAAGCAGAAGTTCAACGCCCATCCTGTCGGAAATGTTGCCGTTTTTTATTGCTTCGTCCGTGGCTGCACAGCCTTCGAGGCATGCTTCTATGGCTTCTCTTGTCATTCTTCTTGCAGGTTCCGCAAGTTTTTTTACGACCCAGTCCTTCATGCCGAGCCTGTCACCTATTATCTTGGCAGGTTCGTTTCTGTCAATGCCTTCTTTTACGGAAAGCATCTGGGTGTATTGGCGCACCAGAAGTGCAAGTATGTGAAAGGGCGATTCTCTGAGAGAAAGAAGGTCGTCATAGAGACGCAGGGCTTCTTTCTGCCTGTGCATGGAAATCGCTTCTATCATGTCAAAGATCTTGTTATTGATTCTGTGGGTGCAGACCTCTTCCACGTCCGCTACAGTGATGGCATCTCGCAAAAGACAGTAGGCCGTAAGCTTTGAAAGCTCGTTTTCGAGAAGCATCATGTCCGTCCCCACCTCATCAACGATAAAGAAAGCGGTGCGGTTATCCATTTTCTTCCCCGAAGCGGCGGCAGCGTTTATCAGCCACCTTACAAGACTATCCTCTGTCTGCTCCGGAAATTCCTCACATATTCCCACCGAATTGATGGCCTTAAACAGTTTGGAACGCTTGTCGGCCTTCTCTTCGGAAATAATAAGCACCACGTCTTCACTGAGGTTTTTAACGGCTTCCGCAAAGCCCTCAAGACCTCCGAGGTTTTCACCGGAAGAATCCGAATCGTCATCGGAGCCCTTGGCAAACCAGCCCGAATTTTCGATCAGGACCACTCTGTGTTCCGCAAGAAAGGGCATGGTCTGAAGCATGGAAACAACTTCCTGCGGGTTAATGCCGCGCCCTTCAAAATATGAGTAATTCAGGTTATCACCCTCATTGACCAAGGCTTCCTTAAGAGCATTCTTGTAATACCTCCGGAGATAACTCTCCGTACCGTAAAGAAGGTAGGCTCTTTTGTAGTCTTTGTTTTTTAAGGAATTAGCGGTTACACCCATTCGGAAACTGCTCCGTTTCGTTTATGAAAGACCGCAGACATGCGGTATGTTAATTTTATCACTTATACCCTTCTTTTCAAGGTTATTTCTTTTAATATTTTTTTACGCTGACTTCACCGCTTGAAAGGGCTTCCTCCCTGCCGTCTTCGTATCTGACAAGAAGTCTGCAGTTATCGTCAATTCCCGTGACAAGGGCGTACTTTGGCTTCTCTCCCGTAAAGTTTTCGACCCGTACGTACTTGCCCGTTAAGATTGAAAGTTTCCTGTAATCCTCGCAAAAAGAAAGGGTAGGCTCCGATAGTCTTTCAAATAATCTGTTTATGAAGGCTGCTGCCAGTTTAAGGCGCACGTTTTCCCCCGTCGACTCCTTCAAAAGAAATCCCGCAGTCTTCTTAAGGGTTCCGGGAAATCCTTCGTACGGATCGTATATGTTAATGCCCGCACCTATAACGGCATGGGAAAACTTTCTGTCTTCAACGGAGGCTATGCCCTCTGTAAGGATTCCCGCCACCTTCTTGTCACCAAGAAAAATGTCGTTAACCCACTTGATCCCCGTATCCACGTTTAAAGCATCCTTAATAGCTTCACACAGTGCCACCGCCGTAAGGCAGGTAAAGTTTGCGGCTTCTTCGAAACTTACCTTTGGATAAATAAGAAAACTCATGTAAAGGCCCGTATCTTTGGGAGAATAGAACTCCCTTCCCCGCCTTCCCCGGCCCTTTGTCTGACGGTCCGCAATAAAAACAGCCTCCCGTCCCGGATTCTTTCTGGCATATTCAAGAGCGGAATCATTGGTGGACTCCGTTTCGTCAAAGGTGAAAATATCTAATTCACGGTCTGTTTCAATGAGAGCTCTCAACTCATTTACGTTAACAGCCGGGGCATTCTTCACCAGTCTGTAGCCTTTGTTTGTTACCGCTTCTATCTTGTGCCCCGCTTTTTCAAGGGCCTTTATTCCCTTCCACACAGCAGCTCTTGTAAGATACAGCATACTTGCCATCTCTTCGCCGGAAGTAAAGGTGCTTCCGTTCTTTTCAAGAATTTTCAGAATCTCGTCCTTTGTGGCCATTTTTCCTCCGATTGTAAACCTTTGAGGTTTACGAATTGATTTCCGGGTGATTATTTGATACACTCGCCAAAGTCGATTGTAAACCGAATGCTGTGAATTGTAAACCACGTCTGCAGATTTTCCGGTTTATGATCAAATACCTACTTTGGAGGCATCATGAAAAAAGTAAAACTTCAAACACTTATTTTTACGGCGCTTTGCACCGCACTCATCTGCATTCTGGGACCCCTTACCATTGTTATCCCCGTAAGCCCCGTTCCCGTTTCTTTGTCCATACTGGCAATCTATATTTCGGTATACGTACTGGGATTTAAGTGGGCCACCGCCGCAACGGCACTTTACATACTGATAGGTCTGGTGGGCGTTCCCGTGTTCTCGGGATTCAGCGGAGGCCCCGGAAAACTTATGGGACCTACAGGGGGATATATATTTGGTTACCTGGCGGTAACTTTGATCTCCGGACTCTTTATCGATAAGTTTTATAAGAAGATCTATATGCACGCCGTCGGCATGGTTCTGGGAACCGCGGTCTGCTACGCCTTCGGTACTCTCTGGCTTGCCCACGAAGCACACATGGGGCTCAAAGCAGCGCTCATGGCAGGTGTTGTGCCCTTTATCCCTGCGGATATCGTCAAAATAATAATCGCCCTCCTGACAGGACCAATCCTCAGAAGAGCGATCAAAAAAATCAGTTAAGTTTTCGACTCAGGCTACCTTGTGAGCAAATACGCGAATTGACTCGGGTATGCTTTGATGCTTGATCTTGGTTGCTTCGAAAGAAAGGCTCTTAAAAGCAAGCTGCATTATGGGGCCCTGGCAAAGAGCACAGAGAATCGTTCCGATTCCGACGGGGCCTCCCAGCAGATATCCTACCAGTGTGGCGGCACAAAGCAAGCCGATGCTCACCGCCCCTATGGGGATTCTTTTAAGTCTCTTGGCAAGGCCTACAAGCAACGTATCCCTCGGACCGCAGCCAAGGGAAGCTTTCATATAGAAAAACTGTGTATAACCAAGAACCACCAGCCCCGCAAACAAAGTAAGTATGCTTAAAAACATGTTGTCGGTGGCGGGTACCGGGTCAAAATAGTTGAAGAAATCCACGGATTTTCCCACCACAATGGAGTCGATGATAATTGCGATTCCTATGGGTTCTTTCATCAAAACATCGATAACCAGGATAGTTAAAGCCACGATTATCGAAGCATTACCGTAAAGAATTCCGAAGGTCTTTGAAAGGCCTAAGTTAAATACATCCCAGGGCGCGGCGCCTATGCCCGCTTTCATGGTGAGGTAAATTCCGAATCCGTTTACGAAAAGCGCAACGGACGCAATAAAGAAATTGATGACAATATCTTTCGCTGTCCTGTTATAGGACAGTTCTTTGAAATTAACGTGTAACATGTCTTACTCTTTCTTTACCTTTTTACCATGGTATCTTCGATTTCCTCAATGGTCCTCGGAGTTGCCGCACTTAAATTGATGCAGCCGTCCTCGGTAACAAGGCAGTTGTCTTCAAGTCTGAAGCCGATACCCCATTCTTCATGATATATGCCGATATCAACGCAGAATACCATTCCGGGAGCGATTATCTCGGGCATCTCAACGGCATCGTGAACGTCGTACCCCACGTGATGAGCTCCGGCGTGCCACATGTATTTGCCGATATTCTTAACATCGTCAAGCACTCCCGCATCCTTCAAAAGTTCCGCATTGTATTCTCTGTTTATCCTGTCAACGTCCGCCATTTTCATGCTGGGCTTAACCATCGAGAACATGTGCTCGGAAGTGTTATATGCACAGTTATAGAGCAGCTTCTGTCTGTCGGTATATTTTCCGTTACAGGGGAATCCTCTCGAAACATCGCACATAAGGCCGTCATACATGGCTCCCACATCATTTAGGATCATGTCTCCGTCCTCGGCGCGACCGGTGTAGCTGTAATAGTGTATGCAGAAATTGTTCTTTCCGGCGGAAATAATCGAAGGAAAAGCAGGGCCTTCCGTGCCGTACCGAGCCAGAGCGTAATCCCACTCGGCCTTGTACTGATACTCATACATTCCGGGGCGTGAAGCCTTCATCATGGCCACGATCCCGGCTCTGGTAATCTTCTGGGCTTCCTTCATGGCTTCGATCTCACAGGGCTGCTTGATGGTGCGAAGCGCCCTTATATGCCTGTGGGCATTGAGCTTTTCCATGAAAGGATATTTGTCTCCGAAAGCCTTGCTGAAACGATGAGTGATATCCGCAGGTTCGTCTTCAGTCATTTTATCATAATCAAAATATATACTTTTGTAGTTTCCGTCAAGCACAAGTTTGTGAAGATCGTTTTCAAAGTCTTTACGATACCTTACATCCGAAATGCCGGATTTTTCCGTTGCTTCGTCGGGTTTAATGCGTCTGCCGGTCCATCGCTCCGCCATCATATCCGGCGGAAGGATGTAGATCCGTTCTTTGTAATCGTTGCCGTCTTTCTGCATAAGCAGCACAAAATCTTTGCTGTCAAGACCCGTCAGATAGTAAAAGTCCCTGTTGGTAAAGAAAGGGTAATACTCATCCGCCGTCTTTCTTTTTTGTTCACCCGAAAATATCACAAGAAGTGAATTGTTTTCAAGCCGCGCCGCAAGTGCGGCCCTGTTTCCTGCGTGAAATTCTTTTTTCATTTCTGCACCTTCTTAATCAATATCTGTTTACCCAAACCGTCATTTCCCCTTCGCCACGGTTGGCCCAGGCGTAATAAGGAATGAATCTCAGTTTGATCGTTTCAAAACGTCTTGCGCTTGCAGGCTTGTAAAGCTCTCCCTCTCCGGGAAGTTCTTTAAAGCCCATGCAGTAAAGAGCCGTGATCCCGTTAAGGTCCTTTTCTTCTTTTGCGGAAAACTCCGCATTTTCGGAAATCCTTACGCGGTGAAGGTCGGGACCGTTATCGGCTTCCTCAAGGCAGTATACAACAGGACCTCTCATGATTGAAACCCTGCCGAAGCAGGAACGAACTCTGCAGTCGGCTTCCATGATCTTAACATCCATGGGAAGGCTGAGTTTAAGCTCGTCTCCTGCCTTAAATACTCTCTTTATCTTAAGGTACCCGTCAGAAACCGCGGGTTCAATCTTTACGCCGTTTAACTCAGCGGTAAAGGAGTCGCACCAGGAAGGAATCCTGATACCGTAGGTAAATTCCGTATTCTTCTCAGGCTCAAATCTAACGGTAATATCTCCGTCCCAAGGGTAATTGCCTTCAACTGCTATTCCGACCCTGTTTCCCGAAATCACGGCTTCGGTTTCTGCCCCCGCCGGGATATGGGTGTAAAAAGAATCATCGTTGTATGAAGATAAAAAGCTTCCGAGGGATGCGGTAATTCTTGCGATATTGGGCGGACAGCAGGCACAGCCGAACCACTTCTGTCTTTCGGTCTTAACATGCCTGAACCTTGCGTCCATGTGATTTTTCTTTGGATATACTTCCAGAGGATTTACGTAGAAAAATCTGGTCCCGTCAAGGGAAATGCCGCTGATGATACCGTTATAAAGAAGCTTTTCCAGCACATCCCCGTATTCGCCTTTAGGCTGTATCATGAGCATTCTTTTTGCAAAGAAGGCAAGGCCTATGGCCGCGCAGGTCTCTCCGTAAATGCTGTCTCCCGGAAGATCGTAATCAAAGGTGAAGGCTTCCCCCACCGGCGAAGAACCTATGGATCCGGTGATGTACATTTGCTTTTTCGTAACATCTTCCCAGAGTCTTTCGCAGGTTTCAAGAAGGGAATCATCCTTTGTAAGTCTCGCCACATCGGCCATACCGGTATAAAGGTAAGCCGCACGCACAGCATGGCCTATGGCCACTTCCTGTTTGCGGACAGGCTTATGGGCCTGATAGTAAGAAAGGTCGTCGGTGTAGGGCTTTCCGTCGTTTCTTGCCCTGCACTCTTCGACAAAATAATTGGGTTCCGCTCCCCTTTGATCTATGAAAAACTTGGCAAGCTTCAGATACTTTTTGTTACCGGTGATTCTGAAAAGTTTGACTAAGGCAAGCTCAATTTCTTCATGCCCCGGATACCCTTTCTTTTTCCCGGGTTCAGGCCCGAAAATGCCGTCAACATAATCAACGTAGCGGATAAGAGCCTTTAAGAGCTTATCCTTGCCCGTTGCGTCCGTATAAGCAACAGCTGCTTCAAGAAGGTGCCCCAGACAATAAAGCTCGTGATTATCCTGAAGGTTGGTAAAACGCTTGTCAAGGCCGTTGATGATATAGAAGGTATCAAGATAGCCATCCTCCTGTTGTGCGGCGCAAACAAGATCGATAACCTCATCCGCAGTCTTTTCAAGTTCGGCATCCTTCTTCCACATAAGGGTATAAGCAACGGTTTCAAGCCATTTGGCAATATCGCTGTCCTGGAATACAAAACCCTCGAAGCCGTTCTCTTCGCCGGAAGACACGGCCTGGCCCTGCTCGGTACGTACACTTCCTGCCTTTATGGTCCCAACCTTATGCTCTACGGTAAGTTTGGCCGCAAGTTCGAAATTGGCAACCGCGTGGCTTGAGGCCGCGCCCTCTATCCTGTCGTTCAAAGCGTCCCACTCGTAGGGCAAAACCTTGGTCCTGACAAGTTCCATTCTTTGTTTCCAGAAATTATCCGTAACCCTGACCTTTGAAATGTCAGGTTCTCTTGTAAATAATTCGGTCCTCATTTAAACGGGATCTCTCCTTATATGTTTGCTGTAATCTTTATTGTTGTGATATCCCCCGTAACCGGAATCGAGGCCGTGCCGCATGCTTCGAGGCCCGCCGCTTCGATCCTGCATTCTCTTCCGTTTAAGTCCGCACTTACTGAGATTAGTGCGTCCTTCTTAAGTTCCCCTGTGTCAAGGGTTATGAGAGTTTCCTTAAACTCTTTGCTTACTTTAATGGGTGTCGCTTTTGAAAAATGTCCCTTGTCAAAGGTTATGTGAAGACGCTTTTCATCCGTAATTGCATGGAATCGCCTTCCGACACCATCTTCGCTTGTTATTTCGAAGCCTTCGTCGGTTTCTTTAAGCTTTCCGCCAAGTACCGTAAGACCGAAAATCGGATCGTCACAAAGAACCGTCGATGCAGCTCTCAATGCTCCGCAAAAGCCCAGATCTATCTCGCAGGAATAGTACCATGGGCCCGAAGAATGGGGCTGTTCAAGCCAGGTTTCCCCGTAGGGAAGGGGCTCAAAACCGCCGGAAGCCGCACCTTCATGCTCTTTTCCTTTAAAGAAGTATCCGCTGTTAAAGAGTGCCCAGGAACTTAGTATCGAGCCGTATCCCAGTCTTAAGAGCGGGAAAGGATCCTTCTCATATCTGAGGGCATAATCAAGCACTGCCCATCCACCCATCTGCGACATGTAGCTTAAGGTGTAATGGTGGTTGTTTGCACGATAATCACTGCCGTACCAGAAGTAGGCAGGCTCCAGGTAACCGCGGCAGGCCACATTGCATTTCATCTGGCTTTCAAGGAATTTGATCGTGTCACTTCGCGTAATCTGAGGATTGAACCTGTCCTCACGCTTCCTGTATTCGCAAAGCTTAAGTGCTGTCTTTGCAAGGGCATGGGTAGATTCAAACCCGGTTGTATCAAAGGGATATTCGGAGCCGAAAAGGTCCTTGCACTTGGTCACAAAGAACTTAACCTTGCGATTCCAGTGTCTTTCGAGTCTGGCTGCGAATCTCGGCATTTCTTCGGTCTTCAACGCTTCAATGATTTTGGGGATCACCAGTTCATTGTAAAGCCCCGTTTCATAGGCAGACCACTCTTCCAGTTCAAGCGGAATCGTAAACATGGCAACCGCCGTCTTATAAGCCTTCAGAAGATAATCCTTTGCAGAAAGGCGCGTAACGATATGCTCGAAATCTCTTGCAATCCTGTACATGTTAAAGTACATAAGAGCGATATGCGGATAATCGTAAATTCGCCAGAGATGCTCTCTTCCGCCGTTTCCCGCGTCCTCTGAATTCCTGTTTTTATGCCAGTCGGGGATTCCGTAAATACCGTAAGGATAGTCCTCCTCCTCGGTACACTGAAGGCCGCCTGTCACAAACCTTTCTATATAACGGTCAAGAGCGGTAACCTCTTCCTGCACCGGGTATTCCGCAAGCTTTCCCGAAAGAAAGGCAGGCTTTGAAAGCCCGGGATCGTCGCAGGTGACCTCGTAAATGCGCCAGCCCTTGATCCTGTCGTAATTGTCGGGAGAAAGCATGACTCCCGTTTCATTGTTCCACTCGGCCAAAAGCCCGTCATACCAGAGGCTTTCGTCCTTGATCTGCCTTGAAGCTATAAAAGCGCCCCGCTTCTTTATCATCGATTCGATGCTTTCCGTCACAAAGAACTCGCATCGGGTAAATCTTCCTTCGCCGTAGAGAATATCCACGTAATTTTCTCCGAGGCGGGAAAACTTAAGTTCATAGATATATTCGCCTGCGCCGGTCCTTACAGCCTTGCACTCCGAATCTCCGGGAAATTCGGGGGATAAAGAAACGGAAAACCTGCTTTTAATGCGCATCTTTACCAATGAATCCACGGTTACGGTATAGCCGGGAACCGTGATCACATCGGGGATCCCGTAAGACACATACTTTTCCCTTGCGTCCTCATAATCCTCCGCCCACATGTAAACAAAGCCAAGACTTGTTTCTTCGTCCGGTAAAAGTGTCTTTGAGCCGGCTTCGATCCTGGGTTTATAGCCGTGAGACACCGCTGCGAGAGTCTCATGCTCGCTGTATTCATAGACATAGAGTCTGTTTCTTTGTTTTTCGGTTTCTTTGTCAAAGGGAAGGTCGGCACCCTGATCGAAAAACTCCCATTTTCCCGCATGGGAAGTCGGCTCTCCCGCTTCCGTACTGTAGGGAAGGACCAGCAGGAATTTTCCCTTTCCGTCGCATCTGGTGATGAGGGAATGGGAGCCGTGACCACCTGTAAATGGGTGGCCTATGACCTTGCTTGCAGCAGACTCACCCCATTCAAAGGATGAATTGGGAGTCATGGAGAGAGCCGCATCAAGAATTTTCACGGGCTTATCCGATATGTTCTTTATCGTGTAAACCTGGGACAATCTGTCGGATATTAAGTTAATGGTCCCAACAACCTTAAGGCCCTTTGAAGGGTCTTCGGTCTCAAATTTATAGCAAAGGTCGTTTCCGCATCTTTCGGGCTCGGCGTCCGTATATTCTTCCGAGCGGTTGCAATACCACTGTTTGAGTTTTTCCCCTTCTTTTTCGTAAGAAAGGACAATTTCTCCGAAGAGAGTCCCCGGGAGCACGAATTCTGCGGAGGAATCCTCCGTTCCGTACTTTATGGAGGTAAGGGCGCCCCGCTCTATACAGGCGTCAAAAAAACGATTTGCCGAAAAAAAACTGTCTGCCATGAGGTTTACCCCTTAACTGCGCCGATGGTTATGCCGCCGACAAAATACTTCTGGAAGAACGGATAAACAAACAGTATAGGAAGCGATACCACCATGGTGGTAGCGGCTCTGATACTGGTGGTGGTGAGGTTTTTCATTGCTTCATACATTTTCTGTTCTGCCTGAAGCTTCGCTGCCTGTTCCGCCTGAAGCAGGATCTTTCTTAAGTAAACCTGCAGCGTATCCCATTTACCGCTTGAGTTATAAAGTAAAACATCGAACCAGGAATTCCAATGTCCGACAGCCACCATTACTGCAAGGGCGGCAAATACGGGCTTACACAGAGGGATTATGATCTTAAAGTAGATCTTCATTTCCGAAGCCCCGTCGATCCTGGCGGATTCGGGGAGTGAATCCGGAAGTCCCTGAATGTAGGAGCCTATAAGAAGCATGTTGTATGCTCCGAAAAGTCCCGGAAGCCAATAAACCGTAAAGGTCTCCATGAGACCGAGTCCGGTGTAAAGAAGGTAAGTGGGAATAAGTCCGCCGCTGAAATACATGGTGATTATAAATACCAGGCGCATGAACTTACGTCCCACGAAATATCTGATGCTGGTCACGTAGGCCAGAAGCCCCGTACAGAAAAGGCTGGTTGATGTGGCCACCACACACCTGAGCACCGAAATTACGGCGCCCTTTAAAAGGTTCTGTCTCTTAAATACGTACTGATAGTTTTCGAAGGTGAACTTTCTGGGCCAGAAATAAAGATTTCCGTACATGGTGTCCACGCCTTCGTTAAAGGAAACCACCAGCTGGTTCCAGAAGGGATAGATCATGATAAAGGCAAACACTATCATGAAGATAAAGTTAAACCAGTCGAATACCTTGGATCCGACGCTCTTTTTATAAAATGTTTTGGGCCCGAACATATCTTACATCCCTCCCTTAAAACAACTGCATGTCGGTAAACTTCTTTGACAGCTTGTTTGCCAAAAGAACGAGTCCGAATCCGAATACCGATTTCATAAGTCCCACGGCTGTCGCAAAGGAGTAGTTACCCATCTGCACGCCGTATCTGTAAACGTAGGTATCGATAACCTCGTAGGTTTCCTGAGTCATGGTGTTACCGAGCAGTAACTGCTGCTCAAAACCTGCTGAAAGAATGTTTCCGATACCGAGAATAAACAAAAGGATTATGGTGTTTGCAATGCCGGGAAGAGTAATGTGCCATACTTTTCCGAAACGTCCCAGGCCGTCAACGGAACCTGCGTCATACAGTTCTCCGTCAACTCCCGCAATGGCGGAAATGTAGATGATGGCAGACCATCCCATGCCCTTCCAGATATTGGCCGATGTCAGAATGCCCCAGAACAGTCCCGCTTTGTTCAAAAAGGGTACCGCCTCCTTCAGCAATCCGATCTTTATGAGGCCTTCGTTGATGATTCCGTCCGAACCTAAAAGTGTAAACATAAGGCTCGCCACAACAACCCAGGATACAAAGTGAGGCATGTAGGAAATCGTCTGGATAAACCTCTTAAAGAAGCCGTTTCTGAGCTCATTCAAAAGGAGCGCAAAGGCAATCGGAACCGCAAAGCCGATGGTGAGGTTCAGCGTACTGATGGCAAGCGTGTTTCTCAATATCCGCCAGACGTCGGGCAGGCTGAAGAACCGCTTGAAATACTTTAACCCCACAAACGTTGAGTCCGCCATGGTCTTACCCGGAGTATATGAGAAAAATGCTATCCAGTTTCCGAGCATTGGTATATAACAAAAAACCACTACCCACACAAGAGCGATAAGGCAGATTATCCAAAGTTCCTTCTGCACCCTGAAGCTCTTAAGCAGGTCCTTAAAGGTTTTCTTTTTCTTTGTGATGAGTGTTTTCGATTGTTCCGATTTGTTCACCGTGTTTCTCCCCTAAAAAAGTTCCGGAGCCGACGGAGCGTAACTCCGAGCAGCTCCGGAATCAAAAATAACAGATCAGCTGATTTTATTTGCCTTCGTAGGAAGCAAGGTTTGACTTATAGCTTTCCGAATAGTACTTTTCAAGATCTGCAAGTCCGAGTGCGTTCATTTCGGATTTGGCGCTGTTAAATGCCGCTTCGCAGGCTGCTTCGGAATCTGCGGAGATCATCTTTGCCCATTCCTGCCAGATCTTATCCTCGATGGTCTGCTTGGTGATGGTGATCTCATCATCGGGATTGAAGGTGGTGGTGTAAAGGGTGGTATCAAGTGCGGGTGCGGTGTAGTACTGCCAGCAGATGTTTACGCCTTCGTTGGAGAAAGCACCCGTCTTGGGGTCAACCGGCCAGTAATCGTAGAAGGATACGCGGTCGATCCTGGGATCGAGGTGTGAGAAATCACTGCGTCCGTCTGTCTTAAGCCAGTTAAGGTTGGTAGCGATGGCGTAAAGTTCACCGCCGTTTGCTTCTTTGATTGCATGATAGGTGGTTTCCTTAATATCGACGTCAAGGATCTCGTCGTTAACTACCCATGTGCCGTCATCGGCAATGTGCCAAACGTTATTCTCGGAAGGAGCGCCCCAGCCTACGATGTAGTTACCGAGCTCACTGTTTTCCCAGTTGATCCAGCGGATGACAGCTTCGGGATCTTTACACTTATCGGTGATTATGCAGCGTGTGGTTCCGATGTAGTTGGAAGTAAGAAGGGAAGTCTGGTTCATGGGAACACCGTCACCGTGTACGGATACGTTCATGAATCTCTTCTTGATGTCGTATTTGTCGCCTTCGCTTACAGCCCAGGCCTGATGTCCGCCGGTCCAAGCATACCACCAGGTACCTAAGTTACCAAGGAGCTGTCCGTTGGTCATCATGGTGGTGTATTCTTCATAACCGTTGGAAAGGAAGTCGGGATCGATGAGACCCTCTCTCCAGCACTTGTTGATAAACTTTGCAACCTTGAGTCCTTCTTCGGTATTGAGCCAGTGAGTGAAGGAACCGTCTGCGTTCTTCTTATAACCGTTTACGAATCCGTATGCGCCAAGAGGTGCGTTAAGGAAGTTCTTGCCTGCTTTGTCCGCGCTGGTGAAAGCGTAGGTCTTCTGTCCCGCATCGTTGGTGGGGTGATTCTTAAGGATTCTCTTCATTACATCGTAGTATTCGTCGAGAGTTTCATAGATCTTGGAATCTCCCAGTTCGAGCCAGTAATCGTAACGGGCACCGAAGTCAAGACCTGCAACGTTGGGGTTTTCGCCCCAGTACTGAGCAAGCTTGTAAACTCTGCCGTCAGAGTTTCTTAACATGTTGTAATAGTTACCCATACGTCTGGTGATGTTGCCGCCGAACTTATCGATATAATCGGTAAGATCCAGAGCTTTACCCTGTGCGATGAACTTGTTTGCCATATCGTCGGACATCCAGGTGATAACTTCGGGATAGTCGCCGCTGGCAAGCATAAGGTTGAGCTTTTCGTCCATGTCTACCGAATAGTACTGGTAGTTGATCTTAACGTTCATGTTGTCAAGAAGCCACTTGTCATAAGTAGCCTTGCCGCCCTTTTCGTCACGTAGAACCTCATCCATGTCGCCGTAACCTGCGTACACGTCGATGGTAAGTGTTTCCTTGGGCTTAACCCAGCCAAACTCATTGGGTTCGCCTTCGAAGCCGAGTTTGGAAGCGATCAGCTCTCCGCCGGTCTTCTTCCCGCCGCTGCCCTTGCCGCATCCGGCCAGACATCCCGCCGCGAGAACGGTCGCAAGCATCAGTGCCAGGATCTTTGATGTTGCTTTCTTCATAATTTGTCTCCTCCTAAAAAATGTTCCTATAGTTTGTCTGCTATACAAAAGACGCCCCTGCGCCTAACGTATCATGATTGTTCGATCACTCCCTGCACTCCGCCACGGAACCCCTGGCAACCACACTGCAGGGGAGGGTGATCTTTCTGCTCTTTATTCCCTCCGGACAGGTGCAGATGTCGTGAACCATCTTGGCCGAAAGGTAGCCCATCTCTTCTACGGGCAAAGAAACAGATGAGAGCCTCGGGCGGACCACATTGCACATGTCGGTATTGTCAAAGCCCACTACCGAAAGCTCTTCAGGAACCTTTATTCCGCACTTTTCGGCCGCTTCCAAGGTTCCGAGGGCCATATAGTCGTTAAGTGCGAAGATTGCGGTGGGACGATCCTCCTGCTTAAGAAGTTCCATGGCCGCCTCATATCCCCGTTCGAAACTCCACTCACCGGTCTTTACGTAAGAAAGGTTAAGCGGAATCCTTGAATCCATCAGCGCCATCTGGTATCCCATAAAACGCTCGTTTGAAGGGAAGGAAGCCTCGGGGCCTCTGATAAGTCCGATCTTTCTGTGGCCCTTCTTTATCAGTCTGTCGGTGACCTCATAAGCGCATTTGGTATTGTCGTAAAGGATCATGTAGTCACTGTCGGAATCGGTAAAGCAATAGGTATAGACTATGGGTTTGTCGGTTTCCACTATTCCCGAAATATCACGGTCGTGGCTTCCGATATAGATTATTCCGTCCACATGATAACCAAGCAGAAATTCAAGCTTTTGGTTGATGTCATCTTTATATTTCGCCGTGTCCTCGTAGTGCTTGCCGACCTTCTCTTTAAGTCGGGTGTCACTCAAGACGACGTGATAATTGTTTTCTTCTGCGAATTTATATATTCCCCGGATGATGCTTGCGGTGAAGACGAAGGAAATGTCTTCTGTAAGAATACCTATAAGTTTGGCCCGGCCGGTTCTTAAAGCCTGAGCTCTTTTGTCGGGCTTATAGTTGGCCTCGGCGGCTATCTTAAGGATCTTTTCCTTAACCGCCTCACTGACCTTGTCTGAATCGTTCAAAGCATAAGAAACTGTCGCTATCGAAACCCCTGCGATCTTTGCAATCTCTTTGAGTGTCATGTGGTTAAACCTTTCACTAACTGGGTAAAAAAAATAGTTTACAGTTTTTCGATAATTTTGGTGAATCTGTTGTCTACATTTACCAATTATAGAGACAAGTCTTTTTTCTGTCAATCGGTATTTTTGACATTTTGACAAAAGTAAGTATTGATTTTTCCCTCCGGCATAGATAGAATGTGGCTAAACAGGTTTGTAAATATTTAAACCTTTAACTAACGTACACATTTTTGTCAAAAAATGTGTACGCAGACCCGTCATATCGGCGGAGCCGATTTAGGATATGACGGGGTTACAAAAACTTGTAACCTCGGGGGAACTACAAATGTCATTTTGCGAGCAGATTCTCGACTACGACTTTTCACAGGTAAACAGCACCATAATCGCCGACGGATCCGGCAAAGGTCAGGCCGGCGTCATAAGAAATTTCGACAAAGGCGGCGCCACCGTCTCAAAAGAAACGGTCTTCGGTAAAGATACTAATGTACTCTGCCTTCCGGGCGGAAGGGACGGAGGCTACATCCAGCTTCCCAACGGCGTTCTCAAAGGATCCGACTCCTGCACCGTGTCCCTGGTTTTTAAATGTACGCAGTGCAAAGAACGCCTTACTCTTTTTTCCATAGGTACCGACCGGGTCTTTACCGTCCTTATCGAACCTGCCGAAAAAGGCTTTGACTGTCTTGCGGCTGTAACCGCCGGAGGCTTAAGCCAGGCCGTCTTTTCCGCTCCCGTATACTTAAACACGGGCGAATGGTACAGTCTTTGTGCCGCCTTTGACACATCCCTTAACGAAAACAGGATAACGCTTTTCATAAACGGAATGGAAAAAGCAACTTTTACCCAGAAAAAAGTTCCCTGTTTAAAGGTCAGTGAAAGCGGCGAAAGTTTCATCGGATACGGTCCCTTTACCTATGAATCGCTTTCCGCGGACATTTCTTCCGTAACGCTGCATTCGGGCGTCCTTTCGTCAAAAGAGATCTCCTCTTTCTTTTCGGTCACCGATGAAAAGCGCATCGAAATCGATGTCAAAAACCTTGAATATCTTTCAAATCTTACAGTAGATTCGGATATTACGCTTCCCTTAACAGGCATGTACGGAACGACCTTTACCTGGTCTTCATCGGACAGTGCCGTTATTTCATGCAAAGGAAAGGTAACCAGACCCGCAGCGGGAAGTGCTCCGAGAGACATTACCCTTACCCTGACCGCATGTTACGGAGCCGTCACACAGGCCTTTGATTATTCCGTTACGGTAAAGCCACTCCCCACGGTTTCCGATATTCTTAAAAAAGAACTTAAAGATCTGACTATTGCCGCAAACCCCCTTGTATCGGACGTAAACCTTCCGAAAAAACTACCCTGCGGAGCAGCTTTATCATACACAAGTTCCGATCCGGAAGTTCTGGATATTTCGGGCGCCGTAAAGAGACCCGTCTGTTTGGAAAGCCTTCCCGTTAATGATGTTACCGTTCGGTTACATGTGTCCGCCACCCTTGATTTGGTAACCGAGAGCAGGGATTTTACTTTTATTGTTCCCGCGACCCGGGATGAAATTTCGGTCATATTCGCGGAAGACATTGAAGTTTCGATTCCCGAAGGCAGCCTTCCTTTGCTTCCTTCAAGGGTCAAGATCGGATTATCCGACGGATGTTTCGATTACAGAAACGTTTCCTGGCCGGAACTTGATGTCAAAGATTTCTCGGGGGCTTCAAAAATAACCGAACTTACCGGCAAAATTTCCGGTTGCGAAGAAACGATCAATGCAAGGATTCTTTACGAAAATACCGAAGAAAGCGCTGCTGCCCGAATCAAACCCAAGGGCAGCCACGCAGTCTTAAAGAACGTGCTTCTTTCAGGGAAAAACATATTTACGGAGAACAAAGAACGCTGCCTTAACTATTTAAAACTTCTTGACAGCGACAGAATGTTATATGACTTTAAGATCACTTTCGGCACAGATACAAAGGGCGCCAAGCCCCTTGGGGGATGGGATGAACCCACAGGCTTACTGAGAGGCCATTCCACGGGACATTTTCTTTCTGCCCTGGCTCTCTCCTATGCTTCCAAAAAGGACCCCGAAATAAAGGAAAAGCTTGATTACATGGTGCACGAGCTTCATGCCCTCCAGTCCATGTCCGAAGGTGTCGCCCATGAGTTTAAAACTTCCTGCAGTCCCGACAACGCAAGTCAGAGCCTGTGGAGCAGGGACCCTAAAGTATGGGGCAAGGGATACCTTGGAGCCTATCCGCCCGACCAGTTTGCGCTTCTTGAAGAGTTTACCCCCTATGCCACCATCTGGGCTCCATACTATACCCTTCACAAGATCCTGGCGGGGCTCGTTGACTGCTACACTTATGCGGATAACACGGAGGCTCTCGAAACCGCAACTTTGCTGGGAGACTGGGTAGCCGACAGACTGAGTGCCACCACAAGCGAACAAAGAAGCCGCATGTGGAGCATGTATATCGCCGGCGAATACGGCGGAATGAACGAAGTTCTCTCCGCTCTTTATCTTATTACCGGCAAAGAAACCTATCTTGAAACCGCGAAAATGTTTGATAACCCCAAGGTTTTTGAAGGATTGTCCAAAAACCTTGATACAATAAGCGGAATACACGCAAACCAGCATATACCCCAGATCATCGGCGCCCTCAGGGAGTACGAGGCCACCGGCGATATAAAATATTACAGGATAGCCCTTGCTTTCTGGAAGATCGTTTCAAATCACTAT
Organism: Lachnospiraceae bacterium UBA1258; assembly: GCA_002308235.1. Lineage (GTDB taxonomy): Bacteria > Bacillota > Clostridia > Lachnospirales > Lachnospiraceae > UBA1258. The sequence goes on from DBVS01000135.1 coordinate 45,014, forward strand.
GCCTACTCCATAGGCGGTGTGGGACGCGGCGAGGTCTTTAAAGAGCCCGACATTCTGGCAGGAAACATAGACAGCGACAGAAACTGTGAAACCTGCGCCATGTACAACATGTTAAAGCTTACCAGGGGCCTGTATTCCTACGACCCCGACAATTCCGCATTTATGGACTATTACGAGCGGGGACTCATAAACCAGATCGCCGCCTCCCAGAACCCGGTAGTTACAAAGAACCGTCATCACGGCGTAACCTATATGCTTCCCATCGGTCCCGGAGCTGCCCGGGAATACAGCAGCGACTATGAGGATTTCACCTGCTGCCACGGTACCGGCATGGAGAACCACGTAAAATATCAGGATTCGATCTACTATATCGCCGATGACGGCACCGTATATGTAAATCTCTACATAAGTTCCGAATTGACGCATCCTTTTGCTTTAAAAATGAATGTGGATCATAAAACCCAGACTGCGGAACTGACGATCAAAGAAAATCTTGAGGGAAAGCTTAAATTCAGAGTGCCCGACTGGGCTTTAAGCGGAATGTATATCGCAATAAACGGACAAAGGGTCTGCGAAACCGACAGACCCGGAGGATACCTGTCCCCCGACGTGAAAATTTCGGCGGGAGACAGAATAACCCTTCATTTTCCTTACAGTGTGAGACTTGCGGTTACTCCGGATACGCTTAACGAAGCACCGGTCGCAAGCATTCTTTACGGCCCCTTTGTGATGGTTACCCGGGACGATTCCACCGAGTGGATCAATCTTAAGACCCTTTCAAATCCCGGCGAAAGTTTTACTCCGGGATGGGATGAAGAACAGGACTACCCCGTTCTTACGAGCTACGGCCGCAGGTTTATTCCCATGTATGCGGCCCATAACATGCATTATCATACTTACTTCAAAATACAGGAAATCTAAACCGAATCAATCTCTGTAGTACTGAGCCTGTGCTTCAAACATCTTGGCATAGATACCGTTTTCTTTCTTGCTAAGATCGGCATGGGTTCCGTACTCGGCTATCTTTCCTTCGGAGAATACCGCTATTTTGTCGCAGAACTGACAGCTTGACAGTCTGTGGGAAATGTAGAAAGCACTCTTTCCTCCAACCAGCGAATTAAACTGTTTGTATATTTCATACTCAGCAATGGGGTCTAAGGCCGCCGTAGGCTCATCAAGGATTACTACGGGAGCATCCTTGCAAAGGGCTCTCGCTATGGCAATCTTCTGCTGTTCTCCTCCGGAAGGCTCAACACCTTCTTCGTCAAAGAACTTGAATATATTGGTTTCAACACCTTTACTCAGTTTCTCCGTAAATTCGTGGAGCCCCACTCTGTCCGTCAGGCTCTCTATATCCTTATCCTTACTGTCAAAGGCAATGTTTTCCCTGAGTGAAAAAGCAAAAAGCCTGAAATCCTGGAACACAGGTGCAAACTGTTCCATATACTGCCGATAGTCGTATTCCTTGATGTTTACGCCGTCTACGAGAATTTCTCCATCCGTGGGATCGTAAAGTCTGCAAAGAAGCTTGATAAAAGTTGTTTTTCCCGCTCCGTTAAGTCCCACGATGGATAAATGCTCACCCGGTACTATCTTGATATTCACGTCATCCAAAACCTTGCGGTCGGTCTTGGGATAGGCAAAGGAAACATGCCTGAATTCAATCTCGTGAGGTGCTTTTTCGATGGGTTTCGTTCCCTTGGTAAGAGCTGCGGGATAATTCATGAAGATTACGTACTCGTAAGCGTAATTGCAACGTTTAACAAGTTCTGTTACGCGGTATACCATATCTTCGACGGATGAATTAAGGCCACCCTCGGCGGATATAAGCTGTGTAAAGGTTCCGATACTTATAACCTTTCTGATGGCAAGAACGGCTACATACGCATAGGCAAAAATGCTCCTTGCCAGTCCAAGAAAGCCCCCTGCCAGCTGATATTTAAAGCCTTCATCTCCCTGCCATTTCCAGTGTTCGTTACTCTTTCTGGAGTTTTCCTTCCAGGAGTCAAGCATCATGCCCTTGGCATCGTAAAGTCTTATGTCTTTGCCGTACCGCGGATCCACAATGTTCCAGCCGAAGTACCCGAAAAGCCTGTTGAGTTTGGAAAGCTTTCCGAAGGCTTCTATGGATATCTTGTTTACGCGGCTTACAAAGAAAGCGTTCACCACCGTGTATATCAGTATGGCAAGCAAAAGAATCGGCGCACGCATGGCGATGATCGTTATAAAGCCCGCCGCTTTGAAAAGATCTCCGATGAACTTGAAAAACTGGTCGGAAATACCGTGAACGCCGCCCGAGTACCATTCCATGCCGGTGCGTGCTTTTTCAATCTGCTCAAGAGCTTCTTTGTCCTCGGTTAACTGGAAGTCAAGCTCCATAACATGTCTTCCAATTTCAAGGCTGAAAAGCTTATCAAGTCGGGTACTGTATCTGTTGATAAGATTGGTAAACCAGTCGTTCAAAAACTGGCAAACAGCCTCTCCCAAAACGAGAACGGCCGCAAGAATTATGAGTTTTTGCAGGTTTCTTTCTCCAACGATCTCATCAACAATCATGGGGGATATGAACAGGGCAATAAAGGGCATGAGGGTGGTTATGATCATCCTCAAAACCTTTAATACAAAGAACATGGGATATTTCTTTGCGGCTGTTCCGAATAAAACTTTGATTACGGCTGTGATCTTACGCATTGACAATCACCCCGCTTTCTCCGTTTTCAGACTGTTCCTTGTAGTACTGAGCCTGAACCGCAAACATATCGGCATATTTTCCGTTTCTTTCCATAAGTTCCTCGTGGCTTCCGTATTCCACCAAATGCCCGTCTTCGAACATGGCGATATTATCGCAGAATCTGGTGGAAGCCAACCTGTGTGAAATGTATACCGCGGACTTTTTACCGATCATTTCATCGAAGCGCTCGTAAAGAGCCTGCTCCGCCATGGCATCAAGGGCTGCGGTGGGTTCGTCAAGAACCACGATCTTGGCGCCCTTGTAAAGGGCTCTTGCCAGAGCAAGCTTTTGCTTTTCGCCTCCGGAAAGGTCCACGCCATCGTCCTCAACGATCTTTGTAAGCGGCGTATCTATGCCTTTTATGAGGCTTTCAACCTTCTCATCAAATCCCGCTTCACGGACAGACTTCAAAACTCTTTCTTTGTCAAGTTTGTCTCGGCTCATCATGGCGATGTTTTCGGACATAAGGAAGGCGAATATCTCCACATCCTGAAATACAGGAGAAAAGAGCCTGTAGTATTCGTCACGTTTGAATTTCTTTATATCGATGCCGTTTAAGGTGATTGTTCCCTCCGTAGGGTCGTAAAGCCTTAACAGAAGTTTGATCATGGTGGTCTTTCCGGCTCCGTTAAGTCCCACCACTGCAAGCTTTTCTCCCGGACGGATCTTCAAATTCAGTCCCGACAAAGCATCCTTTTCCGCCTTCAGGTATCTGTAGCTTACGTTCTTAAACTCGATCTCATAAGAATCGGATTCGGGCACGGGAATCGTGTCTTTTTCATCGTCTCCCATGTCAAGTTCGATGAATGAACGAAAATCGTCGGTTTCCAGGGAAGCTTTTCTGTAGTCTCCGAAATGCTCCATGAAATTTATAAGGGCTCTTGCAAAGGCCATGGAAAAAGCAAGGAACATGGTGAAATTACCTACCGTCATGTCCTTTTGAAGAACAGCAACATACAATACCACATATACAAGGCCTTTGATGATCAGCCCCACAATGGCGCTGATCAGATTGTGCCTTAACCACAGTTTATGGTGAAGGTCGTTCTTTTCCACAAATACGGCGTATACTTCCTTGAATTTAGCGGACAGGAACCCTGTCAGATTAAAGAGTCTTATATCCTTGCCGTAATCGAAATCCTGGGTGACTCTCTCCATGTAATTACGGCTTCTCCAGGAACCGGACAGTTGGTCCCAGACCCTTGCTTTATCAATTTTGATGATGTGGCGGAAATGAACATACTGAATGATGGTCAGTACAATCAAGGCAATAATAAGCCTCGGATCGAGCACGGTTACCGCCACAAAGGTTACAATCACGGTAAGTCCGTCTCCGCCAAGCACGGCAAGAAGACGCATCATACCTTCGACGCCGTTATCGTTTCCGCCCACGGCGTTGCCCGCCCGCTCTGCCACGTCAAGCACATCGGGTTTTTCAAGCAATTCATACTTAAGGCTTAAAACTTTGGCAACACGCTCGGTGATTATGTGCATGCGGACATTAATGTAGCGGTACCAGGTCTTCATTCCCGAAAGATATGAACCGAAGGTCAGTGCCGCAGCGATTACTCCCGCAACAACAATTAAAAATACCAGACTCTTCTCTGCAGAAGTGCCTTCTTCCGACTGTATGATGTCAATTACGTATTTTCCGAAAATTCCCCAGAAATAGGAGAAAATCGAATCACAGACGAAGCCCAGTGCCATGAGAAACAATACAGACGGCTGATACTGAGCCATTTTCTTAAGAACGTACTTTGTGTTGCTAAAGACCCCAAACTCCTTATGGAGCGGGTTGTCCTTGCTTTCTTTGTACTCAGACATAAAAATATACCCCCTCTCAACGAACCCAAATTCTCCGAGAAAGAGTATATCATATGTTTCCTATGTAAAAAAAGTCAATTTATGCTTCTTTGGAAAAATTATGCACCCAGTCTGCCCTGAAATAGTAGATAAGGAAAATCACCGCACTTACCGACCAGGTAAGGGGATATGCCCAGAATATCACATTCACCACGGGAATGATCCTTACTATCACGGTTATATAGGTGATTCGAAGCAGACACCAGCTTGAAAGCATGACTGCCATGGGCACGGTGGTCTTTCCGGCACCGCGAAGCACTCCCGCAAGACAATGGTTAAGAGCCAGCAGGCAGAAGAAAAGACTCTCGGTCCGGGCCTGGGTCGTACCCACTGCCAAAACGTCCGCTTCCGAAGAAAACATCCTCAACATCAGGGGTGCAAAAGCATATACCAGAACGCCGATCACCTCAGCGCAGCCCACACTGATTAAGTTTCCCCTTAGGGCTCCTTTCTTTACTCTTTCAAGTTTCCCCGCTCCCATGTTCTGACTCACAAAGGTGGTAAGAGCCATGGACATACAGGTTATGGGCAAAAATACGAAGCCCTCCAGTTTAAAGTAACTGCCGCAGCCTGCCATTGCAACGGAACCGAAGGCGTTGATGTTTGACTGCACCACCACGTTTCCGATGGCAATAACACTGTTCTGGACACCGGTGGGAAAACCTATCTTAAGCTCCTTTGCAAGTGTTTCCCTGTGCATCTTCAGTTTCTTTAAAAAGATTCTGTGAGGGCCGTCCACTCTCGTAAGCTTGATGAATGCAAGTCCCGCACTTATGAACTGGGCTATGATGGTGGCTGCGGCAGCTCCGCCGATGCCGAAACCCAAAAACTTTACGAAGAGAATATCAAGGACCGTATTGATCACGGTGCTGACGATCAGGTAATAAAGAGGGCGTCTTGAATCTCCCATGGCCTGGAAAACGCCGCAGCAGGCGCTGTACATCACGTTTCCGAGACCGCCCAAGAAATATATCTTAAAATACAGAACGGAATTGGGCATTACGTCCGCGGGAGTCCCCATCCACGTAAGTAACACGGGCGTAAAGAAAAATCCCACCACCGTAAGCACGATACCCATCAAAAGAGCAAAGGCAATACCCGTATGGGCGGCAACCGAAACGCCCTCGTAATCCTTGGCGCCGTACCGTTTCCCGATTATAACTCCGCTTCCCATGAAAAGTCCGTTAATGAAACCCACCATCAGGAAAATAAGACTTCCCGTGGTACTTACCGCAGCAAGAGCTTCTTTTCCGAGAACGTTTCCCACCACCACGGAGTCAACCACGTTATAAAGCTGCTGCAATAACTGTCCCAAAAACAGCGGGATCGCAAATAGTATAAGTTTCCTGGTTATTGAACCTTCAGTCATGATTATCGACACTCTTTCCCCGCGCATCTTTTAGGCGCGCAATCACACACGGTGACTATTATACATCCGAGAATATTATAAATAAAGTTAATTATTTATAAAACCTACTTGTTAAAAATCCTCCCCGAAATATATGAATTTATCTTAAATTTTTCTCCCCGGTCATAAAGAAAGATATCAAGTTCTCCCGTTTCTTTGGTGCAATAGTAGGGAATCCCCGCCTCCGTCAGCCGGCCGGTCGTCTGTATGCCCGGATGAGAATATCGGTTTCCGATACCCGCGGAAATGACCGAAGCCCCAGGGGAAACCGCAGCCAGAAATTCCTCGGAACTTGATTTATTTGAGCCGTGGTGAGGTATCTTCAAAACGTCGGCTTTCAGAGTGTCGCCGCAGGCTTTAATAAGCCGTCCCTCGGTTCCTGCGGAAATATCTCCCGTAAAAAGCATGGAAAATTCTTTGTATTTTCCGAGTAAGACCATGGAAGCCTCATTTTTGTTATCGAAAGAAACTCCCTTATAAGGCCAAAAGCAGTCAAACTCCCAGTCACCTATCTTAACGGAATCGCCGCGGGATAGCCTATGGGAAGGAATCCCAAGATCTTTCGCTACCCCTTCCAACGCATCCAGTTTTTCATCTTCAATCCTTTGTAAGAAAAGGTTCTTTACCGGGATCCCTTCGCTCCTGTAAGACTCCAAAAGCTCACTTATGCCCGAGGTATGATCCTTATCGGAGTGGGAAATGAATATCCCCTCTATGCACCTTATTCCCGAAGCATTCAGGAAAGGAACCAGATCGTATTGGCAAACCTTCGTTTGAGATGTGGAGCCGCAGTCGATCACCACCGCAGACTCTGCGGAAGTTCTTAAGACCATGCACTCTCCCTGCCCCACATAAAGCATGGAAACACAGGGAGTCCACCACCAGACGGCGGAGATCACCCGTATATAAGTGGCAATGGCAATGGCATCGGAAACTGCGGTCCCCCATTTCTTTCTGTTAAACAGGAACCATAAAAGCGCCCCGTAACAAAGAAAAATAACGATTTTGTCGGGCTTTCCCGATATTCTGAAAAGTCCCGCGTTTCTCACGATCTCTGCCGTAAAGTCCGTGATCGATAAAAGTATATGCTCCGCCGCATCAAAAATTCGGGCAACTCCCCCAAGGGAAAGAAGGCTTGCGAAAAAGGCTCCGAAAGCCGTAAAGAGCATAAGGGGTCCCATGGGTACTATAAACAGGTTCAGAAGAATGGCTCCCACAGAGTAAACCCCCGAAAAATAAAGGGTTGCGGGAAGCATCACAAGACACATTCCAAGCGAAAACCTGATAGAATCTTTAAAGCGGTTCTTAAATCCCTTAAGCCCCGAAAGAACATGTCCCTCAAACATAAAGCCGATACCGAAGACCGCCAGATAAGAATAAATGAAGGACGAGTCCGTCAGATACAGCGGATTACACATAAGAGTCACAACAGCAGCCAGGCTTGCGGCACTTAACATGTCGTAGGCCTTCCCCCACAGGTCTCCGAGGAGCCTCACTGCATACATAAAAATCGCTCTTAAGACAGAGACGGAAAAACCTATCAGCAGGCCGTAAAAGATAAGGACCGTCAGAGTCACCGCCGACGCGGGAATCTTTCTTTTTAAGATCAGCCTGCACAGTTTATAAAACACACCTGCTACGGCGGAGACGTGCAAGCCCGAAACCACCAGAAAATGAGAAAGTGATACACTCCGGTACAGGTCTTTTCTTTCATCCGAAAGGCTGCTTTTATCTGCCAGGATCAGGGTATTGATGGTGCCTTCCTCCAAAGGACAGTACTTTCGGATTATAAGAGCGAGGTTCCTTTTTAGTTTACATAACTTTTCTCTGAAGGTAATCTTCCCGGATATGATCTCGACTCCCGTCGCATTTATCCTGTAATTCTGCCCTCTGACCCTTCTGTAGGCTCGTTCATCGTATCCCCCGAGATTCATGGCCTGCTTAAAGTCATAAAGTTTCCCCGTGACCCTGCAAAATCCGCCGATCTCAGGCTCTTCTTCAAAGGAAACCTTCGAAAGATAACAATAGGCATCCCCTATCACCACATAGGAGAGCTCCCCGCTACTATCGTAGGTTTTGTCCCTGACTTTGCCTTCGACGGTGATAATTTCGCCCCTTGGGGCCGGGAGCGGCGGATCTTTGTAGATAAACTTTATGTAAACCAAAACGGGGATGCAGATCACCAGAAACAAAAGCAGCAACGGGCGCTTTATTCCCTCAGCGAAGGGTAATATAATCCCTGATCTTCGCAAAGGTGCCCTCCTTAATGCCGCTTATGAGCATCAGCTCCTCAAGCTCGGAAAAGCCCCCGTGCTCATTTCTGTAGGAAAGGATGGCTTCCGCTTTTACCCGCCCGATACCCTTTAAGGTCATAAGAGTATCAAGGTCCGCCGTGTTGATATTAACAGGGAAAGCAGGCTCCTCTTCGATAATGTCCTCTGTGATCTGTTTGGTATTCTGTGTGATGACTGTTGCCCGTGAATTACCGCAGCCCATAAGAAGGCTCAGGGCAAAAAGAAAAACCGGAAAAAGAAATTTATTCATCGAACCCTTTCTCTGAAGGATCCGTGTCGACTTATTTATAGTACAGCATGCGTCGCAAAAAAACAAGAGCCCGTGGGGAAATCCCCCTCAGGCTCCGTCAACCGCCTCCAAGCTGCGATTGTATCTGCGAATTCAGATCTTTAAGATGTTCTTCCACGCTCTCTCCCTGCCAGATCTTGGTGAAGGTGATCTCCAGCTGAACCCAAAGGTTGCTGGCTTCCACAATCTTGGGAAGTGGAATGGAACGTGCATATTCTTTCTGGAAGGTAAGGAAATCTTCCGTGGTATAACCGGAATCAAGATATGCCGCCAGTCTTCCGGTCCTTGAATAGAGCTGATTTGCGTAGGTGGTCGTTACGAATGCGGCGAATTTCTCCGCAGCGGTCTTGTGCTCGCTGTATCCGTTAAGGGCCAGTACGTCGGTAACGGAAAGGGATTTGGTACAAAGGCTCCCGGAAATATCCGGAACCAGCGCATATCCGTATTCCAAGGGTTTCGGAATCGCGTCTATATCGATAAGCGTGGGAGTCGTTCCCTCCTCGGCCGAAAGCTTTGCTTCTTCATTTGCATCCTTTGCAGCCCTGACATCCGATTCATACTTTTCTTTGGCGGCCTTGTTTGCTTTGTTTATTTCCTCAATTGCATTGCTGGTGGCAATGGTGTAAATGTACTTGCCGTTAATGAAATCCCTCAGCACGTCCTCGGCCTTTGAATCCTCGACGCTGATGGAGAAGAACTGGTTAAGACCCTGGTATATCTGAAGACACTTGATGGTATCCTCGTTGTAAATATTTATGTTGTTACGGTCGTCACCTGCGTTGCCGCCCACGATCATACTGTTTCCGACAAAGAAATAGTTATAGAAAATATCCGAAACATCCCACTTTAAGATGCCCGTCACACCTTCCTCCGGCTGATATCCGTCAGCAAAGGAAAGAAGATCGTCCACGGTCTTTGGAATGTAATCCTCATAGGTTACCGTCTTCTGCTCTTCCGCGGCGCCGGTATTTCCGCCGGCAAGCTCTCCCGAATCGGAGAAATACTCGCCCACTTCAGACTCATCAAGGCTTTCTCCTGCCTCCGATTTCCAACCCGCATTGACCTTCTCCGCCCAATTCTTAAGATAGGTCTTGTTATAAAGAAGGACGCTGGTTTCATAGGAAAGTGGATATCCGATAAGCTTGTTCTTGTAGCTTACCGCGTCTATGGCAGCCTTCGGAAAATGGCCGTCGGCAAGAGAACCGGTGGGGTCCTTGACTTCGGAAGCAAGGCCCGCAAGGTATGCTTTCTCCAGGGAATCGTTTGCAAGAAGTATTATATCGGGGAAGTCCTCGCCCTTTACCGAGGCGAAATTGATGGACTCAAGATATTCTCCCTCGTCAACCAGAACGGGAATAACGCGGATGCCGGAGTATTTCTCATGAAATGCCACAGCCGCATATGTAAAGAATTCGGTGAATGAAGCATCCGAATACCAAAGGTAAACCGTCTCGGTGTTATCCGACACGGTTTTGGATTCCTCATCCCTTTTGTTGTTAAGATTGCCTATATACAGAATGCCGACGACAAGCGCCGCCATAAGGGCAACAATAATCAGTTTAACACGAAATCTCATTTAAACGTACCTGTACCTTTGAACCTGATCTCAGTTCTCGTCCAGGCACTCAAGCAAAATCTTTATCATTTCATCCACCTCTTTTTCTCCGATAACAAGAGGCGGAACAAATCGTATGATATTCGTACCCGCGTTTATCAACACAAGGCCGTGCTTAAGCGCTGCATTAATTATGGGAGCAACGGGTCTGCCGAACTCAAGGCCCTGAATAAGGCCTTCACCTCTGTGACCGACAATGTCCTTACGGGAAGCCGCAACAGATTCAAGCCTATCGTAAAGGTATGCACCCGTTTTTC
>DBVS01000124.1:0-9459 GCA_002308235.1 Lachnospiraceae bacterium UBA1258
CGGCTGACGCTTAAAACATCGCCGGAACCTTCGAGTACTATGTCTGAACCGTCGTAGTTTTCGCGGATAATGGGCTTAACATCCTTGCCGGAGGCTTCGGGGCTGGTGTCCATGTGGGCGATAAAACCGATCTTGGTGGCATTTTCATATCCCGGGGTAGCGGGAAGATATGCATAAACGTAGCACTTATCGTCTACGCGGGCATCCTTCATGCCGATCTTATTAAGACTCCGGACCAGAAGCTTCGCCAGATCGAATTCCCCTTCGAAACTGGGGTGGGTGCCGCTTTCTTCGTCAGAGGTCGTATGTATCTTTACGTAATCTATGAATCTTTCGTAGGCTTTTTTCATAACGCGTTATCCTTTCATTGCTTTATCTTACTAAAGTCTATCACAATAAAGGGAGAAATTCCATTGGAAACCTAAAAGATTTGGAAACATAAAGAACTATTTTAATGTATTGAGTGACGGCGGGGTGGCGTGCACGACTTCTTTTCCGGACACGCTCTCGCTAATGTCCTCGCTGCAACGGACGCTAAGCTCGAAAACACCTCGCTAAGCGCCGGCGCTGTGGATTGTCCGTCGAAGAAGTCTACCACGCTCCCCGCCTGTGCTATGAATAGAGACCGAAATCGGTTCTAATGGGAGTTTGTGATAATAGTGAGGAGAAGTCGTGCACGACACCGCCGGTAGGGGAGTCACAATGATTAAAAAAGGGCGCCTTGAATGGCGCCCTTAATTAAAAAAGTATTTTCAAATCTCAAATGTATTTAGTATGCGTAGTACGCAGCAAGTAGCGATTCATCTGCACAAGGGCAGGTATCCAGCTTCCCTTCAAAATCGTAGGAATCCTCTGCATAGGACTCAACAAGCGCCGAAGTTACTTCGAAGTTGTCGTCAAATCCGAGAGAGTAGATTCCGTGAATTCCTTCATAGTACGCATCCATTCTGATACCTTCGTCGCCGACTACCAGAACTCCGTTTTCGGAACCGGGAATTCCGTTTGCATCGATGAGTGTGTAGGTCGCTCCGTCGGGCTCAAGCTTTGCGCTCCAAACGAAGATACCCGCTTCGGGACGAACGATGAAAAGTTCGTAGATCATGTCTTCGTTGATGTCGGCAAGAGCGTAAGAAGAATCGGGATACATGCCTGCTTCTTCGCTTAATACACCTGAGTAGATGTCAAATACTCTGGTGCTTGAGTAAACGGGCTTTCCGGGTTCGTCGGAAGCTGTGATGACAGAGTATTCATCCGAATAGTAGAACTGATTCTTATCGATATAATAAATGTAAACCTGATTATAATCCGTACCGTCGTATGTGTCGGTGAAGGTGATGTCATCGTATCCGTCGCCGTTAATGTCCTGCATCTTGAGGGTTTCGGTTATAAGTTTTTCGTCGTGTACGCCTATAGAGGGTACCAGTTCAACGAATGCGGCCTGAACTTCGGCATCTACGTAAAAATTGATCTTGCCGCTGTCTTCAAAAATGTCTACATAGAAGTTTGAAGGTCCGTAGGGGGTATTCCATGTAACTATGGGATAACTCTGGTAAGTTCTCCAGTCACTGCCTGTTGCAGGCTCGTCATTGTGATTGTCTTCGGACGCTGCCGGATTGTTTCCGTTACCGCAGCCCGCAATAAGCACGGCAACAATCGCAAGCATAACAGCCCATAACCTTGATCTTTTCATATTATTACCTCTTTTCGAATACATTGGCATTTTACATATCTATGGGAAATTTTACGGGTTTGCGTGTACAAATACAAGTCTTTTTTTCAAGAGCATGTTGACAAAATGATTGTCCGACATTATACTAAAACATGCGTTGCAAAACAAGTGTTGCAGAAAGGACAGAATATGCCGCCCAAAGCAAAATTTACCGGAGACGAAATAATAGAAGCGGGCCTTGAGATCCTGAGAGAAAAGGGGCCTTCCGCCGTTACGGCCAGGGAACTGGGCAACAGGCTTAACTGCTCGCCCCGGCCCATTTTCACCGTATTTGAAAGTATGACTGAAGTCATGGAGGGTATTGAAGCCAAAGCCCGGGATATCTACACTTCCTACATCAAAAATGGCCTTTCTGAAGATAAAGCCTTCAGGGGTGTCGGAATTGCCTACATCACCTTTGCCATGAAGGAACCGAGACTGTTCGGACTTTTGTTTATGAGAAAGGTTCCGGGGAACATCGGAGTGGAAGGGATCTTGCCCGTGATCGATGTAAATTACGAGGATATCTTAACTTCCATCACAAGTGACTACCCGGTAACCAGAGATGAAGCGGACGTGATATACAGGCATCTATGGATATACTCCCACGGCATAGCGACCCTCCTTGCCACTTCCATGTGCAGTTTTACGCCCGAAAAGATCGGAGAGATGCTCACCGATGTTTTTAAATCATTACTTAAAGAAAGGCTGGCAGGAAAGAAATGATAGAAGTCAAAAATCTTACCAAATATTACGGCAGGGATGAAAGCCGGTTTAAAGCATTGGACGACGTATCCGTTTCCATAAAGGACGGAGAGTTTGTGGTGATTCTGGGCGCATCGGGTTCGGGTAAATCCACTTTTTTAAACGTGATCTCGGGACTTGAGACCATAGACGGAGGAGATGTTCTTTATGACGGCAGGTCCCTTTCAAAAATGAGCGAAAAGGAGCTTACCCGCTTCAGAAAGGACAATACCGCCTATATTTTTCAGCAGTATTATCTCCTTCCCCATCTTAATGTAGATAAAAACGTGCGAATGGGAGCGGACCTGGCGGGAAACAGGGATTATTCCGCATATATCGAGGCTGTGGGCCTTAAAGAAAAAAGAAAGAAATTCCCTTCGGAATTAAGCGGCGGAGAGCAGCAGAGAGTTGCCATTGCACGCGCTTTGGCAAAGAACCCGAAAGTATTGTTTCTTGACGAACCCACCGGCGCCCTTGACGAAAAGACCGGCAGACTGGTGCTCGATCATATAATCAAGCTTCAGGAAAAGCAGAAATTTACCATGATCATGGTTACCCACAACGCAAACATAGCGGAAACCGCCGACAGGATCATCGAAATGAACAGCGGAAAGATCGTAAAGATCTCCGAAAACACAGGCAAGAAGACCGCCTACGAGATAGGATGGTGACGGTATGGTCGTAAGCATAAAAGACAGCCTCAAACTGTTTGGAATCTCAATAATGACATGCTGCGCCGTGACCGTTTGCAACATGTTCATAAACTATTATATCGACCTCATGTCCATAAAGGACCTTATCGACAATCCTGCATCCAAGGCTTTCTTTGATGCCCAGAAGATGACTGCCACAGTTGTTTGCTCCTGTGCGGGAGGGTGTTTGTTTGCAACTACGGTGGTAATGCTTTTCTTTTATATAAAGCATTACATCGACAGCCATTCAAAGGAGATCGGGATACTTAAGGCCCTCGGATACTCCGATTTCAGGGTGGCCCGCGGCTTTTCGGTGTTTGGATTGAGCGTGTTCACGGGCTGCGTCCTCGGTTTTGCTTTTTCCTATATTCTGATGCCGGTCTTTTATAACAAACAGAATGAAGGCGACTATATGCCCGATGTGCCCATCAGGCTCCATCCCGCGCTCTTTATCGCGCTTGTGATACTTCCCAGCCTCATCTTTGCGGCCATTGCGGTATTCTACGCCTGCTTTAAGCTTAACAGGCCCTGCATCAATCTTTTGAAAGAGATCGAGAACGTTAAGGGAAAGAACAGAAACGGCCGGGACAAAGAAACCTTTGTGGCCGAAATGAGAAGCAGCGTTTTAAGGAGCCGGAAGACCCTGATCTTCTTTATCGCCTTTTCTTCCTACTGTTTTTCGTCAATGATCCAGATGTCCGCAAGTATGGACGAACTTGCCAGCGAGATGATGGGACTTATGATCCTTGGGATCGGCATAGTCCTTGCTTTTACAACTCTTTATATCGCTGTCACCACGGTGATACGCGGGAATGCAAAGAACATCGCCATGATGCGTGTCTTCGGATACGAAAGCGGCGAATGCAAGAGGGCGGTCCTCGACGGCTATAGGGTTTCAGCCTATATAGGCTTTGCCTTAGGCTCCGCATACCAGTATTTCCTGCTTAAGATCATGGTGGAGATAGTGTTTGCGGATATTGAAGGGGTGCCGGAATTTAACTTTGATATACCCGTTTTCTTTGTAACCCTCGCGGTATTTATCGTGGTTTACGAAGGAATAATGGCTATATACGGCCGTTCCATGAAAGCTGTGGATATAAAAAAGATCATGAGCGAATAAGCTTGTTGCGGTACGGAATTCTCTTTGGTAAAATGGACGTGCATAAAAATTTTACGGGGAGAATGGCATGAAAAACTTAAAAAAACTTACGCTGCTTCATTCAAATGACATGCATGGAGATTTTCTTGAGGAGAATGTGGACAGCAGTCTTGTGGGGGGAGTATCTCTGCTTTCGGGCTACATCAACAAAGTACGCTCCGAAGAGGAAAACGTTATTTACGCAATAGCCGGAGATATGTTCCGGGGCTCCATCATCGATTCCGAATTTCAGGGGATTTCTACAATACAGATCATGAATATGCTTGCGCCGGACGTAGTCACTCTCGGAAACCACGAAGTTGACTACGGTGTGGCGCATCTTCTTTTTCTGGAAAAATGCGCCGACTTTCCCATCGTCAACGCAAACCTTCACATCCAGACAAACCACGCCCGTCTTTTCGATCCCTGCATAGTTTTGGAGAGAGACGGCATGAAGATCCTGTTCATCGGAATCCTTACCGAGGCGGTTCTTGCCCAGTGTAAGACCGACGGACTTATCGGAACCTTCGTAAGCGTTGAGGACGCTGCGGAGGAAGTTGGAAGGATCTGTAACACTTACAATGCCACGGACATTGATTTTACGGTGCTTCTTACACACATCGGCTTTGAAGAGGACAAGAAACTGGCAGAGCTTTTGGATCCTGCCTGGGGCGTTGATGTCATCATCGGCGGACATTCCCACACTTTCCTTAAGGAGCCTGCCGTGGTAAACGGTATTCCCATTGTTCAGGCAGGTACGGGAACCGATCAGATCGGAAGATTCGATATTGTGATCGACACGGACAACAACTGCATCGATTCCTTTAAGTGGACTCCAATTCCCATTAATTCCGAAAACTGCCCGAGAGATACGTCCATCGAGGAAGTCATCAATTCTTACAAATCCCGCACGGATGCCAAGTACGGACGCATTCTAACCAAGTTTGTAAGAGAACTTACCCATCCCGACAGATACAGAGAAACGGAACTCGGAGACCTGTTTTCCGATATCCTTAAGGATGCTCTGGGACTTGATATTTTCCTGCTTGGTTCGGGAAGTATCAGAAAAGAAAATCTCGGCCCCGTAGTCACCAAGGGAGACCTTTCCGAGTGCTTCCCCTACGATGATTCGGCCCACATGCTTTATGTAAAAGGCTCGCAGCTTAAGCGGATGATAAAGCATATGCTAAGAGACGAGGCCCTTGCCGGCAATCATTGCGAATTTTACCAGCTTTCGAAGGGAATGTTTGTGGAATACGATCGGGAGAGTCATTCCTTTATCCGGTTTGAATTTAACGAAGAACCGGTGGATGACGAAAAGATTTTTACGCTGGGTCTTCAGCATTTCCACTTCTTAAACATCGAGGATTCCTTCGGAATCACTCTTAAGGAGTTGCAGGAAAATCACAAGGATCGCGTGGTCTCCACCAGCTGCACCCAGATTATCGAGGAAGCCCTGCTTGCTACCCAGCACCAGAATGCAAAGGGCGAAGGAAGACTTATAGTTCATCGTAAAAAATAAATTCAGTGTACAAAGGAGGATATGAGGATGAAAAGAAGTGAAGTACCCGTAAAGGAGACCTGGGATTTAAGTCTCATTTACAAAAATCCCGAGGATGCGTGGAAGGACCTTGAAGAGGCCGTTTCCATCGCCGGGAAGGTTGAAAAGGAGTATAAGGGAAATCTTAAGAGCGCAAAGAATATCGTTGACTGCATGCATCTTTGCGAAAGAATCGACGAGCTTACCTATCGGGCCGGAAACTATTTTTCTCTTGATATGGAGACGGATTATTCCAATACCGAGGCTGTGGCTAAGTGTACCAAAGCCATGAGCATGGCAAATGACGCTTCCGCAAAGGTAAGTTTCGTAAACAGTGAGCTGGTTCGGGCGGCAGACTCTGAACTGGAGGAGGCTGTAAAGACCGGCGGCACGGTTTCCCACAGGATAGAGGAGATCATCCGTTGGAAGCCCTATCTTCTCAGCACCGAAACGGAAAAAGCATTGGCTGATCTTGCGGATTTCATGAACACGCCCTATAACGTATACAATCAGGCCAAGCTTTCCGACATGCGCTTTGACAATTTCACGGTAAACGGCAAAGAATATCCTCTGGGCTACGCGCTTTTTGAGGACGAATACGAGTATGAAAAGGACACTGATGTACGCCGTGCCGCGTTCAGAAACTTTTCCGACAAGATCAAACAGTACGAGAACGTAACCGCCACCGCTTACAACGCTTATGTATCAAGGGACAAGAAACTGGCCGACATCAGGGGCTTTAAGGATGTTTTCGATTACCTTCTTTTTAACGAAGAGATTACCAGAGACCTTTACGACAGACAGATCGACGTTATCATGGAAAAACTTGCGCCCCACATGCGTAAGTATGCAAACCTGATAAAGAAGGTGTATAAGCTTGATAAGATGACCTATGCGGATCTTAAGCTTTCCGTGGATCCCGATTTCGACCCCAGAGTTACCATGGAAGAGGCTGAAAAGTACTTAACCGACGGCCTTTCCGTAATGGGTGAGGATTATGTTGAAATGATCCGTAAGGCCTTTAAGGAAAGATGGATCGACTATGCCACCAACGACGGAAAGTGCACCGGAGGCTTCTGCGCAAGTCCCTACGGCGTTCCCGCTTCCTTTATCCTGCTTTCCTGGCAGAACAGAATGGCGGATGTGTTTACGCTGGCTCATGAACTCGGTCATGCGGGACACTTTAAACTCTGCAACAATGCGCAGGGTGTGTACAATACCGATGTTCCCCGCTATTACGTGGAGGCTCCCAGTACCATCAACGAACTGATCCTTACGGGCTATCTTGAAAAGACCAACCCCGACCTTCGTTTTAAGAGATGGGTTCTCGGCTGCACCGTGGGAAAGACCTAT
This sequence comes from Lachnospiraceae bacterium UBA1258, assembly GCA_002308235.1. Taxonomy (GTDB): domain Bacteria; phylum Bacillota; class Clostridia; order Lachnospirales; family Lachnospiraceae; genus UBA1258. The sequence goes on from DBVS01000124.1 coordinate 7,176, forward strand.
TATCACAACTTTGTAACGCACCTTTTGGAGGCTGCTTACCAGCGTGAGGTTTACAAGATAATCGATGCCGGCGGAAGCGTTCAGGCAGAGACTCTTTCCAAAATTTATAAAGACGTGCTTACCAAGTTCTGGGGTGATACGGTTGAACTTACGGAAGGCGCTGAACTTACCTGGATGCGTCAGCCCCACTACTACATGGGACTTTACTCTTACAGCTATTCCGCCAGCCTTACCATTGCCACCAAGATGAGCAAACGCATCTTCAACGAAGGCGAAGCGGCTGTTAAGGATTGGAAAAAGGCCATGACCGCAGGATGCACCGTTACGCCTCTGGAATTTGCGCAGATGGCGGGCGCCGATATTTCCACCGACGGCCCCCTCCTTGAAGCCATCGAATATGTGGGCTCCATGATCGACGAAATGTGCGAGATCACGGATAAACTGGGATTCTGAACCTGTAATCTTAAGTTGCACAAAAATCGTCAAAAAATAACATCATCGACGATGTGAAAAAATACAAACCTCCCCAATAATGAAAATAACTTAACGGTTATTTCATCAGGGGAGGTTTTTTATATGAAATACGGTCATTTTGACGACGAAAACAAAGAATACGTGATCGACAGGGTCGATTTGCCCACATCCTGGACCAACTATCTGGGTGTTGAAGATATGGCGGCCGTAGTCAATCATACTGCGGGAGGGTATTGTTTCTACAAGTCTCCCGAATATCACAGAATCTCACGTTTCCACGGAAACTCCATTCCCATGGACAGACCCGGCTTTTACGTATATTTGCGGGACAATGAAAGTGCCGACTACTGGTCCACTTCCTGGCAGCCTGTGGGCAAGGATCTTAACAAAGCAAAATATACCGCCCGCCACGGCCTTTCCTACAGCGTTTACGAATGTGATTACAATGGCATTCATTCTGAAGAGAAGCTCTCGATTCCCAGAGGCGAGAACGTTCTTTTATGGGATGTAAAGGTTAAGAACACCGGAAAGACCGACAGGAATCTTTCGATCTTCTCATATCTTGAATTCTCTTTCCATCACGTAATGATAGACAACATCAATTTCCAGATGAGCCTTTACTGTGCAGGCGGTTCCTACAAGGACGGCATCATCGAGGAAGACCTTTTCTACGAAGAAGACGGCTATCAGTATTTTACCGCAAACTTCGAGCCCGACGGCTATGACTGCGTAAGAGACAGATTCATCGGTACCTACAATACCGAAACAAACCCTGCGGCAGTTGAACGCGGCGAGTGCTTTAACTCCGAAGAAAAGGGCATGAGCCACTGCGGATCCCTTATGAAGAAATTCAGATTAAAGCCCGGCGAAGAAGTCCGTTTCATCTTCATGCTGGGCGAAGGCGATCGTAAAGCAGCATATCCCATTAAGAAAAAATATTCGGACTTTGCGAATGTCGATGCGGCATATGAGGATCTGCGCCTTTACTGGAAAAAGAAAACGGACGCAATGCTCATAAACACTCCCAATCCGGGCATGAATTCCCTTATCAATACCTGGACCCTTTACCAGTCCGAGATAAACGTAATGTTCTCCCGTTTTGCTTCCTTCATCGAAGTAGGCGGAAGAGTGGGCTTAGGATACAGAGACACTGCGCAGGATTCCATGACGGTGGTCCATTCAAATCCCGACAAGTGCAAAGAAAGGATCGTCCAACTCTTAAAGGGTCTTACCACCAAGGGCTACGGACTGCACCTTTTCCAGCCCGAGTGGTTTGAAGAAGCGGGAAAGCCCTCCGACTTTGATTCACCCACGGTGGTTCCGAAGGCAGATAAAAGCATCATCCATTCCCTTGACGATGCCTGCTCCGATGACTGCCTGTGGCTGATCCCTTCCATAGTTGTCTATATAAAAGAAACCGGTGACCTTTCCTTTGCCGATGAAATGATCACCTACGCGGACACTTTTGTTGAGGGTAAAAACTTCAAAGAATCCGTTTACGACCACTTAAAGAGAATCCTGGATTTTTCCGCCGAGCAGGTGGGAAGCAACGGAATCTGCAAGGGCCTTCGCGCCGACTGGAACGACTGCCTTAACTTAGGCGGCGGAGAAAGCACCCTGGTAACCTTCCTGCACTACGCAGCTCTTGAAAGCTTTATCGAACTTGCAAACAAGCTCGGCAGAACCGAAGACGTAAAGAAGTACGAAAAGATCGCGGAGAAGGTCAAAAGGATCGCAAACGAAGTCTGCTGGGACGGTGACTGGTTCATAAGAGGCGTAACCAAATCCGGCAGAAAGATCGGCTGCAAGG
>DBVS01000124.1:9476-9818 GCA_002308235.1 Lachnospiraceae bacterium UBA1258
GTTCATCTTGAATCAAACGCATGGGCCATTCTTTCCGGAGCTGCGGACGAAGAAAAAGCGGCAAAGACCCTGGATGCCATTGATAAATACCTGTACACGCCTTACGGACTTTTGCTCAACACTCCTTCATACACCAAGCCCGATCCCGAAATCGGTTTTGTTACAAGAGTATATCCCGGACTTAAGGAAAACGGNNCATCCCAATCCCTGGGCTCAGGCAGCAGCCTGCAAGATAGGCAGGGGCGACATCGCCATGAAGTTTTATAACGCCCTTTGTCCTTATTACCAGAACGACATGATAGAGATAAGAGAGAGCGAACCCTATTCCTACTGCCAGTTTAT
>DBVS01000124.1:9832-10827 GCA_002308235.1 Lachnospiraceae bacterium UBA1258
GGAAGAGCAAGACACCCCTTCATGACAGGCTCGGGTGGCTGGTCATATTTCACAGCAACCTATCACATTCTCGGGATTAAACCCGACTTTGACTCCCTTACGGTTGACCCCTGTATACCCGCTGATTGGAAAGAATTCTCGGTTTCCAGGGTATTCAGGGGAGCAACGTACGAGATAAACGTAAAGAATCCTTCCGGCAAGATGAAGGGCGTTAGCGAAATTTACATAGACGGTTCAAAGGCCGACAAGATTCCCGTATTTGAGGCGGGCACGACACATAAAGTCACCGTAGTTATGTAAACTGAAATAGTTATGTAAACCAACAGGAGAAGACCGGAAATGATTAAATTTGGTACCGGCGGCTGGAGAGCCGTTATCGCAGAAGACTTTACAAAAGAAAACATTCAGATTCTTGCCAAGGCAATGTGCGACAAGATGAAAAGCGAGGGCGTGGAAAAAGACGGTGTCGTAATCGGTTACGACAAGCGCTTCCTTTCCAAAGAAACCATGCAGTGGATCGCCGTTGTCATGGCAAAGGAAGGAATCGAAACATTCCTTGTTAACAAGGCGGCACCCACGCCCCTTATCATGTATTACGTGCAGACCCACGGTCTTCACTACGGCATGATGGTTACCGCAAGCCACAACCCCGCTATCTATAACGGAATTAAGATATTCACCTACGGAGGCAGGGATGCGGATGAAAAGCAGACTGCGGAGATCGAGGAATTCATCAACAACGTGACGGATATTCCGGTGGAAGCCATGGATTATGAAGAAGGCAAAAAAGCAGGTCTTATCCACGAAATCTACCCCTTAAACGATTACATCGACGCAGTGCTTGATTCGGTAGACGTGGCCGCCATCAGAAAGGCGGGCCTTAAGGTGGCGTTAGACCCCATGTACGGAGTCAGTGAAACCAGCTTAAAGACCATCCTTATCACCATGAGATGTGATGTGGAGATGATTCACGACCGCCACGACACCCTGTTCGG
>DBVS01000039.1:0-128 GCA_002308235.1 Lachnospiraceae bacterium UBA1258
TAAGAGTACTCCCTTTCGGTCCATACGCTCTCCGTGTAACGGCGGAACCCGTCGACTCCTACTGGCATGCGCTTTCGGGTCGAAGCTCGGAAGTGATATTCCCTGAAACAAACCGGTGTCGGGCTTTC
>DBVS01000039.1:135-366 GCA_002308235.1 Lachnospiraceae bacterium UBA1258
CCTGCCCCGACTCTCTGTGACCTTCATTGCTTAGGTACTGTCTTCGTCATTGCTTTGCGGACATTATAAAGCCCCCTCGGCAGGGTGTCAAGGGGGCTTGGTCAAATCTTACTTTCCGTTACTTGCCAGTACCGAACAGGGGCAGTCAAACCTGAGAGGCTCTCCTTCGGCCGTAGTCACGGTTCCGCCGGCTTCCGTTACGATCAAAGAACCCGCTGCGTAGTCCCAGGG
>DBVS01000039.1:387-13302 GCA_002308235.1 Lachnospiraceae bacterium UBA1258
CCCGGCCCGCCGCGATACTGCAAAGATCCAGGGCGGAAGAACCGCTTCTTCTTATATCCAGGGCACTTTTAAAGTAATCATAGGCAAGATCGAAGGATTTTCTGTTTAACTCGGTATAATAGGGTGCNNNGTACCAAAAAGCACGATTCCCTGCTCCACCGGAAGACCGGAAACATGAATCCTTTCTCCGTTTAAATAGGCTCCTTCACCCTTTCTTGCCGTAAACATTTCGTCAAGATAAGGATTGTATACCAGTCCCAATATGGGAACACCTTTTTCAAGCAGTGCCACGGAAATACAGCTCTGCTTATAGTCTCTTATAAAGTTGGTTGTTCCGTCGATGGGATCCACCACAAAAGCAAATCCGTCGAAAATACTCGGATGAATATCCTCTTCTTCGCCCACAAATACGGCATCGGGTTTTAGTTTCAGCAACCCCTCCCGGAGTTTCTCCTGAATGGCTTTGTCGTATGTCGTGACGAAATTTGCATGACCTTCTTTGGCCGTAACCATAGAAGAATCCCTGACGGCCTCTGTCATAATCGAGCCGCACTCCCTCATAAGCAGTTGGATTTCTTTTTCAAGATTGATCATTTTTTATTTGTTCCTTGGGTTTTCGAAAATAATTGATATAATATAATCAAATTCAATCAAAGGAGTTAAGTCTATGCTTCAGGCAGACAGATGTGCAAAAATTTACGAGATCATCAAAGATAAGAAAAGCGTAACCGTCCAATTCTTGAGCAAACACCTCTACGCTTCCGAGGCTACCATTCGTCGTGACCTTGAAGCCATGGAAAAGCAAAACCTCTTGAAACGTGTCTGGGGCGGTGCCATGCTTCCGACAGTAGACAGAGACATTCCTCCCTTTGTCAGAGAGCAGACCAACATAGCGGCCAAAGAAAAAATGGCCAAAATTGCCAGCCGTTTCCTTAAAAATTCCTGTTCCATCTTTATGGAAAGCAGCTCTTCCAATCTTCTTTTAATTCCGTATCTTAGGTATTACAAAAATATCGTGGTAATAACAAGTTCCCTGCGGGTAAGCAGGTTAACCGCGGAGCAGACCACAGCCTCCATCTATCTTCTGGGAGGACAGGTCTACGAGGGCGCGATTCTTACGGGACACCAGGCGGTGGAATCCGTAAAACAGTACCACACGGATCTTATGTTCTTTTCCTGCAGCGGTATAACGGCAAACGCGGGTTTGACGAGTATCGAACCCAAAGTTATGGAAGTGAGCCGCGAGATGATGCGCCATACCAAAAAGAAAATACTGCTTTGCGATACAAGTAAGGTCGGCAAAGAGACACTGCTGACTCTTGCCGACCTCACAGTTCCCGATTATGTGATCATGGAACGCACGCCTGACGACCCGGAGCTTGTTAAGGCTCTGGGCGACAGGTTGATAACAGAATAATTTCCGCTTAGAAGTGGAACATAAAGTCAGATGAGTGACGGGTGATCGCAACTGCCATGATACCGATGATGGCTGCATTAATAAGTGCGCCCGCCCAGACATTCTTTGTCTTCTTATATGCGATACGTCCGGTAATGGCAATGAAGATCATGGGTGCAAACAGGTTGAATGCCATGATACTGGGATCTCCGTCGGGGTGCTTGAGCACGCCGGTCTTGATAACGGTAGCGTAGTTGACCCAGGTCATAACGCCGATGGGCAGAAGGTTTGCCAGCGCACAGAAGGTTGTCGAAAGCCATTCCGGAACATCCCTGTACCGGGTCTGTGAATTGAGCAATGCGTTGGGTACCATCATAACGATCCAGATAGGCAGGTACTTAAGCAGTATATCGGGCAGCCATACGTATCTGGGAACGCCCACAACATAAACCGCTATACCGAACTGTACCCCGAATCCGTAGAATGCGATCATCTGGGGAATGTACATGATAAGCACTACCGTTGCCGCAAAAAGAACGGTCTTCATGAAATGCTTTCCGCTTTCAAATGCGGCGTTTGCAAATACGTTTACGCGCTCTTCTTCTTTGTAAAGGATGCGAACAAGCAGCTGCTTTACAAGAAGCATAAATGTGGTAAACAGTCCTACGCAGAAGGTCCACCATGCAATACCGTTTACAACGGGAGCGGTGTAGCTGGTGCTGTCAAATATTGCGGAACCCTTTGTATAGCAAGGGAAGTAGGTAAATACAGGGAAGAGGATAAGCGGGATAAATACCACAACTATCATTACCCATTCGCGCCAGTCCTTAATGGACGGAAGCTTCGAAATGTCATCGGACTTTCTCTTAAGATCCGCAAAGAGCTTGGTCTCAAGAAGAAGGCTGATAAGCAATACTGCCGATGCGAAGAAAGCAAGCATGCCAAGGAGCTGGAATGCGGTGGCAAGGGGCCATATCTGACTCTTGGGTGAAATGTACTTTGCACCGTAAGGTGTTCCGAAAGCAGCGTAGAAGAATTCAATGGAAAGTCTGGTACCTTCAAGAGAAAATACCGCTGCGGGGTGGGTATAACCGGGGTTGCAGATGGAAACCGCTTTGTCTGCTCCGAGGGCGTTGCCTTCAGAAGGCTTGGCAATGGGGCCGTCCGCACCATACCACTGGCCGTCCGTAACCACGGCATCGGAGAAACCGGGATACATACGCTGAACCAGCATGGAAGCAAAGGGTGTATCAAGGAAATGACTTGCGCTGAAGAAATTGGTATCAAGTTCGTCGCACTTACCTACGGCAACTCTCCAGATGAAGTTCTCCGTAAGCTCGGGAGAAAGAAACAGTGCGGCAATGGTACCGGATGAACAGAACCATGCTCTTACATGATTGTTCGATTCAGCCCCATTCACAATAGCAAGAGTATTGGAGCAGTTAAGATCGCCTGCGCTGTGGCCCGTAAGACCTACGCGGTCGATATCAACAAAATCAAGGCTCATTGCATATTCAACCGCAGCCAGGCAGCCTTCGGTGCCCTTTGTGTGATCGTTTACGGAAACATCGGAACGTCCGTGACCCGCAAGGTCATAAGCGATAACGACAAATCCTCTGCGGCTCAGTTCCTCAAGGTTAAAGAGCTGCATTTCTTTGGTATTGTTGTAACCGTGAGCGCAAACGACGGCGGGAGCGGGATGCTCTTTTGTGGCGTTCTTCGGAACGTATACCGTGAAACTGAACTGTGAAGTCGCATCGGTGTCAAAAAGAACGTCAACCGTTCTGCCGTTTCTTGCGACATTCTCAGAAATCATAGTAGCCAATTTGGAAAGGGGAATATTGTAGGTTGAAACCTTTACCTTTCCGAAGGAGGATGCAACAAGATTAGCGCCGACCATGCTCACGATAAAGCAAATAGCTAAGATGATGCACCAGGTTGTTTTCTTCTTCATGAGAGTCTCCTTTGTAATATTTGATGGAACGCTGCAGCCGTCCCTCCGTAAATATAGTCGCACCAATAAAGCCTGCTGTCACTCCTTGACGCAGAAATTGAACAAATACTTAAAATAACGCAAAAATTCGATCAAAAATCAATCAAATCCAATCATCCGTTTTTTGAATTCTTCGTTTTTCTCCCATATTACGTGTAATAGTACGCTAATGGTTTCCGCATATAATATTCCGTACTGTTACAGACTTTTCATCGTTTTCCTTCTTTTTCATGGGAAGGAACCTGTGGTTTTTTGAGGAAACACGCATGTCCAAAAATCTTTTCACAATACTTGCCGATAAACCGGCTTCCGTGGAAGAAAACGCTCTTATCGAAGAGCTTAAAAGAGTGATCGAAGCCGCCGACTGCGAATGCAGGATCCTTCCTGCCGTGGACAGGCTTGGAGAATCCGAGACCAAAGAGGCTTTAAAATACTATTCCGCCGATGCGGTGATTTTTGCGGGCTCCAGGGGAAGTGCCCTCGTAAACGCCCTCAGAAAAGAAAGCATCGCCGCTCTATCCTCTGTAGAAAAAGCAGAGCTTAATTCTGTTTCGGGAATTCTCGATAAAAACCTTCTTACCTATCATTTCCAGCCCATCGTGAGCGCCGCGACCGGCCAAATTTACGGTTACGAAGCTCTTATGCGCCCCACAAGCGGCGAAGACCACCTGACACCCCACAAAATCCTTAAGTATGCGGATCTCCTCGGTCGTCTCGGAGATGTGGAGAAATGCACCTTTTACAACATTCTTTGTCTTATCGACAAGCGTTCCGAAGAGCTTGAACACCGGCCTGTTTTCATAAACAGTATCCCCGGTGCGCGTCTTTTGCCCGACGATTACCTTGATATCGAGTCTTCCCTTCTCGATCACTCCGAAGATGTGGTCATCGAAATAACTGAGCAGACCGAAGCCGACGAAACCACCATCAAGGCCATAAAGAAACGCTACGAACAGCTGGGCATAAAGCTTGCTTTGGACGACTACGGCGCAGGCTATTCCAACGTCATCAATCTCCTTCAGTATGTGCCCGAATACGTAAAGATCGACCATTCTCTCATCAACGAGATCAACAAGCATCCGAAAAAGCAGCGTTTTGTCCGTGAGATCATCGATTTCTGCCATGATAACGATATCCTTGCTTTGGCGGAAGGCGTTGAAACCTGGACCGAGCTTCGCTATGTGGTAAGAATGGGCGTTGACCTTATTCAGGGCTTCTATACCGCCATGCCTTCACCGGAGATCATCCGGGAGATTGAAAACGACGTAAAGCGCGAGATCTTAAGATACAGAAGCGAATACAATTCAGGGAAAAAGCAGCAGGTATTCATTGCCGACGACACGGGAAGGATCGCGTTAAGTTCCCTTGCAAAGGCAGGCTACAGCTGTATCCTCATCGGAAAAGACGACAGGGAGAGTTCGGATGTCACCCTGGCGGGAAGGTCGGGACTTGTTGCAAACGGTCACGTGGAGATTTCCGCAAATTATACGGGAAAACTCATTCTTGAAAACGCCGCGCTGGCCAGCATGCACGGCGAAGCCTGCATAGAACTGGGTGAAAACAGCGACGTGACTCTCGTTCTCATAGGAGACAACAGGCTTGAACGGGGCGGAATAAAGGTTCCCGCTTCTTCCTCTTTGACACTTCTTGGCGGAGGAAATCTCAATATCTTTCTTGATGCGGAAAATTCCTACGGAATAGGAAACGATCTCAATTCCGGAAACGGAAAGATCGCCTTTAATCAGGACGGTCTGATTTCCATAGATGTCAAGGGTACCTCGGGTATTGCCGTAGGTTCGGGACTTGGCGGAGAGATTTCCGTAAAGCGCGGCAAATATCTCATAAACGTAAACTGCAACAGCGGAGTGTGCATGGGAAGCTTTTCGGGCCCTCAGGAAATAAATATCTCCGACTGCGAATTCGAAATGAACATAGCCGTCACCAAAGGCGTCGGTATCGGCTCTCTTACAGGCAGTTCCAAGGTTACGGCGGCCAACAGTCTTATCAAATGCAACGCTGAAGGTACAGAGGTCTCTTCCTACGGCTCTCTTACGGGAGAAGACTGCGCCGTTAAGTTCAGCGACGGCGTATATTACAGCGATATGAAGGGCGAATACATCACCGCTGTCGGTTCCCTTCACGGAAGTACCGATTTTTCGCAGGAAAGGGCCACCCTGAAAATACTGGGAAGCGGAGCCAACGCCCTGGCTTTCGGCGGATTGAACGAAAACACCCGCATGGACCTTTCAAGCTCAGATGTTTCGGTCGAACTCATGACAGCCACTCACAAAGACACCTTTGCTCCCGAAGAAAACCTTAACATCCGAAACGGAAAATACCGGTTCATGGTCAACGGATATCCATATAATCATGAAATTAAATAAAAAGTATGCTATAATGATTCATGTATTTTAATTCCTGCAGATACGGAGGGGCAGACATGGATCTTTCGGGGTACACAATTTCCGCACAATCGGTCAGTAATATAGCAATCACTCTTTTTTCCGCAATCATCATTCCTCTCGGCGCAATGGTCGTCTGGAAGATCTTATCCAAAGCCAGGATTTCTTCGTTCCTTTTCGGAGCGGGCACATTCCTTGCATTTGCTTTCATACTCGAGTCAATGCTTCACAGATTTGTTATCTCGACACTGGGCGAAGAGTTCATCAACACCCACGTGATATTCTACGTGATCTACGGTGCTTTCGCCGCAGGCATTTTTGAGGAGGTCGGGCGCTTCCTTGTTATGCGCTTTGTGATGAAACCGGATCTCCCCAAGAAAGAATCCATCATGTTCGGTATCGGACACGGCGGCATCGAATGCATCCTGATCGTTGCTTTTTCCTACATAGGAAACCTTGCCATCGCCACAATGTTAAATTCCGGCAATGCAAACAGCCTTCTTGAAGGTCTCGATGAGGCCCAGCAGACTGCTCTCGTTACAAGTGTCCAAACCCTTGCCACATCGCCTTCCTATATTTTTCTGGTTCCCATCTTTGAACGTATCGTGGCCATCACTTTCCACGTTTGCTTATCATATCTTGTCTTCCGCGGGGTACGGGATTCAAAGCCCGTAACGGTCGTTTACGCTGTTCTGCTCCACGCGGCCATGGACGGATCAATGTCGGCAATTTCAATACTGACAAAATCCACTCTCATCACCGAGATCTATCTCCTCGTATTTACCGCCGTTGTCGCATTTTTCACCGTGAAAGCATATTTGAAAGACCTTGATGTAAAGAAAGAACCGGCAAAAAGTTAACAGTCCGGGCTGGGACAATACGGTCATTTGGGTTTACTCCGATACTCCCGCAGGCAAACCCGAAGCCTACAGTGACTTAAGATGGCAGGTTCTTTATGACCTTCCCGCCGGGATCGGCATAAGCTGCTGCTATCCCGATTATGTCAGAGACGCCCTGATGGATGGAAACCTGAAATCCGGATACATTGCCACCGTAACAGACGGAACCATCGACCATATGCTGGCCGACGATCCCGCTTTTTCCGTCATCGGAAGAGATTCGGCTGTTACGATGTATAAAAGGGATCGGTGATCAACAGCATTTCTTTGCAGGACAGATCACTCTTCGCTTTCTTTAAACTGTCTTGCAAAAGCCGCAGCATTCTCCAGATCCTTTGCATCCGGCTTTCCTTTGTGAATTCCCTTAAATTCACCTCTACAGTGGAATTCCCTTTCATCCATGGGAACTCCCACCTTGTCCGCTTCCGCCTTGATTTTCTTGTAGGTGGAATTGAGCATGGCAGCCGAGCCGAAATTAACGAGCTTCCCCACCAGCTTCTTGTCAAGTTCAGGGCAAAAGAAAAAGAAGCGGCAACACCACCGCTTCTTTTCAGGGAGAAACTACTGTATTATCCTTAAAGCTTAAGGAAAGCTTCAAGCACCTTTGTTAATTTTTCCGCCTCTTCGTTGCTTTCTGCCTCGCAGAAGATTCGAAGCAACGGTTCGGTACCGGAAAATCTTGCTACTATCCAGCCGCCGTTTTTGAAGTAAACCTTGCAACCGTCCATGTAAGAAACCCTTTCGACTTCCACAGGGAACTCGGGAAGGCGCTTTTCTTCCATGAGAACTTTATTTATCTCAGCCTTTTTCTCAAAACTGAAGCGATAGTTGTTCTCGGTCATGAAGATCTTGCCGCATTCAGCCTCGATATCCGCATATATTTCGGAAATGTTCTTGCCGGTCACAGCTACCATTTCAACAAGCAACGCTGCGGCATAAACACCGTCTTTACCGTTGATGTGTCCGCGAACCGTAAGACCGCCGGAGGACTCACCGCCGATAACCGCGTCAACCTCGGTCATCTTGGCAGAAATATGCTTAAAGCCTACGGGAACCTCGTAACACTTTTCTCCGAACTTCTCCGCAACCTTGTCAAGCATGTGGGTAGTTGCGATATTTCTTACAACAGGGCCCTTCCAGCCTTTGAATTTAACGAGATAATAGTACAAGAGGACAAGAATATCATTGGGATGGAGGAACCTGCCGTTGTCATCGATAACACCTATACGGTCTGCGTCGCCGTCGGTTGCAAGACCGATGTTGCTTTGTGTATCAAGCACCTTGTTCTGAAGCTCCTTAAGGGTGTCCGCGCTGGGTGCGGGAAGCTTTCTTCCAAACAGGGTGTCATGGTTGTCATGGATCTTTATGACTTCACATCTGGTGGTATAAAGTATCGTGGACAAAGAAGCCTCGGACACGCCGTAAAGAGGGTCGATGCAGACCTTGAGACCCGCGTTCTTTATGGCTTCCACATCTATTCTTTCAAGAATGTTGTCAAGATATTCGTTAAGGGGGTAGATTTCCTTGATGATTCCGGACTCAACGCCCTTTGCGTATTCCATTGCCTTGACTTCTTCGGGCGCGGTTTCATTAATATATTTCTCGATTTCTGCGGTCTGAACCTCATCCGCATCTCTTCCGCCCTTGGTGAATACTTTTATACCGTTGTACAAAGAAGGGTTGTGGCTTGCCGTGATCATCATACCGTAAGGAAAATCATGCTTCATCACATAGAACATGATAAGGGGTGTGGGGGCTGACTTATTTACAAGGAAAGATTCGATTCCTTCCGCGGCAAAGACTTCCGCGCACCACTGCATGGCCTCCTTTGAAAGGAAACGTCTGTCGTATCCGATGACGATCCCTTTCTTTTCAAGGCCCTCAGCCTTGATCTTCTTGCACATTGCCTTTGCAAGAAGCTGTATGTTGCTTCTGATAAACTCATCTCCGATTACGGCTCTCCAGCCGCCTGTTCCGAATTTGATCATGGTCATATCCTTTCTGAAATATATTTTGATTAATATTCAAAGTCCGAAGTGATGGCGAAGTGATCCGAAAAATGAGGCTTCTTAAGGACTTCGGCCTTTACCGCCTTAAAGCCGTTAAGACTTGCAAATACGAAGTCTATGATCTTTCCCGTTCCGCCGGGAAGTGCGCCGTTTGCAAGAGAAGCCGTAAAGGTTGCGGAGAGGTCGTTATCCTTCACCGCGTATTTGGAGTCATAAAATCCGTGTTCGGAATTAGCCAGATAAGTGTATGCGGGGCTGTCTTCTTCACAGTTGAAATCACCCGTAATAACAACCGGGATATTTCCGTTTGCAGTGCTTAACTCATTTGCTTTTTCCTCCAAAAGCGCGGAGCATACCGCATTGGTATACTGGTCGCATTTGTGATCGTAATGAACGTTGATATGAATGTAACCCCTGCCCCCTTCTTTTTCGCGTAAGACCGCATAAGAGAACACTCTGTCGTACTTCATGGCGTCGTGGCCCTCAAGCTCATACTTTGAAGGAACATCGGGTGTTTTTGAAAACCACCAGCCGCCGTCATCAACAAGATCATAGATATCACTTCTGTACATTATCGGAACATATTCGCCGCTTCCGCTTCGAAGAATGTTTCTTCCGAGCTTCTCCGACTGCTTAACTCCGGTGATTCCGAAATTACCGAGTTCCTTGCAGGCGTCTTCCAGATAATCAAGCCAGTCCTGCGTTACCTCGCAAAGTCCTGCGGAATCGGGAAGGGAATCCTTCATCATTTCCTTAAACATGGAACCTCTGTCATATTTTCCTTCGTCCATGACAATGGGATATCTTGTAGTGGTCAGGAGATTCGAGCTCATGATCTTAACATATTTCTTAGCCATACTTACCTCCAACAATATCATTTTCACCATCATTGTAACTTCGGGGTCTTTTTTAGCAAGTGTCGGTTTTTAGCCTTAATGACCCTGTACAAAAATTGACAACGCAAAAAAGTATGCAAAAAAGAGAGGTCATAAATGAACCTCTCCTTCCTGCTTGTTTATATATTTATACCTTCTCAAATATAAATGCTTCTTTATTCTTTAAATTTCTTCCAGTTTTTAACCGCCGCCAGACAAAGCACCGCACCGATGACGGAAATAACAGCCCAAACGAAAATGCAGCTTCCCCAGTCTCCGTCCTTAATAAGGCTCGGAAAACCGGCAACCGCCACCGAAGTTCCGATGTATGTGAGGGAATTGATGATGCCGCTCATGGTGGCAACTATGCCGTACTTTTCGAATTTGGCGGGAACCACACATACCAGAAAGAAATTGACCGCATGCATGCATCCTACTATCAGGGCGGCAATAATGACCGTAAGATACTGGTTGTTTTTGTAGATCATCCAAAGTCCGCCGCAAAGAGCCGCCGCAAATACAAAGATCACTATAGATCCGTTAAGTTCTTCTTTGACCCACTTATTTGAAGCAAAACCCACAAGTTTCATGCTTATGACACCCAGGATCGGGATTGCCACAGCATAAAGAATCGCGTAATTGCTGGGAATCTCAAAGGTGTTTCTCAAAAGGGTGGGAACCCAGTCGGTAATGCCGTCTCTTAAAGCACCCTGGGCGATAATCGCCAGCGCTATGAAAACAAATCCGGACCCAAGCAGAAGCTTCGGTGTGAGTTTTCCCTTAGCCTTGGTTTCGCCGTCTTTTTTCTTGTTGTCAAAACCCGAAACAATCCCCTTATCGATGCGGCTGAATCCGAAGATCCAGCAGACAAGGATTGCCGCGGTGATAAGCGCCGAGGTAAAGAAGGTGTACTTCCAGGAGTTGAACAATTTAAGCCATATAAGGGACGAGGTGATATAAATAAAGATCGTTCCCGTAATTCCGGCAGCGTTTACGTTTGCGGCGACGGTGTTATATTTCTTTTTGTCCATGACGGAGGCCATGATACGAACAAGAGGAGGCCAAAGCATGCTTTGTGCAAAGCCGTTTACAAACCAGATGGCTCCCCGGAGATCCGCAGGTGCAAAGGGCATTGCGATATTACAAAGAACAGTCACGGAAAGCCCGCACATTATAAGTTTCTGGGGCTTAAACCTGTCTCCCAGGATACCGCTTACAATCTGACCGACGCAGTAGGAAATGACACCCATGGTCTCCACCAGACCGGCTGCTTTTTCCGTGATCCCTTCCGCAGAAATCACCGCATCCATGACTATGGAGTAGTCTTTTCTGGTAAGATAGCTTGCAAAATATATGAGCGGGCATAGAAACCCGAGAAGACGCACCGCATATTCGGTGCCTGTTTTCTTCTTTTCGAAAATCGTTTCAGTCATATTTTTTCTCCCGACATAAACATTTCAATCGGGAGTTTAACACGCGTTAAAAGAAAAATCAATAAACAATTCTTCAAATTATATTATAAATTTTTTCCTTGACGCAGGGTATGTCGTCGGGATTATCCTATATACAGGATATATTTGTAAAAAGGAGGTTCTTTATGTACAAAGCAAGCGATAACCGATACGATAAAATGAAATACAACCGCTGCGGAAATTCGGGGCTCATGCTCCCCGCTGTTTCTCTGGGCCTTTGGCACAATTTCGGTGACACGGGTGTCTATGCAAACATGGAAGAAATGTGTTTTACCGCTTTCGACAACGGTATCACACACTTTGATCTTGCCAACAATTACGGCCCCAAGCCCGGCAGCGCAGAGGAAAATTTCGGAAGACTGATGAAGGAACACTTCTCTCCCTACAGAGACGAAATGATCATTTCCACCAAGGCAGGCTACGAAATGTGGCCCGGCCCTTACGGTGATCACGGCAGCCGCAAATATCTCATTGCAAGTCTCGATCAGTCCTTAAAGCGCATGGGGCTTGAATATGTGGACATTTTCTATCACCACAGACCCGACCCCGACACTCCTCTTGAGGAAACCATGGGTGCTCTTGAACAGATCGTCAGAAGCGGAAAAGCTCTTTATGTGGGTCTTTCCAATTATGACGGTGAGCGTCTGGAAAAAGCATCCAAAATACTTGATGAGCGTCACGTTCCTTTTATCATCAACCAGAACCGCTATAACATTCTGGACCGTACCATCGAAAAGAACGGTCTTAAATCAACCTCATACCGCCTCGGCAAGGGCATTATATGCTTTTCACCCTTAGCCCAGGGCATGCTCACCGACAGGTACTTTAACGGAATTCCCGCTGACAGCAGGGTCCGTACCGACGGAAGATTCCTTCATGAAGATCAGATTTCCGAAAAAAAGATCGACAAACTTAAAAAGCTTAACGAGATTGCCGCAAAGCGCGGCCAGACCCTTGCGGAGATGGCGCTTGCATGGAACCTTAAGGACAACGAGATCACCACTGTTCTTATCGGTGCATCAAAGGCATCTCAGATCCTTGACAACATAAAAGCCACGGAAAATACCGAATTTTCCGCGGCCGAACTCAAGGCTATAGACGAATTGTCCTTTTAAGCAAAAAGCATTCCCACAAGATTCACAATCAGAGCGGCGAGCCAGGCAATCAAGCATTGCCATACCACAACGGCAAGTGCACGCTTGCGTCCCAGCTCTCGTCTTATTGCGGCAACTGCCGCAACACAGGGCGTATAAAGAAGCGAAAATACCAGTAAAGATGCGGCTGCTGTCGGGGACAGTACTGAGGAAACATTGTCTCCGAACAGCACCTGCATGGTAGAAACCACACTTTCTTTTGCCAGAAATCCCGAAATCAGTGAAGTACAGATCCGCCAGTCGGCAAGGCCGAGAGGTTTCATGATCGGCACAAAGATCCCCGCAATTATCGCAAGAATACTGTCTTTTGAATCCGTAACGAGATTTAAATACGGGTCAAAGCTTTGCAATACCCAGATTATGACAGTTGCAAGCATGATGACCGTAAATGCTCTCTGCAGGAAATCTCTTGCTTTTTCCCAAAGAAGCTTTAACACGTTTCCGATACCCGGAAGCCTGTAATTGGGAAGTTCCATTACAAAGGGCACCGCTTCACCCTTAAATACGGTCTTTCTGTACAAAAGCGCCACAAGGATCCCCACAGCGATCCCAAGCAAATACAATCCCGTCATGATAAATCCACCGTGACCCTTAAAAAATATGCTTACAAAGAAAGCGTAGATCGGAAGTTTGGCAGAACAGCTCATGAAGGGCGTAAGAAGGATCGTCATCCTTCGGTCTCTTTCGCTGGGAAGGGTTCTGGTAGCCATTACGG
>DBVS01000039.1:13310-16482 GCA_002308235.1 Lachnospiraceae bacterium UBA1258
ACCGTGCAGCCGAAACCGATCAGCATGGGCACGATACTTCTGCCGGAAAGGCCGATCTTTCTTAAAAGCTTATCCATTACAAAGGCCACTCTGGCTATGTAACCGCTGTCCTCCATTATGGAGAGGAAAAAGAAAAGGGTAACAATAATGGGAAGGAAACTCAACACGCTTCCGACACCCGCAAATATTCCGTCAACCACCAGCCCGTGCAAAGTTTTGTTAACGTGAGCTGCGGAAAGAGCGGTATCGACCAGTTCAGTCAATGCCCCGATCCCAAATTCCAGCAGGCCCTGAAGCCATGCTCCTATCACATTGAACGTAAGCCAGAAAACCACGCCCATTATCAATATAAACACAGGTATAGCGGTAAATTTCCCCGTAAGTATCCTGTCTATCTTCTCACTTCTGACTCTTTCGCGGCTCTCTTTCGGTTTCTTTACCGCAAGGGCACAGATCCTGCCGATATAAGCAAACCTCATGTCGGCAATGGCTGCACTTCTGTCGAGTCCCCGTTCCTTTTCCATCTGAAGAACGATATGCTCCATGGTCTCTCTCTCGTTGGGATCGAGACCGAGTTTTGCGATTATACGTTCATCACCTTCGATGACCTTACTTGCCGCAAATCGGATGGGAAGGCCGTTTTCGGCGGCATGATCACCGATAAGATGAGTGATGCCGTGGATGCTTCTGTGGACCGCTCCGCCGCTTTCGTTCTCATCGCAAAAATCCCTGTGCTCGGGCTTCTCGCAATATTTTGCAATGTGCATGGCATGGCTTATAAGTTCTTCGATACCGAAGTTCTTGGCTGCCGAGATCGGAACCACGGGAACGCCCAGGAGCTGTTCCATCCGGTTTACATCGATGACACCGCCGTTCGATGTAAGTTCGTCCATCATGTTAAGAGCCACAACAACTGGTGTGTCCATCTCAAGAAGCTGCATGGTAAGATACAGGTTTCTTTCGATATTGGTGGCATCGACTATATTTATGATCGCGTGGGGCTTTTCGTTAAGCACGAAATTACGCGAAACGATCTCTTCATTACTGTAGGGAGACATCGAATAAATGCCGGGCAGATCCGTCACTCTCGTGTTGGGATATCCCTTTATAGCTCCGTCTTTCCTGTCTACGGTCACGCCGGGAAAGTTTCCGACATGCTGGTTTGAACCCGTCAGGCGGTTAAACAGAGTGGTCTTTCCGCTGTTCTGGTTTCCCACCAGAGCAAAGGTCAGTGTTTCCGAATCGGGCAGCGGATTTCCGCTTCCCTTCGGATGGAATTTACCGCTTTCGCCAAAGCCCGGGTGCTCGGCCTTCCCAGTGACCTTAACGTTTTCTTTTTGCTCGTTTTTTTCAAAAAGACGGACAGTGATCTGCTCCGCCTCCGCAAGCCTCAACGTCAGCTCATACCCGTGGATCTTTAATTCCATTGGATCCCCCATGGGTGCATATTTGATCACGGACACCTCGGCACCGGGAATAACTCCCATGTCGAGAAAGTGCTGTCTTAACGCGCCGTCTCCGCCGACCGATTCGACAACGGCGTCTTTTCCGATTTCAAGCTCTTTTAATGTCATTTTCGCTCCTACATGATGCATCGATTCTATGAATGTTTCTTTTTGATCAGTTTAACCAAACTTCCGACTGCGAAGTAGAAAATCGCCCCGATAAGCACACCTGCGGTATTGAGCATCAAATCGTCGATATCGCTGCATCTGTCGTAGAAAAGAAGCTGCGAAATTTCGATGAACAAAGAAAGACCGCCCCCGGCAAGGACAGCAGTTCCCACATTTTTAAGCTTTTTAAAGCACATGGGCCAGAAGATTCCCACGGGAATAAACATGGCGATATTTCCGATAATGTTCACTTCCCATCCATCATATCGCTCTTCGACGCACACCAGGGGATTAAGGTTCATCCTGAAGGGAAGGATCCTGGACGCATCGAATTTTAATACTCCGATGTGTCCGTTAACATGGTGCAAGGGGAAATATACCATCCTCGAGATGACCACAAAACAAATCAAAATCGTAAGAAGCTTTGCTTCGTGCTTAATGTTGAATTCGCTTTTCTTTATGATTACAAAAGCTCTTATTATGACCCAGAGGATCACGATAAATGAGACCATCTGGGGGTAAGTTACGTTTATCATCTGTGATTCCTTTTCCTCAGCCCGATATGCAACGGGCGCTCATTGAGATTCTACTTGATTTCCGCACAAATGTGAATATTAAATTTTCCTAAATATATTGCGCGAACATCGGTTAGTGTTATATAACCATTCTATAAGGATGGATTTTATGGATAAATACAACGTTACCGGCATGAGCTGCGCTGCCTGCAGCGCCAGAGTTGAGAAAGCGGTTTCCAAGGTTCCCGGTGTGACTCAGTGTTCGGTCAGTCTTCTTACAAATTCAATGGGTGTATCGGGCTCAGCCGATCCCGCAGCCGTAATAGATGCGGTCAAAGAGGCAGGTTACGGAGCCTCTTTTGTTTCCGGTGCACTTAATTCCGCCTCCGACAGGAACGCCTCGTCCACCGGCGCCGGTTCTCATAAATCCGCGCTTTCTTCCGCCGAAGATGCTCTTTCGGACAAAGAAACTCCCCTTCTTAAACGGAGACTCATCCTTTCCGTTTGCTTTTTGCTTGTGTTAATGTACTTTTCCATGGGACATATGATGTGGAGCTTTCCCGCGCCGAAGGTCTTTGATAATCACGTTTTTCTCGCTCTGTTCGAAATGATCCTTGCGGCCGTGATCATGCTCATTAATTCTGCCTTTTTCACAAGCGGCTTTAAGTCGCTGTTTAAAGGCGGGCCAAACATGAACACGCTGGTGGCTCTCGGGTCTTCCGTGGCTTTCGCTTATTCTCTTTTCGAACTTTTCATGATGATAATTGCCCTGGAAAAGGGGGACCATACGACGGTTTCCTCCTACGGCATGAATCTTTATTTTGAATCCGCCGCCATGATCCCCACACTCATTACCGTGGGAAAACTTCTTGAGGCGATTTCAAAGGGAAAAACCACCGACGCTCTTAAAGGGCTTATAAAACTTTCTCCCAAAACCGCAACGATCCTTACCGACGGAACCGAGAGGGTTATCGCCGCAGACGACGTTAAGATCGACGATATCTTTCTTGTTCGTCCCGGAGAAAGCATTCCCGTGGACGGAGT
>DBVS01000039.1:16528-16836 GCA_002308235.1 Lachnospiraceae bacterium UBA1258
CCCGCCGACAAAGAAACGGGATCGTCCGTTTACGCCGCCACCATAAATACCACAGGTTTTATCAAGTGCCGCGCCACTGCCGTCGGAGCAGGCACCACCCTTTCAAAGATCATCCGGACCGTCAGCGATGCCGCAGCCACCAAGGCTCCCATTGCACGTATCGCAGACAGGGTTTCGGGCATTTTTGTACCCGCTGTTATGGGAATTTCCCTCTTAACCTTTATCGTATGGCTTATTCTCGGACAGGACGTGGGATTTTCCGTTGCAAGAGCCATAACGGTGCTTGTAATAAGCTGCCCCTGTGCTCT
>DBVS01000071.1:0-7412 GCA_002308235.1 Lachnospiraceae bacterium UBA1258
TATTCCTCATTCCTGCAGAGAGCTTACGATCAGATACTTCATGACGTATGCATACAGAACCTGCCTGTAGTGATCGCTATAGACAGGGCCGGACTGGTGGGCAGCGACGGAGAGACACATCAGGGTATCTTTGATCTGTCTTATCTGGCTACCATACCCCGTCTTACGGTGATGGCTCCCAAGAATAAATGGGAACTTTCGGATATGCTTAAGTTCGGACTTGCCCTTGAAGCACCCGTGGCTATCAGATATCCAAGGGGCGAAGCCTACGACGGACTTGAAGAGTATAGAACCCCCGTGGAACTTGGCAAGAGCGAGATAATCTATCGGGAAAAAGACATCGCCCTTTTGGCTCTCGGCTCCATGGTTAAAACCGCCGTTGAAGTGAGAGACCTTTTAAAGGACAAAGGTTTATCCTGCACCCTCATCAATGCCAGGTTTGCAAAGCCCATAGATTCGGAGACCTTAAAGGAAATATCCGGAGACCATTCCCTTCTTGTGACCATGGAAGAAAACG
Organism: Lachnospiraceae bacterium UBA1258; assembly: GCA_002308235.1. Classification (GTDB taxonomy): domain Bacteria; phylum Bacillota; class Clostridia; order Lachnospirales; family Lachnospiraceae; genus UBA1258. The sequence goes on from DBVS01000071.1 coordinate 518, forward strand.
TTACGAGCGGCGGATTCGGGGAAAGAACCAGACAGCTTCTTTTTGACGAAGGCATCGATATGGACCTTGTAAACGTAAGCCTTCCCGATATGTTTTTGGAGCACGGAAGCGTCGACATTTTGAAAAAGAAAACGGGACTGGATGCGCAGTCGATTGTAAAGCGCATTGTATCGTTCCTCGAAAATAACAGGTAATTTTATGAAAGAAAGGCTGGATGTTCTGGTAACGGAAGCGGGATACGCCTCCTCCCGGGAGAAGGCGAAGGCCCTCATCATGAGCGGCAATGTTTTCGTTAACGGACAGAGAGAAGACAAAGCAGGTACCTTCTTTGAAAGAGAGGGCTTAGAGCTTACTGTCAAGGGCGGTGAACTTAAATACGTAAGCCGCGGCGGACTTAAGCTTGAAAAGGCCATGAAGGTGTTCCCCATAGACTTAAACGGCTGTGTCTGCATGGACATAGGAGCTTCCACCGGAGGGTTTACCGACTGTATGCTTCAAAACGGAGCAAAGAAGGTGTTTTCCATCGATGTGGGACACGGTCAGCTTGACTGGAAACTTCGAAACGACGAAAGAGTCGTGTGCATGGAAAAGACCAATTTCCGTTACACAACTCCCGAAGATATAGGCGAAGAACCGGATTTTGCATCGGTAGACGTTTCCTTTATCTCACTGACCAAGATTCTTGGACCTGCTTATAATATCATTAAAGCCGGGGCTTATATGGTATGTCTTATCAAGCCCCAATTTGAAGCCGGCAGGGAAGAAGTCGGAAAGAAGGGTGTCGTCAGAGACAAAAATGTCCACATGGATGTGATTGAAAGAATCGCAGAATTCGCCCTTCAAACCGGTTTTTCGGTCCTAAGCCTTGATCATTCCCCTATTAAAGGGCCTGAGGGAAACATAGAATACCTTCTTTTTATCAGGAAAGACGGAATTGAAACTGCAGAGAACCATATAACAGAGGTTGACATAACAAACACAGTCAACAAGGCTCATGAAAGCCTTGAATGACAGCAAACAAACACAGAGGTGTAAGATGGAACGTTTTCTTATTCGAACCAACGAGTCAAAGGACGAGAAATTACAGGTTACAAAGAGCATTGCCGATTTCCTTAAATCCAAAGGGAAAACGGTCACCATAGAATCCATGGACGATGAAAAGATCTACGGAAAAGAAGAATCCGCAAGCTTTGAAAAGGGTGAAAAGCCCGATGCGGTCATCGTTCTCGGAGGAGACGGAACCATGCTTCGTGCCGCAAGAGATTTTGTGGAGGAAGAGATTCCTCTTATCGGCGTCAATCTCGGCGGCCTCGGCTATCTTGCCGAAATCGACAGAGACGGCATTTTCAAGTCTTTGGAAAAGCTTACAAGCGGCGAATACTTCATTGAAGAAAGAATGATGCTTGAGGGAAGTGTCATCAGAAACAACAAGCCCGTAGCCTATGCAACGGCGTTAAATGACATTGCGGTCTTAAAATCCGTTCCCTACAGAGCCATCAATTTCGATGTGTACGTTAACGGCCTTTTCTTAAAGTCCTACAGTGCCGACGGTGTCGTTGTGTCAACACCCACAGGTTCAACGGGATATAACCTCTCCGCAGGCGGCCCCATAGTGGAGCCCGGTGCGGATCTGCTGGTGCTTACGCCTGTTTGTCCCCATACCATGAACTCCCGCAGCATCGTACTTTCGGGAGAGGACGAAGTGCTTATCGAGATCAAGGACGCAAAGAACGGCGGAGAGCAGCCCGCTTTTGCTATGTCAGACGGAGCTTCCCACTTCGAACTTAAGACCGGAGACGGCTTTGTAATGCGCCGTTCCGACAAGCGGACCAGGATTGTGAAGCTTAACCGTGAAAGTTTCCTTGAGGTCCTTAAGTCCAAGATGAGCTGATAAGCGGGGGTAAACGTGAAAAACGGCAGACAGAAGAAAATTATCGAAATAATCGAAAACAACGAGATCGAAACCCAGGAAGAACTGGTGGACAGACTGAAGGCCGAAGGGTTTAACGTTACCCAGGCCACTGTTTCAAGGGACATCAGGACCCTTTCCGTTTACAAGAAGGCCATAGGTGACGGCAGACAGAAATATGCCGTCGAAAAAGAAAATGACCACACTCTCGACGGCAAGTTTAAAAGAGTGTTGAGGGATGGATTCGTTTCCATAGACATGGCCCAGAACATCCTGGTCATTAAGACGGTTTCGGGTATGGCCATGGCGGTTGCCGCTGCCGTGGATGCAATGCATTTTAAAGAGATTGTGGGTACAATTGCGGGGGATGATACAATTATGATGGCTGTCCGTACTGTGGAGGACACCAGAGCCGTCATGAAGAAAATCAACCTTCTTTTGAATGAATAGCTTACAGAGAAAAAATACGGATTCCGGGGAGAGAAGACTGGAGAAGTATGTTAGAAAGCATTTATGTTAAGAATCTTGCGCTCATTGAAGAGTGCGGGATCGATTTTAAAGAGGGACTGAATATTTTGACCGGAGAAACGGGCGCAGGAAAATCCGTGCTCATAGGCTCCGTTAATTTGGCACTCGGTGCAAGGGCTGACAAGGACATGATCAGGACCGGCGCCGAGGATGCGTTCGTATCCATTTCTTTCAGCGAAAGCGCCAAGGCGCGTACGCTTCTTGATTCCTGGGATATACCCTGTGATGACGGCACCATAGTTATTTCCAGGAAAATTTCCGCAACAAAAAACATTTTTAAGATCAACGGAGAGATCGCAAATGCAAGGCAGGTCAAGGAACTGGCCGAATATCTCATCGATATTCACGGGCAGCACGAGCACCAGTCTTTGTTAAACAACGCCCGCCAGCTTGAAATGCTTGATGCTTACGGTATGGAAAAGATCGCTCCCGCCCTTGAAAAATGTGCCGAATCTGCCGGTAAATTAAAGGCACTTCGGGAAGAACTTTCAAGCCTTTCCGAAAGGCAAAAGGGCAGCGACCGCGAGATCGACCTTCTTTCCTACGAAATAAAGGAGATCGACGACGCCAACCTGATTCCCGGTGAGGACGAGGAACTGGAAGAAAAATATAAGATCATGCAGGCCGCCGGAAAGAACACGGAACTCTTAAACGAGGCTTTAAACTGTGTTTCCGGAGATGATTCGGGTGACGCCGGCAGCCTTATTTCCAGGGCAATTCAGAGCATGAACCGGGTTAAGAGCGAAGACGAGCGGATAACTTCCGCCCTTGATAAACTTTCGGAAGCGGAGGAACTTTTAGGCGATTTTTCACTTGAAATATCCAGATATCTTTCGGACACCGACTTTTCGGAAGAAGAGTTTAAAGAAACGGAAGAAAGATTAAACCTCATAAACACCCTTAAAAACCGTTACGGTGCCACGGTTGACGAGATCCTTAAAACAAGGGACGAAAAAGAAAACGAACTTTTAAAGCTTCGGGATATCGACGCTTACAGGGAAAAGATCAAAAAAGAATGCGATGAAGCGGAAGCCGTTTACGCCGCTTCTGCCCGCAATTTAAGTAAGTTAAGGACCGAAGCCGCAAAGCGCTTTTCAAAGGAACTTGAAACTGAGCTTAAGGAATTAAGCTTCGGTACCGTTGCTTTTAACATTGAGGTCATACCGGATGAGTCCAAGGTTTCAAATCTTGGGTTTGATTCCTGCGAATTTATGATATCCGTTAACCTGGGTGAACCCTTAAAGCCCATGAAGAATGTTTCAAGCGGAGGCGAACTTTCAAGGATCATGCTGGCTATCAAGACGATCCTGGCGGAAAAGGACGACATCGATTCCCTTATTTTCGATGAAATAGACGCAGGTATCAGCGGACGTACCGCCTGGGAGGTTTCGGGCAAACTTAACCGCTTATCGAGAAAACATCAGGTTATTGCAATCACACACCTTGCGCAGATCGCCGCCATGGCAGATGCGCACTTTGAGATAAAGAAAACAAGTGCGGAGGGAAAGACAGTCACCAACATTTCCATGCTTGACAGAGAAGGCGAGATCGGAGAGCTTGCAAGGCTCATCGGAGCGGATGAGCAAAGTGAAGCCAGTCTCACCAACGCCAAAGAATTAAAGGACAGAGCAGATGCCGAAAAGAAGCGCTGACAAAAAAATATATATGTGGCTTTACGGCGCATTCTTATGCGTCTATTTTGCGGCGCTTTTTTATCTTTTCAGGGCTGAACTTACGGTCTATCCCACGGATCCCGACTTCAGGTTTGAGTCCGATACCTATGTCCATGTGATATTTGCGATAAAGAACGGATATTTTCACAGCCTGAGTGCCTTTATTTATATCCTTCTTTCAAAGCTCCCCTTTATGGATTATACGATCCCCTGCCTGCTTTCTTTTATGACGGTGGGGGCTGTAGTCCTCGTCAAAAGGCTCATTGAAGTGCTTCCCGGGGGAGAGAAGATACCTGCACCTGTGGTTTACATAATATCTATACTTTCGAATTTCGCCATGGGTTTTTACCTTCCCTTTGTAAACAGGCAGCATTACATAGGTTATGAAAACGCCAATATGTGGCACAATTCCACTTATATCTTCATGAGATTTTTCGCTGTGCTCACGGTGATCGTCTTTGTGAAACTCTACAGAAGCTACAAAGACGGCATCGACGTTAAAAGCTTTTGCTTATATACGCTTTTGCTTACCGTGACCACGGGCTTTAAGGCAAGCTTCTTTACCGTTTTCGCACCCTTTCTTGCAATCCTTCTTTTAAGGGATCTTTTCAGGAAAACCAAGTTTTTGCGGGTATTTGTAATGGCCTGCTCGGTACTTCCTTCCTTTGTTGTTTTGGTGCTTCAGAGTCTGGTGCTTTTTGCGGGAGAAGAAAAGGCAAGCATAGTTTTTGCACCCTTTAAGACCTTTTCCGAACGGGGAGACCATCCGAAGGTGTCTCTGATCGTGTCCGTTCTTTTTCTGATTGTGGTATTGGCCTTTAATATTCCGAAACTTAAGAGCGACGGAATATATGCGGGCAGCATTCTTTTCTTTGTCATTGGGTTTACGGAGGCTTTGCTTTTGGCAGAATCGGGAGCCAGAGACGAAGCATCCAATTTTATGTGGGGTTATTCGATTACCCTCTATTTTGCATTTATTATCGCCGCGAAACGCGCATACTTATCCTTCCTTGAAAGCGGAAAGAAGCTTCCCGTTTTCCTGATGCAGACAGGTGTCTTCCTCTGGCACGCGGTAAGCGGAGCCTGGCATTTCGTGCTTCTGCTTCTGGGCTTTACGTTTTTTAAGTAGGAAAGTATAATATAAGCGAATGTATATCCGGAGGATCGAAAGTGAAGAAAATTCTTTTTGTGGCATCGGAAGGGGTTCCCTTTATCAAAACAGGAGGTTTGGCCGACGTTGTCGGATCCCTGCCAAAGTGCATCGATTCGAAGTACTTTGATGTCAGAGTGTTCCTGCCCAAATATGCCTGCATGAGACAGGAAATGAAGGACAAGATGAAATATCTGACTCACTTCTACATGGATTACAACTGGAAGAATGAGTACGTGGGCATACTGACTGCGGTTGAGGACGGGGTTACCTATTATTTCGTAGACAGCGAATATTACTTTAACGGATACAAGCCCTACGGCGACGATCCGTTGTTTGAGATCGAAAAATATGCTTATTTCTCAAAAGCGGTGCTTTCCGCACTTTCACTGATAGACTTCAGGCCCGATGTGATCCATTGTCACGACTGGCAGACAGGTCTTGTTCCCGTTTATCTTAAGGAGCGTTTCCAGGGCTCGGATTTTTACCGCGGAATCAAATGCGTAATGACGATCCATAACCTTAAATTCCAGGGTAAATGGGGCGTAAAAGAGGTTCAGAACATTACGGGACTTTCGGACTATTTCTTTACAGCAGACAAGCTGGAAGCCTATAAGGATGCAAACCTCTTAAAGGGCGGCCTGGTTTATGCGGACGCCATCACCACCGTCAGCGCCACCTATGCGCAGGAGATTATGACGGACTTTTACGGAGAGGGGCTTAACGGTCTTTTGGCCGCCCGCTCCGGTGACCTTCGCGGTATCGTAAACGGTATCGATTACGAGGAATACGATCCCGCGAACGATAAAGCCTTGAAATATCCCTTCGATGCGGTCAATTTCCGCAAAGAAAAGGTTAAGAACAAGACGGCGCTTCAGCAGGAACTGGGCCTTGCGGTTAATCCAAAGACCATGATGATCGGTATCATTTCACGGCTTACGGANNCAGAAGGGCCTCGATCTTGTGGCTTATATGATGGACGAACTCTGTCAGGATAATGTGCAGATAGTTGTGGTGGGTACCGGCGAAGAGCGGTATGAAAACATGTTCAGACACTTTGCCTGGAAATATCCCGAGAAAGTGTCCGCAAACATCTACTATTCAGAGGAACTTGCTCACAGGGTTTATGCTTCTTCCGATGCATTTTTAATGCCTTCCCTCTTTGAACCTTGCGGTTTGAGTCAGCTCATTGCATTAAGATACGGAACGGTTCCCATTGTAAGAGAGACAGGCGGTCTTAAGGACACTGTGGAACCCTACAACGAATTTGAAAATAAGGGTACCGGCTTTTCCTTTGCAAATTACAACGCTCATGAAATGCTTTACTGCATAAGAAACGCCGAGCGCATCTATTACGACAGAAAGCGCGAATGGAACAAGATCGTGGATCGCGACATGGCGGAGGATTTTTCCTGGCACAGGAGCGCATTAAAGTATCAGGAAATGTACGACTGGCTGGTGGAAAAGCAGTAAAGCGGCATATTACATTCAGGCGGGATTTTCTATGGATAAAGACATAAGGACTAACGAAAGCTTTCATGTCCGCCGGGCCAAAGAAACCGACATAGACGGGCTTTTGGCATTGCTTGTGCAGGTGGACATGGTGCATCATAACGGCAGACCCGATCTTTTTAA
>DBVS01000071.1:7430-10325 GCA_002308235.1 Lachnospiraceae bacterium UBA1258
CTTAAGACCATCATTGCGGATGATACTACCCCGGTATTTGTTTGCGTTGACGATTCGGACCGTGTCATCGGTCATGGTTTCTGTATTCATAAGCAGGTTTTAAGAGATTCGGTACTTACGGATGTCCGGACCCTTTATATCGATGATATCTGTGTGGATGAAGGCCACCGAAGACTCGGAGTGGGAGAGATGCTTTACCGCCACATTTACGAATATGCCAAACGTGAAGGGTTTTACAATATAACCCTCAATGTCTGGTCCTTAAACCCGGGAGCAGAGAAGTTTTACGAATCCATGGGACTTAAGCCCCAGAAGGTCTGCATGGAAGCGATTATTTAAGAAAGAGTGTTTTAAATGGCTTTTGACGGAATTACGGTTGCGGCCTTAAGAAAAGAATTATCGGATAAGCTTACGGGCCTGCGTATCGTAAAGATAGCTGAACCCGAAGCCGATGAGATCCTTTTGAGCATTAAGGGAAACTCAACCCAGTATAAGGTACTGTTAAGCGTGAATGCTTCTTTGCCTTTGGTTTACATAACTGACGATAACAAGCCTTCGCCCCAGACGGCGCCGGCTTTTTGTATGCTTTTACGCAAGCACCTTGCCAACGCAAGGATCGTTTCCGTAACACAGCCGGGATTTGAAAGAATATTGAAATTCGAACTCGAGCATCTGGATGAAATGGGAGATTTGAGCCGGAAGTTTTTGATAGTCGAGCTTATGGGCAAATACTCAAACATTATTTTCACGGATGAATCCGAGATCATTCTGGATGCCATCAAGCGTGTAAGTCATAACGTAAGCTCCGTGCGAGAGGTTTTGTCGGGGCGTAAGTGGTTTATTCCCGGAGCCGGCGAAAAGAAGATCGGCAGCGAGTGCGGGGAATCTGAGTTTAAAGAAGTTATGTTAACCGCACATGAAGCAGTTCAGAAGGCTCTTTACTTAAACTTTGAAGGAATGTCTCCGGTGCTTGCTTCCGAGCTTTGTTTCAGAGCGGGAGTTGATTCGGACGCCTCCACATCTTCTTTGAACGAGGTTGACATAACAAATCTTTGGAAGGCCTTTTCTTTGTTCTACGAAGGGATTGCCGGGGGCGAATTTGCTCCGGAGATCAGGTACGAAGGAAGTACCCCCGTTGAATTTGCGGCGCATCCCCTGACTCTCTACGGGGAACTCAAACGGGTTTCCTATGACAGTATCAGCGAGACTCTCAATGTTTTTTACAGGGAAAAGAGCGCAGTCCTCAGGATGCGTCAAAAGTCTTCCGACCTTAGAAAGATTACCCAGACCGCTTTGGAAAGAAACGTTAAAAAGCTGGACCTCCAAAGAAAGCAGCTGGAAGATACCGAGAAACGCGAAAAGTATCGTATTTACGGCGAACTTATCAATACCTACGGCTACACGGTGAAGGACGGGGCAAAGTCCATGGAAGCCGTTAATTACTATAATGGCGAGAATGTGACGATTCCTCTGGATCCGCAGCTTACGGTAAAGGAAAACGGAAAGCATTATTTTGATAAATACGTTAAGTTAAAGCGAACTGCCGAAAACTTAACGGGCATCATAGAGGAGGTTTCCGCCCAAACCGAGCATTTGCGCAGTATTCTTACGGAACTTGATTTTGCCCAGAGTGAAAACGATCTTTCGGAAGTAAGAGATGAGCTTTACGAGGCGGGATACATTAAATCCCGGGGAAAGACCGACAAGAAAAAGAAAACTCTGTCGGAACCCCTGCATTTTGTAAGTTCCGACGGTTTTGATATTTATGTTGGAAAGAACAACTTCCAGAACGACAGACTTACCTTTGAGTTTGCAAACGGCGGAGACTGGTGGTTTCACGCAAAAAAAATGCCCGGATCCCATGTCATCCTGAAGACGGACGGACGGGAAGTTCCGGACAGAGCCTTTGAGGAAGCCGCAAAATATGCGGCCATGTATTCCGAAGGAAAGCATTCCTCCAAGGTGGAAGTTGATTATACACTTAAAAAGAACGTTAAAAAACCTGCGGGGGCCAACCCCGGATTTGTGGTCTATTACACCAATTTTTCCATGATGGTGGATCTGTAACGGGTTTACATAATATCGCTCAGCTTTTTGCCGTAAAAGAAATCATGAACCATTTTGTCATACTCTTGCCAGAGGGGAAGGGTATGACATTTTTTTTGCCTGGGGCAATCCGTGATGGCACCCGAGAGACATGCAACGGGAGAAAGGGACCCTTCCATGAGTTCGATTATTTCGCCAATGGAATAATCCTCGGGCTTACGGGTGAGTTTATATCCGCCGCCCTTGCCGCTGGTACCTACCAAGAGCTTTTGCTCCACCAGATCTTTTACGATGATCTCAAGATACTTTTTGGATATTTCCTGTCTTTCTGCCACATCCTTAAGGGGGATGTAATTGTCCGAATGCTGCATTGCTATGTCGAGAAGCACTCTGAGTGCGTAGCGTCCTTTTGTGGAAATCATGGCTGTCTCCTTTTCTTTTTACATATTATACCGCAAGGTAAATAGGTAATACAAGTATTTATTTACCTATTGACATACTGGGTAAAAGGGCTTAATCTGTTTTCATATGAAAGGAGTACTTAATGAAAATATACGCAGACAATGCAGCAACCACCGGGTTGAGCGAAACCGCCCTTAAAGCAATGCTCCCGTATTTTACGGAGTATTACGGTAATCCGTCGTCACTTTACGAATTCGGCCAGCAGTCACGTTCGGCCATAGAAAAAGCAAGAGAGGATGTGGCAGGCGCGATCAATGCCAAAACATCCGAGATAACCTTTACTTCGGGTGGAAGCGAAGCAGACAATCAGGCACTTATTTCCGCCGCTTATTTTGGAAAGATAAAGGGAAAGACCCACATAATCTCCACCGCCTTTGAACATCATGC
>DBVS01000088.1:0-15225 GCA_002308235.1 Lachnospiraceae bacterium UBA1258
GCTCCTCTTACGAGAATGTAGTCCGCAAACCAGCCGTTTGTGTGTACGTCGTCGTCGGGAAGAAGTCCGTATACGTCGGCGCCTCCCACATTCTTTTTGTTAAGGTCGAACATGGTGATGTCCGGGTTATCCTTAAATATCATACAGGTTACGATCTTGTCGCCCACACTTACGGGCTTTCCGGCGCTGTCGACTTTAACATTCTTACCAAGCTTAACTATTTCGCCGGTTCCTTCGTGGCCGAGTGCCACGGGTATGAGACCGAAGGGGTCTCTCTTGTATTCGTGTGAATCGGTTCCGCAGATTCCGCATCCTTCCACTCTTACGAGAATGTCGTCATCTCCGACTTCCGGCATGGGGAATTCCTTAACTTCCATCTTGCCAAGCTCGGTGAGCATTGCAACCCTTGCTTTGGCAGGAATGGAAACGTTTGAAGAAGTCCCGCGGGATACGGTTCCCGTTCCCGAAAGATTGGAAAGAACCTGCTTAACGATTTCTTCAATTTGTTGGTTGTTGATATCCATATGAATCTCCTAAATTTTTTGGCTTAATTTACTCCGTTCAGGCGCCACTCAGGCTGTCGAGCAAAACGCTCGACGAACGGCGCTCAGCCTGTCGAGCGAAAGCTCGACAACTATCGTATGCACAGGCTGTCGGACATGGTGCAGCGTCTTCTCTTGGTGAAGGTGGCGGCACTGGTAAGTCCTTCGCCCGTACGGCTTGCAATGGTAAATGTGGGGAAGCCTTCGCCTCCGAAACCGAGGGCCGCATAGGAGGGGCCGTTCTTTACCAGGATTGCCGTATCGATGGCTCTTGCGTACTCAGTGATACGGTCCACATTCTTTGAGTGGATGTGAGCACTGTGTCTGTTTCCGTGTTCAAGCCATACAGCCTGGCTTACCGCATCCTTAAAGTCCTTGGCACGGACGATACCGAGGATTGGCATCATAAGTTCCGTGGTGATGAGAGGATGTTCCTTGGGGCCTTCAAAGATGATGCAGCGGGTTCCTTCGGGAGCGTCGACTCCGACCATCTTAAGAAGAACCTTTGCGCTTCTTCCTACGCACTTTCTGTTTAATGCGCCCTTTTCGGTGATAACGGTCTTAATGAGCTTATCCTGAATCTCTTTGGAAGCAAGGAAGCAGCCCTGTTCCTTCACCATGTATCCCATGAGTTCGTCGCAAATCTTGTCAACCGCAACAACTTCTTTTTCGGCGATACACGGAAGATTGTTGTCAAAGGTGCATCCGTTTACGATGTCCTCCGCAGCCTTTCTGATATCTGCGGTCTCATCCACAAGAGCCGGAGGATTTCCGGCACCTGCGCCGATTCCTCTCTTACCGCTTGAAAGAACTGCGGTAACAACTCCGGGGCCGCCTGTGGCAACAAGAAGCGGAATGTCCTTGTGCTTCATCATAATCGCGCTTGAATCAAGTGTGGGATTCTCAACCGTGCAGGCCACGTTGTCGGGTCCGCCGGCTTCAAGAGAAGCTTCATTCACAAGATTGATTGCAAATATCGAAGTCTTGATAGCCTGGGGATGGGGATTGAACACAACCGTATTTCCGCCCGCAAGCATACCCATTGAATTACAAAGCACGGTTTCGCTTGGATTCGTGCAGGGAGTGATGGCTCCGATAACACCGAAGGGTCCCATTTCCACGAGAGTCAGTCCTCTGTCTCCGGACCATGCAGTGGTGGTGATGTCTTCGGTACCGGGTGTCTTCTCGGCAACAAGAAGGTGCTTTAAGATCTTGTCGCCCACATTACCCATTCCGGTCTCGTCAACGCCCATCCTTGCAAGGGTCTCGGCATTTTCTTTAATTTTTCTTCTGATTACGGATATTATCTTTTCGCGTTGGTCCATACTCATGACTCTCACAACGCGCTGGGCTTCTTTTGCTTTTTCGATTGCCTCGTTCATGTCGGTAAATACGCCGTGCATCTGAGCATTGGGTGTACCGAGCTTAACCTTGGCAATAACCTCGCCCACTATAGCCTTTATCTGGCTTTCGGTCATTTCCATATCATTTCTCCTTTGATCAAAGGGTTATTTCATCTCCGATACTACTTTACGAACGATCTCCGCTATCATTGCTTCGTTAACGCCTCCGTTTGAAGGAGCGCTTGCAGAAGAAGAAAGATCGCTGAAGTCGTAGTTGTAACCGGGCATGGTCTTCATAATTTCGGGGTCGCAGCCTGCGCAGCTTCCGCCGCAGTTGTGGCAGTTATCCTTGCCCTGATTCAGGCATACATTTGCGGGATGCTTACCGGGCATACCGAATTTACGTCTGATTTCGTAAAGCTTCTTGATATTTGCTTTGTCAAATTCCTTGGGTCCGCCGAGCATCTTTGCTTTGTAAAGAAGCTCTGCATAGAATTCAACGCTCTCCATTTTATGATAAGCCGCAAGAAGATCCGTGCTCCAGGAAAGAGCGCCGTGGCTTTCAAGTAAAACCGCATCAAAGTAAGGAAGATACTTTTCAAGATTATCGGGAATCTCCATGGTGGAAGGTGTGCCGTATTCGGCAATGGGCACGCACCCGAGTGAGATAACCGCTTCGGGCATAATGGGCTGGGTAAGCGGAATACCTGCAATTGCAAATGCGGTTGCGAAGGTGGGATGAGCGTGTACAACACTTCCTACATCGGGACGCTTCTCATAAACTCTCATGTGCATCTTTATTTCGCTCGAAGGTTTAAAGCCTTTGTTTGCCTGAAGTACATTACCCTTTTCGTCAACCTTGCAGATGAATTCGGGGGTCATGAAGCCCTTGGAAACACCTGTGGGTGTGCAAAGGAATTCGTGATCGTTGAGCTTAACGGAGATGTTACCGTCGTTGGCCGCAACCATGTTCCTTCCGTAAATGCGCTTTCCTATGTCGCATATCTGTTTTTTGATCTCAAGTTCGTTAACCATTTTACTTTCCTCCTTGGTCGGTTTCTTTATCGTCTTTTAAATAATCAAGTATTTCTTTAACGCCTACCCCTTTAAGGGAATTAACATGAAATATCTTTTTGCAACCCGCGATTTTAAGCCATCTGTCGGCTTGCGGGATGTTTGCCGTGGGTAAATCGATTTTTGTTACTATTCCGATGCACTCTCTGTTTGCCTGGCTTGTTACGTTTGGCGGGAACAAAGAATAAGGTTCGTTGGCCGCTACCAGTATTCCGACCACATCGGCTTCGTATGTGTAAAGGGCAAGGGCCTTCCCGAGCCTGTGGCTCTGGGCGTATTCCCCGGGAGTGTCTATGACGCTTTCGTAGTGGTGAATGTCCTGTGTTTTGTAGTAGTGGATCTCTTCGCCCCGAAGCGCCTGGGTAAGTGTTGTCTTTCCCGCCTGGGACCTGCCCATAAGAATAAGCTTTCTCATGTTTTCGTCACTTCACAAACCGTATATCCGAGTTTATCTCTCGTGTAGTCCCTCATGGCTTCCATTGCGGCTTCAACCTCGCTTACGGAACCCGTGATGATGAGTGAACCGCTGAAGCGATCCACGAATCCCAATGTGATGCCGCTTGCTTTGAGCGCCACATCCGCCATGATTATTGCGGTTTCCGACGGGGTGACGGTTGCGACCCCGATGGCTGCTTTGTCATAGTCGATTTTGGGATCAAGGCCCAGTTTTTCATAAAGAACCTTGTCGGGACTTGCAATTATATGAGCCAGGGTTATCTGACAACCCGGAACATATTCCTGTATGATCCTCATGCGATCTTCAAGACCGTTTATTTCCATATTACTCCTTCTTTCTATCCGCCTATACGGCAAACAAGCTTTGATACGCTCTCGACTTTTCTTTTGAGCATTTCCATGTGTTCGCCCGTAGGTTCCTTGATGTCTCCCATGAGATAGGGTCTTCCGAGACCTTCGTACTTGCCTTCCCCGAATCTGTGATAAGGAAGCAGGTGAATATCCGTAACACCCGGGAGCTTATCCGCGAACCTTGCTATATCGGCTATCTCATCCGCCGTTTCATTAAAGGTGGGGATCACGGGAACTCTGATAATGAGTTTTGTAAGTCCGGACTCCGCTATCTTTCTGGCATTTTCAAGCATCAGGTCGTTTCTTCTTCCGGTAAAAGCCTCGTGTTTGGCGGGGTTCGTGTGCTTGATGTCCATCAAATATGTATCAAGAAAGGGAAGAATGCTTTCGATTACCTTAAAATCCGCACAGCCCATGCTTTCAAGTGCCGTGTTTATGCCGCGTTTCTTGGATTCCGCAAGCAAAGCTCTCGCAAAATCCGGCTGGCAAAGGCTTTCGCCCCCCGAAAGGGTGATTCCTCCGCCGCTTCGCCAATAGTACTGTCTGTCTTTTTCGACAGTTTCCATGACCTCGGCGACCGTTACGTCTCTTCCGATGGTCTTTTCTTCGCCGAGAACCTTCATGGTCTCGATTTCCCTGCTCTGGGATTCGGGATTGCAGCACCATTTACACCGAAGTACGCAGCCCTTTAAAAAGACTATAGTGCGGATTCCCAGTCCGTCGTGAATCGAGTAACGCTGTATATCAAATATTCTTCCGGTTACATCCAAATCATTCATCGGTTAAATGCCTGCTCCGTTCGTCTGATGATATCATCCTGCAGACTCTTTGAAAGGGTGGTAAACAGTGCCGAATATCCCGCAACCCTCACTACCAGATGTCGATAGTTTTCGGGGTGCTTCTGGGCATCAAGAAGGGTCTCCCTGGATACCACGTTAAACTGCATGTGCATTCCCTTTCTGTCAAAGAAAGTGCGGATCAAATCCACAAACTTGTGAAGTCCTTCTTCGCCCGCAAGAGCCGAAGGATGGAACTTCTGGTTGAAAAGGGTTCCGTTGGAAGCAATTCCGTGATCAAGCTTTGAAACGGAATTGGCGCAGGCCGTAGGACCGTTTACGTCTTTGCCTGCCGAAGGCGAAACACCGTCCGCAACCGGCATTCCCGCAAGACGCCCGTCGGGTGTTGCTCCCGTGGTGGCACCTAAGGGTACATTGGCTGATACCGGGTAAAGACCCGCCTGGAATCGTCCGCCTCTGGGATTCTTATATTTAAGAAGCGGTCTTGTATATGTGTAGGCCACATCTCTTGCAAAGAGGTCCACCGTGTCGTCATCGTTTCCGAACTTGGGAACCTTCGCAATAAGCTTTAATATTTCGTCAAATCTCTTTTTGTCTTCTTCCGTCACGGACTCTTCGATTACTTTCTTGGTAAGAGTCATAACCTTTGAAGGTTCGGGAACCACGCCCTGCTTGATGAACTCGGCCGTAATCCGTCCCGCGAATTCTCTTACAACCGGAGCTGCGGCGCCCTTGCCGTAGTTAAACATAAGCGCTTTCTTAAGCTCTGCCATGGTGACCTTTTTCTCGTCGTATACCAGGGTCTTGATGGCATACAAAGAATCTGCCATGTTGGCGATTCCAAAGCCCTGCGGCCCCGTAAAGTTGTATACGCATCCGCCCTGCTCGGGAGTCTTTCCGCGCTTCATGCAGTCATCCAAAAGGCTTGCAAGGAAGGGAAGGGGCGCTCTCTCGGCATGAGCCATGTCAATCGAGTTATCTGCATTTACCAAAAGGGAAATGAAGTAATTCTGCTGGGTTTTATAAGCCTCATAGAATTCTTCGAAGGTGTCCATCTTAAGAACGTCTCCGGTCCTCGGTCCGATCTGCTCTCCCGCGTCCTCGCCGTCGGAAAATACAAGTTCCAGCGGTCTGCACATGTTGTAGAACGCTGCGTCGTGCCAGCCCATAGTCTTTCCCGCCTTCTGGGGTTCAACGCAACCGATTATGCCGTAATCCCTTGCTTCTTCCAAGGGGAGTCCCATACTCATAAGAGAAGGAATGATAACCTCATCATTGTAATAAGCGGGAAGTCCGATACCGGTCCTGGTTACCTCCGCCGCACGAAGCAAAAGTTCGTAAGGGGAACCGTTCCATACTCTGATGGAAAGGGAAGGCATGGGAAGAAATACATGCATCGATGCGTCCAGGCACATGAAGGAAAGATCGTTTGTCACATCAAGGCCTTCTTCGTTCTGTCCTCCCACTATCAGGTTCTGGAAGAGGCTGTAGCCCGCAAAGCCCTTGGCACTTTCCGCATCACGGCATTTATTCAGGTCGTTTAACTTGACCCAGATGCAGTCGATAAGTTCCTGGGCGAAGTTTCGGGTGATGACTCCTGCGTCAATGTCCCTCTTAAAATAGGGGAACATGTACTGATCGAACCTTCCGGGAGAAATGGAATGTCCCGAGGATTCAAGCTGCAAAAGCTGCTGTACAAACCAGAAGCTCTGGCAGGCCTCATAAAAGCTCGTTGCACCCTTGGCGGGTACGCGGCTTAAATTATCTGCGATCCTGTTAAGTTCTGCGGCTCTTACGGGGTCCGTACACTTCTTTGCCATTCCGAGGGCCAGTTCCCTGTAGCGTGCGGCGTAGTTCATGACCGCGTCACAGCTTATGATCATCGCTCTTAAAAGAGTGTTTTTCTCAGCGTAATTTGCATCCCCGAAGTTGCAGGTCTCAAGTTCCGCCTGCGCCTTTTCTTTGATGCCTTCAAAGCCTATCTCCAGCACTTCCCAGTATTTGCAGGTAAGATGTCCCACACCGTTGTAAAAATAGTTGCCGGGGGTAAACATGAAGTGGTCGATGGCTTTCTTTGTTTCGGGCGCCATATAGGAAGCCGCAAGTTCGGAAGTGGTCTTACCCTTCCAGTAAGCGTCGGCTTCTTTTAATTCTTTTTTGGTCTTTTCGGAAATAAAGAAAGGGTCTGCTTCTCTTGTGGCTACGGTATCGAATTCCGCTTCCAGCCATTCAAAAGAAAACTCGGGATATGTCTGACATCCGCGGGGCGCAAGGGTGGAACTTCCCACGATAAGCTCTCCGTCGCGGATAATGATCGGAATGTTTTTAAGAATATGGGCGAAAGCCTTGGCACGGCGCATGACCGTGGGTTCGCCTTCGGTTTCTTTAAAAGATTCTGTGATGAGACGCGCTCTGGCGGATTCAATTTCGGGCATCTTGGCAAACAGATCTTTAACAAGCTTGTCAATACGCTCGGTTTTGGGTTCTCTAGCACTGTTATATTTATATGTGGAGTGCTCTGCCATAATCAGCCTGCTTTCTGACCGTTTTGGTCAAAAATCAACAAGAATCAAAGAATATTCCTTGTGTTTCAGACTGATTATATTCTTATACCCAGGTCGTGTCAAGATGTTTTTGTGGTTTTGTGTGGGATTGTGTTGATTTTATGTTAACTAAAAAAGGCGGCACCCGAAGGTGTCGCCTTTAAAACCATCATATATGATTTGCAAATTAAGCGTTCATCTGCTTTGCAACTTCTTCTGCAAAGTTTTCCTGCTTCTTTTCCATTCCTTCGCCAACTTCGAAACGAACGAACTTAACGATGTTGATGTTGGCATCAACGCTCTTAAGGTAAGCTGCTACGGACTGCTTTCCGTCCTCTGCCTTAACATAAACCTGATCAAGAAGGCAGATCTCTTTAAGGTGCTTGGAAATACGTCCTTCAACAAGTCCTGCGAAGATCTTGTCAGCAGAGATGTTTGCCTTGTCTGCAAGAGCAAGTTCAGCAAGCTGAGCCTTTGCAGCGTCGGAAAGGAAGTTGGGAAGATAGTTCATGTTGGACTTCTTCTCTTCGTAGATAGCCTTATCGGCATCGCTCCAAACTCCGTTAAGAGCCTTCTCAATAAGCTTGTTAAGAATAGGCTTGGGAAGAGAGAAAGGATCGTTCAAAGCGCTCTCAAGAGTGATGTCCTTCTCCTTTGCAAGGCTTTCAGCGGAAATATCGTTTCTGGAGATGTACTGAGGGCTCATGGCTGCAACCTGCATTGCAACGTTGGTAAGAGCTTCCTTAACGTTGTCGCCCTTAGCTCCGTTAGCTGCAACAAGAACACCGATCTTACCGCCGCCGTGGATGTAAGATACTACACAGTCTCCTTCAGCCTTTTCAAATCTTCTGATGGAAAGCTTTTCACCGATGGTAGCGGTCTTTTCGATAAGAACTTCCTTAACGGTCTTGGAAGCATCCTCAACCCACTTTTCATCCATCATGCCTTCAACATCAGCTGCGGAAGAAGCAAGTGCCTGCTTTGCAACAGCTTCAACATAAGCCTGGAAGGTTTCGTTCTTTGCAACGAAGTCTGTTTCGGAGTTAACTTCTACTACAACAGCCTTGCCGCCTTCAATTGCGGTACGGGTGATACCCTCTGCTGCGATACGGCTTGCCTTCTTTTCAGCCTTGGCTGCGCCGCTCTTTCTCAATACATCAACTGCGGCATCCATGTCGCCGTTTGTTTCATTAAGTGCCTTCTTGCAATCCATCATGCCGGCACCGGTCATTTCACGTAATTCTTTTACCATGCTTGCGGTAATCTCTGCCATGATTGTATTCTCCTTTATATTTTCTGTATTGTTTCTGACAAACAAAATGTCATCCCGACCAAAGCCGCGGCCGCAGGGAGAGATCTCACAAATAAGATCTTTCGACTCCGCCCTTCGGGCTGCGCTCAAGATGACATTATTCTCTTAATTATTCTTCAGCTGCTACTTCTTCGATGTCGGTTGCTTCGGTTTCGCCCTCTGCATTTGCATCTGCTGCGGTAGCGGTCTCGCCCTGGTTAGCTTCGATAACAGCATCAGCCATCTTGGAAACGATAAGCTTTACGGCTCTGATAGCGTCGTCGTTACCGGGAATGATGAAGTCAAGCTCTTCGGGATCGCAGTTGGTGTCGCCGATACCGATAAGGGTGATGCCGAGTGCGCGAGCTTCCTGTACACAGATGTGCTCCTTCTTGGGATCTACTACAAAGATAGCATCGGGGATACGCTTCATATCCTTGATACCGCCAAGGTTCTTCTCAAGCTTTTCCCATTCCTTCTTAAGAGCGGTAACTTCCTTCTTGGGAAGTACGTCGAAGGTACCGTCCTGAGACATGGTTTCGATTGATTTAAGTCTGTTAACACGGGACTGAATGGTTCTGAAGTTGGTAAGCATACCGCCGAGCCATCTCTCGTTTACGTAGTACATTCCGCAACGCTCAGCTTCGGTCTTAACCGCATCCTGTGCCTGCTTCTTGGTACCAACGAAAAGAATGGTTCCGCCCTGAGCTACGATGTCGGAAATGGCATTGTAAGCTTCGTCAACCTTGCCTACGGACTTCTGAAGGTCGATAATGTGAATACCGTTTCTCTCGGTATAGATGTAGGGAGCCATCTTAGGGTTCCATCTACGGGTCTGGTGTCCGAAATGAACACCTGCTTCAAGCAACTGCTTCATTGAAATAACGCTCATTTTAAAATCCTCCGTTTTGGTTAATCTTCCGCACCGTTCCTTTGATCCGTCCACCGGGGCGTTACGCCGGCACCGACGGCAGAATCAGTGCGTGCTTTTTTCACAGCTTGATGATTGTAACATATAAAAAGCCCGTTTGCAACGGTTTTTTGAAGCAAACGGGCACTTTCTTTGTGTATCGGAAAAAGAAGGGGGCTTTAATTGTCCGTTCCCCGGAGAAGTTCCTCCTGCGCGTTCATGAACATTGACTGCAATGACCCCTGAGCGGAATATCTTCCTAAGCCCGACGCCAGGAAAGGCGTGCAGGAAACACCGTCATTTTCGGTGATCTTTTCAACTTCCTCGGCGGCTTTTGACACATAATCCCGTACGTCTTCATCCGACTCGGAACGTTTTACCACCACAAAGCATTCGGAATTGATCCGCCCGATGACGCCTTCGCTTCCGTTAAATTCCTTTAAGACTTTCCCTACTTTGTTAAAGAGCCGGTTAAGCCACTGGCTGCCGAAGGTTTTTCTGTATTGGTCGGCATTACTGAGGGAGAAAAGCATCATTACGAAGTCACGCTTTTCCTGCAGATAATTTTCCTGATATTTAAGCAGCGACTCCACAAGCCCCAGAAAATTAAGGGCTCCCGTTTCTTTGTCCAGAGTATCGACGTGATTGACTTCTTCTACCTGGACGGGCGTTTTGGTAATATCTACAAAATAGCCCATGATTCCCACAATCTTTCCGTTTTGATGGATGGGCATCTTGCTGAATAACAAAGAACGGATCTCGCCCTTGCATATACAAGTATCTGCGGACAGATAAACGGACTCGCCGCGCTTTAATACTCTTTCGTCTTCTTTTTTGGCTTTTTCCGAATTGAGGTAGAAACCCAGCTCCTCGTTGGTCCTTCCTACGACCATTTCCGATGTGATGCCGAAATATTCAATAAAGCTCTGGCTTACACCTATGAACCGTCTGTCCGTACCCTTCCAGAAGAAGGGCGTGTCAGCGTTGTTTATGAAATTCTCCCACAGTTCTTCCGGTGAGATATTTGCGCCGTCTTGTGTATCTTCGGAACTAAGACTCTTTCCGCCGTATTCTTTGTTCAGTCTGTCAACGGTAATCTGGGGAAGTTTTCTGGCGCAGACCAGAACCTGTCTGTCTCCGGAATTTCCGTTTCCTATCAGAGAATAAAGCACCCATTGGAAAGTACCGTCCGCCATTCGGGTCCTGAATGGCATGGAGCAATACCCCACGGTGGTCTTTGCCAGCCTTTCTTCCATGGTTTCAAGATCGGTAAAATCAAGATAAGCTTCCCTGTCTTCGGGATAGATCTCTTCCCTGGCGTACTGCCTTAATTCCTCCTTTGCGGGACGTTTATGATACCTTGCCTTGGTCTGATTGGGCTGATATATTGCTTCGGAGTAGCCCGTATCCAAATTCAGGGACACGATGTTCTCGTAAATATAGCACATACTCTTTAAAGCATCCAGAAGCTTTGCATTTTTAACCGATGCAGTATCGCCCGAAATATCCTGCAAGATTACAAGATACGCATTTCCTCCCGGATATCCTGCTATGGTACGTACTTTTGCATAGCATAAACGATTTCCGAGAACAAAATCGGCAGATACCACGTCCCCGCTCTCTTTTGCTTTGTAAAACATGGCGGAAAACCGCTCTTTTATGTTATTTACGCCCGACTCGAATTCCTTTTCTGCATCGGCAACCGTACCGACGATCTTTGAAAGGGTCTCGGAATAACTTTCGTTTGCGAAAAGATAATGGATCCTGTCTCCGGTAAACTCAATGATGGCAAGGGGTACCTGTCCCTCGTTGGATTCAAGCAGCTCCGCGTCATCGGCGGCAATGTTCAAGGGAGTTGCACTTAATACATTAACACGGCCGATGTCATGATAATACTGGCGTTTGCCGGCAGATTCCACCACAAGGCCCGAATCTTCAATGTATGAATAACATTCTTTAAAGGGCATAGGACGTCCTATATAATAGCCCTGAGCCTTTTCACAGCCTATTCCCTTCAGGAATTCAAGCTGCTCCGCTGTTTCGACACCTTCTGCAAGAGTGTGGACTCCAAGGCGCTTCGCCATATCCACCACCGAGCGGATGATTTCTCTGGATCTCGTGTCGAAAGAACGAAGAAAGACCATATCGATCTTCAAGGTGTCAAAGTGGTAATCCTTAAGAACGTTAAGAGATGAATATCCGCTTCCGAAATCGTCCATCCAGACTCTGAAGCCCCGTTTCCAGAACCGGTCGATGGCCTCATGCAGGATGGAACTGTCGGTTTCCATCATGCTTTCGGTTATTTCCACGCGAAGGGCTTCTCTGGGAACCTTGTATTTCTTGATGGCGCTTTCAATGACCTTGTGAATGTCGCAAAGGGTAAAGTCAAGACGGGAAAGGTTAAAAGAAATTGTTCCTATGTTGACATCGTCTTCCTTTATGACCCTGGCGTAATCTTCGCAGATTCTGTTGATCATGAAACTGTCGATCTTATAGATCAGCCTTGCCTCTTCGAGGGTCCCTATAAAATCGATGGGTGATATCATTCCGTATTGGGGATCCATCCAGCGGGCCAGTGCTTCCATTCCGCAGATTTCACCCGTAAAGGTACGGATAACCGGCTGATAGAAGACCGTGATCCAGTTTTCCTCAACCGCCCTGTCCACATTTGCGATTATATATTCCTTTAATTCCCGTCCGGAAGGTCTGTCCTGTCCCGGCATATGCACCTCCAAGTGAAGCATCTTTGCTTATTTTTCGCTAATTCCGAAATGCTACCATAAAGTATCGCATTGCGGAAAGGAGTCCCCATGTCACCCGAAGTACAAAGAAATGTCGAAAAAATCATCGACGGGTCAATTACTTATACGTCCTCTAACTTAGGCCTTAACAATCTGTTTTCGAGATTTCGCGAGCAGGTGTCCAATGACCCTTCCCGTATGGAGGAGTGTGTCAGGGAGTTCGACACCTACGTTACGAAATATCAGTTCATGATGTCCGGTGAACTTAACAAGATCGCCTCTTTATGATTCACTGATGTTCCAGCCGTCCTTTGAAAGAGTTCTCTTTCTTTCCGGATACTTTTCATAATACTTTTTCTTATCCGCGTACATGCGCTCATCCGCAAGCCTGAGCGCTGTTCTTACGTCTGTGCTGTTCATTTCCACACATCCGCCCGCAGCAAATACAAGTCTGTCGTATTCCTTTGAATATTCCTTAAGTTTAGCTATGTCATCTTCCATTTCTGCGTCGCTTAAGCCTGAAATGATTATCGCAAACTCGTCGCCGCCTGCGCGGAATATGCTTTCTTCGTCAAAAATCCTGCGAAGGACCGCTGCAGCATCCTTTAAAAGCTTATCGCCTGCGGGATGGCCGTCCGTATCGTTTACGAGCTTAAGGCCGTTTAAATCCGCGAAAATAACACCGATGGATTTATCGGTTCCCACTTCTCCATTACTCAAAGCGGTAACAAAGTTATTCATTTCGTTACGGTTCATGACCCCCGTCAGCATGTCCTTGGAACTTAAGATCTTAAGTCTGTCAAGAAGCAGGTGATTTCCGAGCTCCGAACCCAGAATAAAGGTGGTAAGTTCAAGAGTTTCTTTGATCTTAACGGCATTGTCCGCGTTAAAATTGGATGCCCACATGTATCCGAGCAACGTATTTCCCGACTTGAGAGGAAAAAGAACAAGGCTCTTTAAGCCCGCATCCGTAAGAGATTTATACCAGGCGGGATTTCTTTCTTTAACGACCTCCATGTCGGTGTCGTTCTTTATGATAAGGCAGTTACTGCCTGCAATGGTGTCTTTCCATGAATCGGCAAGATCGTAGAAATGCTCGTCCATATAGTTTTCCATGGGACGAACCGAGGTACCTTCGGCGAAGGATTCGCTCAAGACTGAACAGGTCCTCGTATAGTCATCAAGAAGCATTATCACGCAATGCTCCGCGTCGCAGATATCCATAATATCTCCGACAACATCGTTCATTGTTTTCTTAAAATCATCCGCACCGCGAAGCTTAATGGTAGCCTGCAAAACCTTGGAAGCCATTTCACCCGAGATATCCGACATATTTTCGGAGTTGGGCTGAAAATTGATTTCCATGGTGTAGGTGCAATAGCAGATATTTCCGTCATCGGGATATAACGGAAGGAAGGTCATGTTAAACCACACCGGCATGCGGTCGGGATGTGCATAGGAATGAAGGCACTTCTTTTCTACCGCGGCGCCGTAACAATAGGCCTCGAAATTCAGGTCTCTTGTAAGATAGTCGGTGTACTCGGTATTGGGCGTAAATTTGTCCTTCAGCATTTCCGTGCCCGGGGCAGGATTCTCGATGGAACCGATATAGGCACGGTTGCCCGTAACGATCTTTATCTTTCCGTATTTGCCGTCACCGAGATTCTCAACGGAAACGATACATGTCATAGCCGCCATACTGTCAACAATCGTCTGAAAATCCAAGTTTTCCTCCTTTCGGGCTCAGCCCGGGAAACTATTTTCTTCGTGTGATTATCTTAGCCATGGTCTCAAAATCAAGACCGTACTCTATTTCATATACCCCAACCGATATTGATTTGTCGTAGCCGTTTTCGCAAAGAAACTTATCAAATTCAACCGCAGACTCNNGTAGCCGTTAGCGCAAAGGTATTTATCAAACTCCGCTGCCGACTCCACCAGTCCCGCTTCAAACATCCTCCGACTTACGCTAACGGAGCTGTCGCCTTTGATTATCTTAATTTCTACCTTTCCGTCTTCTTCCGTGTATCCCGATTCGCCCTCAGGCATGGGATTTATCTTTGAAACCGAAGTTTCCGTGGAAGAATCTGTTTTGTTTTCGGTATCATTTTCTTTGTTCTCCGGTTCCTCCGGAATTTCTTTATTGCCGCTTTCCACACCTGCGGAAACCGTACTTCCCTTATTATCTTCCGTACTTACGGAGCTTACGCTTGTCTTATCTTCGGTGCCGCTTCCGTTTGATTCCTTGGAAGAGCTTACCGATGCCGCTGCCGAAGCGGATGCGGAAGTGCTTGAAGCGCTCACGGATGTTTCGTTTTTGTCAGACGAACCCGATGACAAAGAAACCGAAGTCTTCAGGGTCGTTTTATCTATGGGAGGCTCGGAAGTCTTGGCTTTGGGTGTTGCGGCTACTCCCATCACCAGGGCAGCCACGATCATTCCGGCGCCGATTCCCCTTAAATATGCTTTCAGATTCATTGCCTTCTGTCCTTCCCCGATGCGAACAGGTCGATCACCAGTTTTACCTCTCCGACGCCCAGTCCCAGTTCCTTTGCGATCTGCATGTTGGACATTCCTTCCTCATGCATGCGCTTGATGATCTCATTACTGTTCTTTCGACCGTCATTCTCGGTCCTGAGTCCCGTAGCCGCATCGATGGGGGCTTCGGGAGCTTTCTTCGTTTGTTTCCGGGAGGAAGGCTTTGCAGTCTTCGGTTTCGGTTCTGCTTTGGCTTTTGCGGGTACGGGTTTCTTTGGAGTAAACTCAGGAACAACCTCAGAAGGTTCTTTATCTTCTTCACCTGCCAAAACCGCCTGTCCGTTCTTTATCTCATACACTTTTGGAATGAAGGGAACAAAAGCATCCTCAGAGGCCTTTTCAGGTTCTTTTGCCAGTGCCTCTGCTTGGATTTCCCCTTTATTCTCGGTCTCTGCCATCTGGAGAGCCGCTTCCGAACTCTTTTCAAGAGCGATGGTGGCGTTCTTTATCTCCTCGCCCACATTCTTAAGCTTTTCGTCTTTATCGTTTAACATNNGCTTCGTTGTGATTGTCGTTTATTTTCTTTAAGACTGTCTGGGAATACTCGTCCACGGCCATTATCTTTTCGTTTGAGAGCTTTTCGAGGGCTCTTTCGGTCTTTTCGACCGAGTAATTGACCGTTTCTTCCACCATGTCGTC
>DBVS01000088.1:15260-32551 GCA_002308235.1 Lachnospiraceae bacterium UBA1258
GTGACGTGCTCTTCTTCTTTTTTCTTAACGTCAGGTAAAAAGAAGCTTATTACAAAGAATAAGCCTCCTATCACCAACAAGACAATTTCAGTTAAACCCATATGCTCAAATCCTTATGTCGAATGTAGATTCACGCTTTATCGTGACTTTGCCGTCTTCGTGCTCCGGCTGCTTTTCCCGGTGCTTTCCGCCGTCACCGTGGTATTCGTTGTTACCCTTTTCCTTGGCATCGAATTTCTTGTTGTAATTCGAGACTTCGTCGGTAACATTAACGTAATTGGCCTTCTCTTCTTCTTCTTTTCTGGCAGACTGCATGATATTGGCCTGATCCACCGCGCCCTTGTTATCTTCGTGCTGCTTGATAACGGCAAAATCCTGCGTTCTGGATATGGCTCCCGATAATTCCAAAGGTCCGATTCCCATACGTTTCCCCCTTAATAGATGGCCGCCATTTTAACATCGCCCGCTTCCTTGATGAAACGGCAATACTTCATGCCGGATTTGACAACCATTGAAACATCTCCGATACAGATCTTGGTACCGGGATAAACTTCACCGGTAACGATCACCTGTCCCTGAGTTGCCGAATCACCGGTTACCTGATATTTCTCCAGCTCGTTCGTGCAGTGTTCAAGTCTTTCGTTCTGTTCTTTGTTAAGCTTTGCAAGTCGCTGGATCTGCAAAAGCTGTTCGGTGCTCATCTTTATACCGCTTTGAAGCTTGACTCTTGCGCCTTCCAAAACAGGCTGAACCTGGGCGATGGATTTATTAAGATCCGCGATCTCCTTTTGAAGCCTCTGGATCTCGTGCTTTACTGTGGTATCCATACCTACTTCCACCACGGTATCCGCACCCATGGAGGAGCCTAAGTTCTTAACTTCGATAACGGAGGTTGCGCAGGTACGTCCCCCGGCGATAAAGCCCTTTTTACCCGTTACCTTTATTTCCGTTCCCGCTATGACTTCGCTGTGAAGGATGGATTCACTCTCCACATAGCCTCTGGCGGTAACTTTTGCATTTTCGATAAATTTACTGATCACATTGCCGTCAGCCTTAAGGACGCCTTTATGCATTCCGTTCATGCCGCGGGCGATGATGATGTTTTCACCGGCCTCGATATAGGCCCCTTCAACGACACCTCTTACTTCGACCGAACCCTTTGCTTTGACCGAAAAGTTCTCACAGACATTGCCGGTAACGGTAACGCTGCCGTCATAATCGATGTTCCCCACGGAGTTATCGACGTTGGCAACTTCAAGCACGTTGGATACGAAAACCTTGCCGTCTGCGTAGGTAACGTGACCGTTTACTTCCGAACGGATCTCGGTCTTTTCTTCGTTGATTGAAATGTTATGGCCGTACTTAAGGGTAGCGGGCTTAACGTCTCTCGGGCGGATCTTCTCGCCCTTTACGTTCATTCCCGCCTCACCGAAGTCCGCGGGATGAAGCCTTGCCAGAAGGTCTCCCGCCTGACAATGATTTATGGTATTAAGGTGGAAGAAATCCACGCTTCCGTCTTCAAGCAATGTGGGCTTTACTCTGGGGTCCGTATTGAAAAAGTACTCGATCTCCGCATCATGGCCGTGAACCGGAGGTTTGCCCACCGCAGCCACAAAGTCGGTACAATAAGGACGCTTTTCAAGAAAGTCATCTATTTCACCCTGATCGAATCCGAAAATAATCCCGCGGGAGGAAAATTCCCGCATGAACTCGTCCTTTGTCATCTGACTTCCGCCCTCATACTCGGGTATCAGCCTGACAGTCGCTTTCATATTATCCGGTGAAACAAAAACGCGCGCAAACTCACCTTCGCTGAATTTGAATTCCGTGGATGTCGGAACAAAGACAGTCGATGAAAGTGAAGAAAGTGCGTCGACGATCAGTTTTGAATCAAAAAGAATGTTCTTTATGGACAGATACTCAAAAAGTTCTTCTCTTTGAATCGCCTCTCCGCCATCTGTCGGCGGAACAAGTTTTACAGTGCACATGTTGTTTCTCGAAACTATTTGAAAATAGCCGTTCATATGCGCTCCTCCCAACCCCTGTATAATTTTCTTGCCGTACCTCAGCGGCTCTGTGCTTATTTTCCTTCGTTGATAAGGATTCCCATGTATTTTCCGAGTTTCTCTCTCATCTTCTGGATCGCCTTTGTGTGGATCTGAGAAACTCTGGATTCCGATACTTCCAACGCGTAGCTTATTTCCTTTAAAGTCAGCTCCTCATAGTAATATAATAAAACTACTTTTCGTTCTTTGTCAGTCAAAAGTTCAAGAGATTCCTTGAGTTTTTCCTTTAATTCGGCCTTTTCGACAACTTCTTCGGGACCCTCGAAGTGCGAAGCAAGGTTCTTTTCATTGGGTACCTCGCTGCCCTGCTCCATAAACTCATTGAGGGAAACAACGTTGGTAACCTTCATCTGTGATTGCCACTCGCAAAGCTCATCGCCCGAAATTCCGAGCTTTCCGGCAAGTTCGTCATCCGTAGCCTGTCTACCGTGCTCGGACTCGAATTCCCGCATTGCGGTGTCCAATTGTCTTTGTTTTTGTCTTACGGTTCTCGGGATCCAGTCCATTTTACGGATCTGATCGAGAATCGAACCCCTGATCCTCAAGCTTGCGTAAGTCTCGAATTTAACGTCTTTACCGAAGTCGAATTTGTCGATTGAATCGATGAGACCGAAAATACCGTAACTTACCAGGTCGTCATATTCGACATTATACCCCAAATACATGCTTAAACGCCCCGCTACGAGTTTCACTAACGGAGCATATTCCAAAATAAGCTGTTCCCTTATTTCCGGGGATTTCTTAGCCGAGTATTCTTCCCAAAGCTTTTTCCTGCCCTGTTCATCCATGCAAGAATACCTTCCTTAAATAAGATCTTATTCCTCTCAGAATTTATTATCCGAATCCTCCGTTTCGAAGTCCTCAGGTTCGTCCTCTTCATCGGTCTCCCGCTTTTCTATGACTTCACCTTCGTCCGATACACGCTCGCTGTTGCGTTTTTCAAAGGAATCAAGGACCATCTTTATGGCCGATCCTATAATGTAAAAAATCACCAGTACCGCAAGCAAAGCAATAAGCATTACTTCAAGCCCGTAATCCTTGAAGTACACCGTGAGGGCGGTTATCGCCGCCGCGGAAAGCATCAGGATTGCCGGGAGTTTTTGTCTCTTCATACCCGTTAAATAACCTTCTCTTCTCTTCCCACAGAGCGGATCACATAATCTCCGTTCTCGGGATAAAATATTACCGTTCTACCGTAACTGTCGCCTGTATCCTGGGCAAGAATCGGTATCTTCAATTCTTTCAGTTTGGCGATGCTGGCTTCCACGTTTCTTTGTCCGACTCTGACAAGGTCGTTCTTGTTCTGGAAAGCAAACATCTGGGCACCCCCCGCGATCTTGGCAACCATACGGCTTCTCTTGGCGCCGGCCTCTTCCATAAGACGAACCAGCTCCGCAATGCCCGTATCCGCAAACTTATAGATATTTACGTTGTTTCTGATAGCGGTCGAATCGGGAAGCATAACATGTGCAAGTCCTCCGATCTTGGTCTGAGGATCTCTTATTGCAACGCCGACGCATGAACCCAGTCCCAGAGTGGTAACGCTGTCGGGACTCTTACATAATTTAAGATCGGCCATTCCAACCTTTATCAATTCGCTCATAAGCACTCCACAAAGTTAAGAAATAAAATATCCTGCCTGCCTAAAAGACAGGCAAGTATAAACTATCTGAGTCCAAGTGCCGTCAGGATCTTGGCGTAGGATTCCAGATCGGGAACAAGAATGAAGAAACCGTCCAGCTCATAATCGTCAGTAAACTGAGTCTGAATGAGCAAAATCTTGTCTCCGAGAGTACCGAACTCAATAGCCGGTACACTTAAAATGGCCCCCGCCATATCGATGGTCAAAGCAGGTATGGACGGATAGATCTTTAAATTTGTGATCGTGGAAAGCGAATTGAGATAAGCTCCCGTGATAATATTACCGATTTCTTTAAGTGCGGAGGTCTCCATTTCGCCAAATTCCTCGCCCTGAAGTTCCATGCCCATAAGCTTAGAAACCAAATGTCTGGCTGCGTCTTTGGCAAGAAGAAACATAATGCTTCCGGTAATATCACCTTCTACACAAAGGTAGATACCGGCCATTATTTTTTCTTCACCTCCCATAAGTTCCCCAAGTTCCTGAAATTCAAGAAGCTTAACCTGCGGAACCTTCATGTCGACCTTACACTGAAGCATCTGAGCAAGTGCGGTCGTAGCATTTCCGGCTCCGATATTGCCAAGTTCCTTGAGTACGTCAAAATACTGCTCCGTGACGTTCTCGAGATTCAAATCATCCATAAGTTCACCCCGTGATTAAGCTTATTCTTTTTCAGTTGCAACAGCGCTGAGATCGAGGATGGAAACAAGTCCGCCACCGTTGGTCTTTCCGACGCTCTGTACGAAATTAACCTTGTCGTTGGTGGTATCGTTTGTAACCTTCTCAATCTGAGTGTTATCAAGGGTTATAACCTCTTTAACCTCGTCAACGATAACTCCGACCGTCCCATGCTGTTCAAGTTTCAGAATGATGATCCTCGTAGCCTTGGTATATTCGTCGGGCTCAAGTCCCATCTTGAGCCTTAAACTCATAACGGGAACGACGATACCTCTTAAATTGATAACGCCCTTAATGTAGGATGCGGATTTCGGAACTCGCGTGATAGCCTGCATACGTACGATGTTGTCGACGAATGCGATGTTGATTCCGTACTGCTCTTCACCTACCTGAATTACTATAAACTGCGCGCTTTCGGTTTCGACAGCGCCTTCAACTCTTAATTCACCCATCGTTTTTCCTCCCTCTCATTATACCAATGCGTTGGCATCGATTATCAATGCAACTTCACCGTCGCCGAGAATAGTGGCGCCGCTGATGAATTTAGCCTTGTTTACGTATTTGCCAAGGGACTTGATAACGATTTCCTGCTGTCCGATAAGTTCATCGACTACAAGACCTGCAACTTTGTCGCCCTTCTTAACTATAACAACCATCAGGTCGGCATCGGGTGACTTCTTGGATTCAACTTCGAGAACCTCGTTCAAGCGGATGATCGGAATAACGCTTCCGCGAAGCTGAATAACTTCCTTTGCCTCAACAAGCTTGATGTCTGCGGCGGGAATATCTTCGATGGTCTGGATGGAGCTTAAGGAGATTGCATATTTCTCGTCGCCCACGATAACCATGAGGGCCTGAATGATCGCAAGGGTAAGAGGAAGTCTGATGGTCCAGGTACTTCCCACACCCAGTTTACTCTTAACTTCAACTTCACCGCTCAGAGCCTCGATCTTAGACTTAACGACGTCAAGACCAACGCCTCGACCGGAAATCTCGGAAACCTGTTCCTTCGTGGAGAAGCTGGGAAGGAAAAGAAGGTCGATGATTTCTTTGTCGGACATGTTCTCTGCCTGCTCAGGAGTGATGGTTCCGCGCTGGATTGCTTTGTCACGAACCTTTGCAACATCGATACCGTTACCGTCATCTCTTACTTCGATGACAACGTTGTTACCGTCCTGATATGCATCAAGGAAGATATTTCCGACTTCACTCTTGCCGCGTTCCTTACGGACTTCAGCGGATTCAAGACCATGGTCGGCGGAGTTACGCAATAAGTGCATCAAAGGATCGCCGATCTCATCCACCACGGTACGGTCAAGTTCTGTCTCTTCACCGGTCATGTGAAGTTCCATCTTCTTACCGAGGTTCTTCTGCATGTCGCGGATCATACGAGGGAATTTACTTACAACGCTCTCAATGGGAACCATTCGAACCTTCATAACGGATTCGTGAAGATTCGTGGTAACGCTTTCGAGGTATTCGATCTGTTCGTTAAAGCTTCCGTTTCTGGTGGCATCATCGGAACTTGCCGTGGAAACGAGAGTATTCTTTGCGATAATAAGCTCGCTGACAAGGTTCATGAGAACGTCGAGTTTTTCGATATCGACACGAACCGTACGATTGACAACAGGCTTTGCTGCGGGCTTCTTCTCGCCGGGCTTTGCTGCGGGAGCGGGAGCCGTGGTGGGAGCTGCCTTTGCGGCTTCGGAAGCTGCTGCAGCCGCTTCCTTCTTTTCTTCCGGTGCAGTTTCTTCGCCGTCCGAATCTCCGTCTGCGGATGCGCCGTTAAAGTCTGCATCCGTAAGTAAGGAGCCGTATGCTCCTTCGATCTCGGAAACCGTCTTGATGGCTTCGATAACCTTCTCAAGAGGATCGCCGGAAACGACTATAACAGAGAAATCGTTCTCAAATTTTTCATCTTCGATATCCTGGGTCGAAGGCTTGGAAAGGATCACTTCACCGTGTTCCTCAAGGGCTTTGAATACCAGAAAAGCTCTTGCGGCCTTAAGGATACAGGATTCCTGAACATAAACCGTAATGCCGTAGAAGAACATTCCGTCGGCCTTTGCTTTTTCGTAAAGGTTCTTCTCGGTATCGGTAAGTTTGATCTCATGCCATTTTTCTTTGGAATCGCCGGATGAAGCGGGTTTTGCTGCGGGAGCCTCTTCCTTGGCGGGAGCTTCTTCCTTTGCCTTGGGAGCTTCGCCTGCGCTTGCACCCTTGGAATTCAATATATCGTTAAGGGCCTTGATCAGGTGCTCGTTGTCGTTCGTACCTTCATCGGAGCTTTCCTGGATCGATGCCAGGTAACCTTCCAAAGCGTCAAGGCACTGGAACAGAATATCGATCATTCCGGGCTGAACCTTTATGTTGCCGTTACGAACCTCGGAGAAGACATTCTCCATATCGTGCGTCAGATTCTGCATGCGCTTATAGCCCATGGTACCTGCCATACCCTTAAGGGAGTGGGCAGCACGGAAGATCTCGTTAACGGTATCCATGTTTTCGGAGTCCTGTTCGAGTTCGAGAATCTGAGTGTTAAGGTTTTGAAGGTGTTCCTTCGTTTCGTCGATGAAAATCTCAAGATACTGGCTTACATCCATCTTAATTGACCCCCACGTTCATGATTATTTCCTGCGCGATCCGGTTAAGGGGAACTACCGAGTCGGAAAGACCGGCTTTTGCAACCGCCTTAGGCATTCCGTATACGGTGCAGGATTCTTCGTTTTGTGAAATTACAAAGGTTTTCTTTGACTTTTTGAGATTCGCGATACCGGCGGTACCGTCGGCACCCATACCTGTCAAAACAACACAAACAATTCTCTCTGCCATACCGTTTGCAAGGGATTCATACATGTAATTTGCCGAGGGCTTAACGCCTTCTCTGTTGGGCTCATCACTGTAACGAATCTTGTACTGTCCGCCGACGGAATCGACGTTAAGATGCTTGCCGCCTTTGGCGATGTATACGTGACCGTCCTTTAAGATATCTCCTTCTTTGGCTTCAGTTACCGTACATTCGCTTAAGTCGTTAAGTCTCTCCGCCAGCGACTGCGTGAATCCCGCAGGCATATGCTGAACGATGACTACCGGGCACTTGAGGCTTGCGGGAATCTTGGGAATCACTTCCTGCAAAGCTTTGGGTCCGCCTGTGGAGCTTGCAAGTGCGACAATCTGCTTTTCTTTGATGGATTTGGAGAATTTGTGGGCAAGTTCGATAAGTTCCTTCGTTGCCTTTTCCGACTTGGCCTTGTCGGCGGGACTCTCCTCAAAAGCAGATGCCTTGCTTTCACAGACCGTTGCGAGAATGTTAAGAAGCTTGGTGTTGAATACACCGTTCTTACAGTCAAGCGGGTTATCGGGCTTGTGAACGAAATCGATCGCTCCGAGACTCAATGCATCGAGAGTTGTTTTTGCGCCTTCCCTTGTGTCTGTACTTGCCATTACGACGCGGGCCTTGATCCTGCGCTTCCTGAGTTCCTCAAGAAGTTCGAGCCCGTTCATCTTCGGCATGTTAACATCAAGTATAACAGCGTCGTATTCTTTTCGAATTAACAGGTCCAGTGCTTCGACCCCGTTTGTAGCGCGGTCAACAACACTAAATCTCTCGTCAGAGTTAATTATATCACATATAACTCTTCTCATGAGTGCAGAGTCATCAACGATTAAAATTTTTTTCATTCTTTTTTCCTTATTTTCTCCAATTTGGTTAACAATTCGTTAATGTTGTCTGAAAATTCACCCTTATGCCCAAACGCCGACCCGATTTCTTAAACTCTCTTATTTCTGCGAAGTCTCCGTTCTTCTTCAAAAATGTATTTGATAATATCTTCTCTGGTGTCTCTGTCAAGGTTTGCAAACTGTATCCTGTGCTCGTACTCACCGGGGCGGTTGGGTACATCCCTGACGGTAAGGACCTTGCTGATGACTTCGTATTCTCTGGTCACTCCGTCGGTGGTAAGATTAAAGGTCGTATATACGTAAGAACCCTCTTCAAAGCGGATATCCGTAACAAATCTCATTCCGCCGCCGCTTAAGTCACTGGCAATGCCCCTTCTTAAAGGAAGTCCCGGCACTATAAAGTTCTTTCCTTCGTCGGCTGCCGCTATCTCCTCCTGCTTTAAGTCCCTGGCACGTAATTCGATCATGCAGTTAAATCTGTAATATTCTCTTCTTTGATGCTTGCGAAGGTTACTGGTCAGTTCAAAGGCAATGACATATACGTTATTGCTCTTGTATCTGTCGTAGATCCTTGCATAGCATTGATAAAGAAGGGCGTCCTTGTAAAAGCAAAGGTCGTATTCTCCGTCTATGGGAAGAAGAATCAGCTTCGACTTCTCCATAGGCATGACAATCTCGATCTTGTCGTCGGAAAGAACGTCATAAACCCTTGTAGAATATTTTTTTACTTTTTCATCGGAAAAAAGATGGTCCACGGACTGTAAATCAACTTTGTCTCCCGGCGAAACGATTTTCGAAAGCATTTACCCATTCCTCCAAATCAGTTATTGTTGGCCTCTTTGGCCTTTTTCCCCACAACGATGTGCGAAAAGAAAGCAGCCATGCCCCTTTTCTTCACTTTCAAACAGCTTTCGTTGTTCATAAGCGCATGTGCGATTGCTTCGTAAGCCTGGGAGGATTTTGCGTTCGGACTCTGTATGGAAACGGGAGTCTGCTGCATTACCGCCTTTGTCAGCATGCTGTCCTCAGGAACAGCGCCGAGATAACTTACGGGAAGCTTTAAGTATCTTGCCACCACTGCGTTAAGTTTATTATACAACGCCTGGCCGTCGGATGCATTCTCAACTTTATTTGCGATGACTTTAAGCTGCGAATTGTCGACGGAAAAGCGCTGATGTCTTGCAAGAGCTTTGATAAGGGAATAAGAATCCGTTATGGATGTGGGTTCGGGAGTGGTCACAATAAGGATCTCTCCGCTGGCAACCAGGAATTCCAGTACCGCATCCGAAATACCCGCTCCGGTATCGACTATAATGATATCCGTAATGGCATCAAGCTCCGCAAGGTTCTGTATGATATATGTCAGATGTTCACGATTGAGATTCGACATGCTGGCGATTCCCGAGCCGCCCGAAATAAAACCTACGTCCATGGGACCCCAGGTTATTATGTCTTTGATGCTCACGCCCTGATAGATAAGATCCGCAAGATTGTGCTTCGGGACCGCACCGAACATAACCTCGATGTTTGCCAGACCGAAGTCCGCATCAAGAATGATCACGCGCTGTCCCATCTTGCGAAATTGAATGGCAAGATTGATCGATGTATTTGATTTTCCCACTCCGCCTTTGCCGCTGGTAACGGTGATAACTCTGGCGACGGGTCTGGGAGCCACATTGCTGGCTTTAATAATGTTTCTTAACTGTTCAGCCTGATCCATTACCGCTTACCCCCCAATAGATTCTTTACCGTGCCCTGGGCGTTAAAGTCTTCTATGTCATCGGGCACATTCTGGCCGCAGGTGACATAGGAAAGATCCGCTCCCGTATAAAGCTTAAGATTCAACAGATTCCCCAATGCCGTAGTCTCGTCAAGCTTAGTAAAGATGAGTTTGTACTCCGTGATCTCGGAATAAGCATCGGCTATTCCCATAAGATCGCGGTATTTTGTGGTTGCACTGACAACAAGGAACACTTCTTTCTCGACCGTACCGTCGATGGAATGAATGAAGCTTCCCATTATGTTCTTTTGTTCTTTGTTCTGATGAGAGTGACCGGCGGTATCAACGAACACGTAATCAAAGGACATAAAGTCCTTAAGCGCCGATTCCATCTCTTCAATGGTATAAATGATCCTGAAGGGTACTTCCAGGATGTTTGCATAGGTGCGAAGCTGCTCTGCCGCCGCAATCCTGTAGGTGTCCGCAGTCAGAAGGGCAACCTTTTTACGCTTCTCGACGCTGAACTTCGAAGCGATCTTCGCGATGGTGGTGGTCTTACCGACACCCGTGGGACCCACAAAGAAAACCACCTTCGGCCCGTGTTCCGCAGGGGTGATCACCGCTGCCTTGCCGAATTTGAGGATCATCTTCTGGTAAATACCCGCAAGGGCCACATCGATGGGGGTGCCCGGTTTAACGGTCTTCGCGGTCTCATCGACTATCTGGGACGCATATTCTTCGTTGACCTCGTTATCGGTCATGGTCTTTTTAAGAAGCTTAAAGAAAGTGCCGAGTTCATCGTCCCGCTCTTCTTTTTCCTCGACGGGAGCTTCCTCCGACTTAAAATTCTTTTGGATCAGGGACTGGATGTTTTCAAGCTTTTCTTCGATAACCTGCTCCTTGCTTTCGGGTTTCTCCGGTGCCAGCCTTTCCTGCTCGGAAAAAGCCTTCTCTCTTTCTGCTTTTTCAACTATGGGCGCAATCTTTCCGAGAGCTTCAGTGATGCTCTTTGCAGGATAAGCGGGAGGCGGAGTCTGCTCTCTTCTTTCGGATTCTTCCTCAAGAGCGACGGTTATCTCCGTAAGATTGGGCTTAAAGAAAGAAAACAGGCCCTTTCTCTTTACACTTCTTACGTTCATGACGACAACATTCGAGCCAAGTTCTTTCTTGGCGGCCTCGACTGCCTCATTTTCGGTTTTAGCCTGAAATTTTTTGATAATCATTTATGCTGTCACCATCCCTACAGACTGCAATTCTACATTCGATTCTATTTCGTTGTACGAAACAACGACCAGGTCCTTAAAGTACTCTTCGGTAAGGCGTTTGAAATATATACGCACGATGGGGGAAGTTATTATGATCTGGCTTTTGCCGAGATTCTCAAGTTTCTTAAGTTCCTTGCCGGTGGCATTTATTATGGCCTTGGTACGATCGGGATCCAGGGTAAGATAAGCTCCCTGCTCCGTCTGTTTAACGCTTGCCATGATCTCCTGCTCAATCTTCGGATCCAGGGTAACCACACTGGTGGTTTCGTTCTGAGGGAAAAATTTGCTGGAAACCGAGCGCTTTAAGGCCTGACGCACATATTCGGTCAGGATATCCGTGTCTCTGGTGGTGGGTGCATAATCCGCAAGGGTTTCAAAGATCGTAAGAAGGTCTCTGATGGAAATACCTTCTTTAAGCAGATTCTGCAGGATCTTCTGAATCTCGCCCAGCGAAAGGAGCTTCGGGAAAAGCTCGTCCACCACGGAAGGATTGCTCTCCTTTAAGTTGTTGACAAGAGACTGAACGTCCTGTCTTGTAAGGAGTTCCGCGATATGCTGTCTGATTATCTCGGTTAAGTGGGTCGCTATGATACTCGGGGGATCCACAACGGTGTATCCGAGGCTCTCCGCCCTTTCTCTCTGACCCTCCGTGATCCAGACGGCGGGCAGATGGAAGGAAGGCTCGAAGGTGGGAATACCCGTAATCTCCTCTTCCACGTATCCCGGATTCATGGCCATATAGTGATCGAAAAGGATTTCTCCTTCACTCACCTGTATACCTTTTATTTTAATGATATATTGGTTCGGATTCAACTGAATATTGTCGCGCAAACGGATAATCGGAACCACGGTACCCAGTTCCAATGCTATCTGTCTTCTGATCATGACAACACGGTCCAAAAGGTCACCGCCCTGGCTCACATTTGCAAGGGGTATGATACCGTAACCAAACTCAAGTTCAATGGGGTCAACCGACAACAGCGAATTGACGTTTTCCGGCTGTCGGATCTCCTGGGCTTCCTGCTCTTCCGTCTCTGTTTCAGCTTCGATCGTACCTGTTTCGATGGTAGTCTGCATGATACGGCCCGCAACGATGAACATTGCACCAAGTACCACGAAAAGCACAAGATTAAGGGGGGTAACGATACCGAGACCCGCGATCACGGCACCCACAATATAGAGAGCCTTAGGAATACCGAAAAGCTGCTTTACAAGAACATTTCCGAAATCCGCGCTTCCGGATTCCTTGGTAACCAGGATACCTGTCGAAAGCGATATAAGAAGGGAAGGGATCTGGCTGACCAATCCGTCACCGATGGTAAGCATGGTGTACTGGGAAAGGGCTGAAGACATTTCCTCGCCACGCATCACAACGCCCATTACAATACCACCCACCACGTTGATGACGGTAATGATAAGACCGGCGATGGCATCTCCTTTAACGTACTTCACGGCACCGTCCATGGAACCGAAGAAAGCAGCTTCTTTCTGGATCTTTTCACGCCTTAATTTGGCTTCCGAATCGTTGATGGCGCCGGTATTCAAGTCGGCATCGATGGCCATCTGTTTACCGGGCATTGCATCCAAGGTGAAACGCGCGGTTACTTCCGCAACTCGTTCGGAACCTTTGTTTATTACTATGAACTGAATCAATACAAGAATGATGAAAACGATAACGCCCACCACCAGGTTGCCGCCGCCTACGAAAGAACCGAAGGTCTCGACAACATTACCGGGAGAACCGGTGGTAAGGATTAGTCTGGTGGACGATACGTTTAAGGCAATTCTGAATACTGTCGTAAAAAGAAGGATAGTCGGGAAATTGGACATTTCCAGAACTTCTTTCGAAAACATGCAGACAAACATTATAAGAAATGCAACAGAGATGTTAAAACCGAGTAATACATCAAGAAGGACTGAGGGGATCGGCACAATAAGCATTATAAATGCGGCAAGGATATAAATAGCCACACCGAAATCCGCTACTTTTAACTTGCCCATGGCCTCTCCTCCTTTCTCAAAAAATTACGCCCTTCCTTTGAGGTGATATACAAAAGCAAGGACTTCAGCCACTGCCTGATAAAGTTCGGGAGGAACAACCTCGCCGATCTCGACATTGGCGTAAAGCATACGTGCAAGAGGCTTGTTTTCGACAATCTCTATGTCGTTCTCTCTGGCAACTTCTTTTATCCTGGCTGCCAGATAATCTTCACCCTTAGCTATGACGATGGGTGCATCGTATTTTTCCGCGTCATACATAAGGGCCACCGCGTAATGGGTGGGGTTGGTGATGACGACGTCGGCTTTGGGAAGGTTCTGCATCATTCGACGCTGTGAGACTTCTCGCATCTTCTGCCTGATCCGGCCCTTTACCTGGGGATCGCCTTCCTGCTGCTTATATTCGTCTTTGACTTCCTGCTTGGTCATCTTTAGGTCATCATTGTGTTTCCACTTCTGATAGCCGAAATCCGCGAAAGCTATGATAAGATATGCCACCGCGACTCTGATGCCTAAGTTGATCACAAGATTTCCGGTTGCCGCAACTCCCGCGTTTAATGACATGTCATAAAGCAGGAACAGGCCGTCGCCGTTTTTCTTTATATAGGAATAAGCAACGATCAAAACTATGCCGATCTTCAGGATGGACTTTATAAGCTCCACCACCGCTTCCTTTGAAAAGATCTTCTTAAAGCCCTTCAAAGGATTCAATTTGCTGAATTTGGGCATTAAGGGCTTCGACGTGGGATGCCACCCCACCTGTGCCACGTCGCATACGAAAGAAACAAGATACGCAACGATGAGCACCGGAGCCATCAGAAAGATTATCTGTATAAGTACCTGGGCGTAAAGGTTCACCAGGTCGTTTATGTTCACATGTCCGTCGTAGTTCTTTATGTATTCGGGTATATCGTCGTATACCAGATTGAAAACTCCCACCAGGTTCTTGCCGAGTGTCCCGATCCAGAATTTAAGGATAAGGAAAAGCGCCAGCAAGCTGAAAGCATTTTCTATCTCTTTGCTTTTGGCAACCTGACCTTCGTCACGGGCGTCTTTTTTCTTTTTCTCGGTGGCGGGCTCGGTTTTTTCGCCGCCCTGCCCCTCGGCAAAAAATTGGAGATTATACTCTAAAATCACGTCATCGCCTCAATAAAAACGGTAACCACTTTACGCATGTGTGACAAAAGCATGGATGATGCGGAAGGAAGCATCGCAACCGTCAAAAACAAAACCGCAAGACCCGTTAAAATCTTAAGCTGAATACCTACCGCAAACATGTTTAACTGCGGGGAAACCTTGGTAAGTATGCCAAGCACCGCATCAAGAAGCATGATGGCCGCAAATACCGGAAGGGATATACGGAACCCTATGCTTATGTATTCTGTCAGGAAAAGCAGCATTCCCGAGAAGAGCTTCTCTCCCGAAAAAATCGCGCCGCTTACGGGAACAAGCGCAAAGCTTGAAAACAGCGCACCTGCCACGAACTGATACAAGCCGCTCAATATGAGCATCAGCATGATGATGTACTGGTAATACATGCCCGTGATCGTCATGCTGTCCCGCGTCATGTTATCAAAAAGCGTGACCATCGAAAGTCCGGTCTCCATATCCACCAATTGTCCCGCGAATCCAAGAACCGCAGTACATATCGATGCGGAAAAACCTATGATAAGCCCCACAAGGGCTTCTTTAATCACTAAGATTGCAAACTCAAGTACCGTGGCATAAGCTACGGGAACAGGTTCAAGTCCGTAATAAACCGTGACTCCCAAAAGAACGCCGACACCGATCTTTACACGGTTCGGAGTATTGGCCATCCCGAAGAAAGGGGCAGCGTAAACAAAGCAGGTAACCCTTACGAGAATAAGCAAAAAATATTCCAATTCTGCCATCGAGAAGGATAAATCAACCATCGTTCACACTTAACCTATCTTATGTACTGTCCGAAATTCGACCACAGTTCAGTCATATAATCCCTGAGTGTACTTAACATCCAGTATCCCAAAAGCATGAGCCCCAGGAATACCGCAATGATCTTGGGAACAAAGGTAAGAGTCTGTTCCTGTATGGAAGTAACGGTCTGGAAAATACTGATTATCAGACCGATAATAAGCGAAATCAAAAGAATGGGTGCAGAAAGCTTAATGATTATGTACAGTGCTCTGCTGGCAATCGTAACAACGTCATCAACAGTCATGGCTTCTCCCTTCTTTTAATAATAGTTTTTCCCTCTGTCAGAAGGACTTAACAAGTGAACCTATGATAAGGTTCCAGCCGTCCGCCAGTACGAATAATAGGATCTTAAACGGCATGGATATGGTCGTGGGTGGTAACATCATCATACCCATACTCATAAGTATGGAGGCCACGATCATGTCTATGACTATGAAAGGTATATAAATAACAAATCCGATGATAAATGCAGATCTTAATTCACTTACCGCAAAACTGGGAACAAGAATGTAATTGGGAATCGAGTCAAGGGCTCCGTCCCACTCTTCTCCCGCTATTTCCATGAAAAGTTTTACGTCTTTTATCTGAGTCTGACCGTACATAAATTCACGGAAGGGCTTCATCCCGCGCTCAAGTGCCTCCGCCTGGGTGATCTCACCCTTGTCCAGAGGTACAACAGCTTCATTGTATGCGGTTGTAAAGGTGGAATTCATAATAAAAAACGTAAGGATAAGCGCAAGGGCTATCAATACGTTGTTGGGAGGCGCCGTGGAGGTATTTAATGCGGACCTGGTGAAATGCAAAACTATGATTATCCTCGTAAAAGAGGTAAGCATAATAAGAAGTAACGGAGCAAGCGCTATCATCGTAAGGGTCAAGAGAATACGAAGTGACCCCGACAGCTCTCCGTTACCGTTATTGTAGGTAACCGTAAGATCGTTGGAAATATTTAATTCTTTGAGATCGTCGGGTGTTTCGGCCGTACCCGAATCATTGATGAAGGTCCGGCTTTCGGTCTCGCCCGCAAGATGTGAACCAATTCCGCCCGGAAGCTCACTCGCATATACGGGTAATTTCAGGGCTATAAACAATATACCTGCCGTTAAAAGCAGGCATATTGATTTTACAATTCTCTTCATTAAATTATTTATCCCCGTCATTTTTCGCCTTATTAAGCAGATCTTTGAACGAAAAAGGCTCTCCCGTCTTTTCCGGAAAATGCAGGGAATCGGGCGAAATCTCAGAAATGAATGTAACCTCGTCCTTCCCCAATGCAACGGCGAAATATCTGTCCCCTATACGCAGTATTTCGATCAGTTTATTCTGCGATATTCTCTTGGTCTCAACGATGGTGATGTTTTCACCCGGGGCCTTATCCCTTTGATAATTGGCTATCCACCGGGTGGCAAATGCCGTTATGACCAAAACAAATACAAAGATAAGAAGTACAGTCAGTAACTGTACGATCGATGAAAGCGGAGATTCCAAAGCCGCAGGCATCAACCCACAACTTTCTTAACCGCTTCAAGTACACGATCTGCCTGGAAGGGTTTAACGATGAAGTCCTTTGCACCGGACTGAATGGATTCGATAACCATCGCCTGCTGACCCATTGCCGAGCACATGATTACCATTGCGCCGGGATCGCCTTCCTTGATCTTCTTGAGTGCCTGTATTCCGTCCATTTCAGGCATCGTAATATCCATAAGTACAAGATCGGGCTTGGTTTCGTTGTATTTTTCAACCGCCTTGGCACCGTTTTCAGCTTCGCCTACGACAACGTACCCGTTCTTTGTAAGGATATCCTTGATCATCATACGCATGAAAGCCGCATCGTCACAGATTAAAATATTCTTTGCCATAATTTACACTCCTATCGGTTTATTTGCTATTTTATAATTTCCGTTACACGGATTGCAAAACTCTCTTCAATGACTACCACTTCGCCTTTGGCAACCAGTTTGCCGTTTACCAGAACGTCTATGGGTTCACCGGCTATCTTATCGAGTTCTATGATGGTGCCGGGTGCGAAATCAAGTATCTCCGAAATGGATTTGCTTGTTCTGCCGAGTTCAACCGTAACACTCAAGGGTACATCCATTATCAGGCCGATGTTTTCGTGTGCCTGCTGTGCGATATACTCCGGCGAGAAGGTCTGGAACTGTGCCGGCTGGACATTCATCTGAGGCATCCCCATCTGAGGCATTCCCATTTGAGGCATTCCCATCTGGGGCATTCCCATCTGAGGCATTCCCATTTGGGGCATTCCCATTTGAGGCATTCCCATCTGG
>DBVS01000088.1:32580-48164 GCA_002308235.1 Lachnospiraceae bacterium UBA1258
CCGGTGCAGGTGTGGGAGCCGGTGCAGGCGCAGGTGCGGGTTCGCTCTTGGGTGCCGTCTGCTCCATGAAGGTCTCAACAAGTTTCTTTGCAAATTCGACGGGATAGAGCTGCATGATCGTTGAATCGACCAGATCGCCTATCTGCATCGCGAAGGAAATCTTAACAAATTCGCCACCGAGGAACGGTGCGATCTCTGCCCCGGATTTAAATTCGGCAAGATCGATAAAGCTTGCTTCCGGGGGACTTATATCGATCATGGTACCAAGCATGGTTGAGAGCGATGTCGCCGCTGCACCCATCATCTGGTTCATTGCTTCCGAAATGGCACTTAAGTGCAATTCTCCGAGCTCACCTTCGGTGTTGGTTCCGTCGCCGCCCATCATCAGGTCTGTGATGATCTTAACGTCGTGCTCACGCAATACCAAAATATTGGTTCCGTCCAATCCCGCCGTGTAATGAATCTGAATAAATACACAGGGTCGTTCGTAATCCTGTAAAACACTGTCCCACTTTGCAATATCAACAACCGGTGTGGTGATATTAACCTTTCGGTTAACCAGTGAGTAGAGTGTCGTTGCAGAGGAGCCCATGCTTATGTTTGCCACTTCGCCAACGGCGTCCTTTTCAACATCCGTCATGCTAAGGTTGCTCGACGCTGCTGTTCCTACCACAAAGGAGTCGGGTTTGTCAGATTTCTCAGCCGGAGCCGATGCCGATAACTCGGCCGGATCCATGCCGCTCAGGAGGGCATTTATTTCGTCCTGAGATAACATTCCGTCCATGTACTATTCCTCCTCCCTTATAATCTTGGTAACCCTTACCGCATACTTGTCTTTATCAGTACCGGGAACGGCATTAAATTTCTTTATATTGCCCACATATACATCAAGTTCGCTGTCTATGTGTGTATCCAAGCGGATTATATCGCCGAGCTGCAGGCCTATAAAGTCGCTTACGGATATCGAACTGTTTCCCATAACCACGCGCATCGGAATATCCACGCGCCTTATGAGGGATTCTATATACATCTCGTAGTTCTCGTCGCCGGAATCTTTCATGGTGGAGAACCAGTACTTGGTATTCAGCTTGTCCATTACGCTCTCAAGAGTGAAATACGGGAGGCAGACATTCATGAAGCCTTCCACATCGCCGATCTTCATGTTGAGGGTAACGATCGCAATCATTTCATTGGGCGCGATAACCTGCGCGAACTGAGGGTTTGTCTCTATTCTCTCCAACATCGGGTTGATGTCCAGCACGTTCTTCCAGGGCTCTCTCATCAACTGGATAGCTATTATCAATAATTTGTCGATGATGGTCATCTCGATTTCCGAAAAATCACGGTTCTTTTCAAGGGGTACTCCCTTTCCGCCGAGCATTCGGTCAATCATCGCAAACCCGAGGTTTGCGGCAAGGTCGAGTATTATATTACCACCAAGGGGTTGGAAATTTATTATACCCAATATTACGGGGTTCGAAAGGGCGTTGGTAAATTCGGAAAAAGTAACCGTTTCGGAGCTCGCCACGCTTACCTGGATGTTCTTTCGAAGATAAACGGGGAAGTTCGTCGATAACAAACGTCCGTAATGCTCATATATGATTTCCAGTGTACGTAAATGTTCTTTCGAAAACTTCGCAGGACGCTTAAAGTCGTAGTTCTTGACCTGTTTGTCGCCTTTGTCCTGCATTTCGTCAACATCCAGTTCACCGGTGCTCAGGGCTGCCAACAAACTGTCTATCTCATTTTGAGACAATACGTCGCCCACGAAGCTCACCTCCTCATGCCCGAGTCAAATGCCTCGGTTTATGAATACATGATGCTGCTGAATGTGACTCTGTAAATAAACATAAGGCCGTATTCAGACTGAATTTTATTAAGTATTTCTGCTTTTATCGCTTCCGGATTACTCTGAATTTCAGTAATCGTGTGATTGCCGATGACCGTGTTGATAAGGTCCTTGATCATTCCCGAATATGTATCCATGGTTGCCGAATAGGTGGCGTAATCCTCGTGCTTGGAATTAAGAAGTAGCGTTACCTCAACTACACAATAATCAGTTTTGGCATCACTCGACGTTTTCTTGAGCGGAATGGTAAGTTTGTCAATGTTCAACGATACGATGTCTTTGACCTCGACTACCGCTTCTTTTTCTTCTTCCTTGTCCCCCAGCTCGATGTTTAAAACGGTCGCTATGTTTGAAACAAGGGCTCCCGTTTTCTTGGCTGTGGAGGTGACTGAGAACATCATAATGGCGGTCAATACAACATTGACCACCAAAAGAGCCAGTATCAAGATCGATATGAGATTCTTCTTCATGACCATATCCCCTAAGTTTATTTATTGCCCATAAGAATTGAGCGAATTGTAGATCTTAATTTCAACCCTTCGGTTAAGATTACGGCCTTCCTTGGTTGAATTGTCGGCTATCGGCACATATTCGCCGCGGCCTGCGTGCTTGATGTTTGCGGGGTTGATATCGGTGTTTTCCACAATATAGTAGAATACCGCCAGAGCACGGGCGCTGCTGAGTTCGTCATTATTCTTAAATTCGGGCGAA
The DNA here is from genome assembly GCA_002308235.1 of Lachnospiraceae bacterium UBA1258. Lineage (GTDB taxonomy): Bacteria > Bacillota > Clostridia > Lachnospirales > Lachnospiraceae > UBA1258. The sequence continues at coordinate 35,141 of DBVS01000088.1, forward strand.
TTCTGGGGTACGTTATCGGTGTGACCTTCGATCTCGATCTCGCCGGACGCATACCTCTCCAATATCATACCAATTTTTCGTAACGTAGGCTTAACGTCATCCAACAAATTGGCCTTACCGGGTTTAAAAAGAATGGCTCCCTTAAGGGTGAGACGCACGTACTGGCTGTTGAAATCCACGTCCACCTTGTCCGCGATCTGGTTCTCTTCAAGGGCCTCCTGGATCTGCTCGGCCAGAGATTCACTCATCTCTAATTTAAGGGCCTCGACATCTGCGAGCTCCTGCTGGATATCATCGGCACGGTTGGCTTCGTCCTTGTTTTCTGCGAGCTTACCCATGCTGTTTATGTATTTGTCAAGTTCATTAAGCTGACTTACGCCGTTGCTGATGAGCACACCGTCACCGATGGCCGTACTTCCCGCGGAAAAGATACTGAAGGTGCTCTGGAATGAAGCGGCTATCTCGTTAAACTTCGCCTGATCCACGCTGGATGCGGCAAAAAGCAAAACGAAGAAGCACAAAAGCAGGTTCATCAGATCCGCAAAAGTATTAAGCCAAGGCTGTCCGGGGCCACCGTCGGGCTCCGCTTTTTTCCTTGCCATTTACTGTTCCTCTCCTTCGCCCTCGCTGCCTGCGATAACTCTGTCCGCGGGTGCAAGGAACGATTTAAGCTTTTCCTCTATAACTCTGGGGTTTTCGCCCGCCTGAATGGACAAAAGACCCTCGATCATAATCTCTTTTATCATCGTCTCACTGGCGTTGTTCTTCTTCATCTTGAAGGTAGCGGGAAGGCAGATCCAGTTTGCGATCATGGAACCATACAATGTGGTCAGAAGGGCGACGGACATCGCAGGTCCGATCTTTGACGAGTCTTGCATGTTGTTAAGCATGTTAACAAGTCCTATCAGGGTACCGATCATACCCCAGGCAGGACCCATGGCGGCCATCTGCTCAAAGAAGCTTATGACCTTGTTATGGCGGCTTTCGATACTGGCAAGTTCGGTCTCCATGATACCCCTTACGAGTTCGGGGTCGGTACCGTCGACGATAAGAAGGATACCCTTTTTAAGGAAATCGTCGTCAAGGTCACCGGCGGCCTCTTCCAGGGAAAGAAGGCCTTCCTTACGTGCCACATTCGAAAGATCTATGATTTTTGTAATAATTTCCTGAGTATTAAACTTGGGAGTTTTGAAGATCAGTGCATAGCTCTTAAGGTTGTTGATATATTCCTTAAGTTCACAGGAAGCAAGCATACAGCTGACGGTACCGCCGATGGTAATGAAAACGGACGGTAAATCTATGAAGTTGCTGATCGCACTGAAGTCAATTCCGTTATCTCCGTTTACGATACCGAAAACAACGAGGCCAAAGCACAAAACCAAGCCCAAAATCGACGCAAGATCCATTCCGGTTATGCTCCTTTATTGCCGTGAGGCAAAAATTTCCTTTCTATACGATTTTACTAAATTTATAACCTCTTGTCTACTTTCTTTTATAATAATTTTCCGTCCTGTAGACATGGTTATGACGGTGTCGGGAGTCTCTTCCACAATCTCGATAAAGTCGGGATTTATGGTCAGCTGGACACCGTTAAGTTTTGTGATGTTTATCATGCTTTATCCCCCTATGTAATACGGCGTGGATTATGAGTTTCAACGCAAACGCAACCTACTCCGCTCAACTAACTTCAACTGCGACTAAGCGTTTCGATGTGTTCGCGTGGAAGCGCAGCTCTCACATCAAACATTATACTCCGCTCAAACGCCGCTCGGGCTGTCGCATTGCAAGCGATGCGACGTGTTTCGCTTCGTTCCATGTTGCAAGTGTTTGCTTATGAAACTCATAAATCCACGCCTTACATACAGCCGATGTGTAGCGAAACATGAATAAAACTTCGACGGACCTTCCACAGCGCCGGCGCTTAGCGAGGTTTTTTCGAGCTTAGCGTCCGTTGCAGCGAGGACAAGAGCGAGAGCGTGTCCGGAAAAGTTTTGATTCATGGTTCGCGGCCCCGATTGATGAAAGCGAATTTTGAGCATCGTCAATGTAAAACAAGTTAAACCCGCATTCAAACATCGCACGGGTATAAATAAAAAGCCAATAGGGGAACTTTGCAAAGTTCCCCTAAAAAAGCCTGTATTAAATTACTTTATTATCTCTTTAAGTTAACGAGTTCCTCAAGCATCGTATCGGATACGGTGATGATTCTGGAGTTTGCCTGGAAACCTCTCTGGGTGGTGATCATCTCGGTAAACTCTGCGGAAAGGTCTACGTTACTCATTTCGAGAACACCGGTGGTCATGTATCCGCCGGAACCTGTGATGTCAACGCCGATGCCGTCGAATTCGCCGGAGTTGAGGGATGCCTTGTAAAGGTTTTCACCTGCTTTTTCAAGACCTGCAGCGTTGGTGAATTCAGCAACCGCGATCTGGCCCATAAGTCTGGTCATACCGTTGTCGTATGAAGCATAGATCATACCGTTCTGCTGAATGGTGATTCCGCTCATAAGACCGTTCTTACGGCCTGCACCTACGCCGTCGGTGTCGCCGTTGGTAGCTCCGATGGTGGAGGTTCCGGAATTGTTGAACATATTGGTTGCGGACCAGTCAAAATCGATATCGAAGAAGTGCTTAAGATCTACTGTGGTTCCGTTAACAACGAGGTCGCTTGCGAAATCCAGGGTTATGCTCTTCTCACCGTCGATGCTCTTAAAGGATCCGTCTGCGGTGCTGTAGGAAAGCTTCGAACCGGTAACGGTCTTGGTGGCTACGTTAAGGGTACCGGAAAGGATGTCGATGCTGACTTCTTTTAAATTGTTGTATTCTTCTTCGCTGTAGCCGTAGCCGTACATGAGAAGATCTTTGATGGCGCTTAAGTCCGTTGCGGGAGCGATGGGGTAATTTACCTTCGAAACGCCTTCCGCGGAGGGAGCGCTAATGGTTACAGACTGGTTTGCTCCGTTTCCGTCAACGTAGTTAATGGTTGCCGCGGTACCGGGAGTGGTGCCTACCATAACAGTACCTGCGGTAAAGCTTGCGGTGGAAACAAGGTTCTTATCAAGATCTACGGCTGCATCAAAGGAAGAACCGATTGAAACGATGCTTGAAAGAGGAGCGCCATACTTCTCGGTGATGGACTTTGCGTTCGCATCGAGAATGTCATCAAGAGCAACGTAATATTCGCCTTCGTTTCTTGTTGAGTGAATGCTGAACTTAGCGGTATAGGGATATCCAAGGTTGTCATAAAAGCTTAAGCTTATGATCTTGCCGGCTTCGGTGGATACGTTTGAATCGTTCTTATCAAGGATACCGGATACATAACCTCTGGTAGTAGCTTCCGGAGGATAAGTCATGTTGTCGGCGCTCATGATCCTTAAAGGTTCAACCGTTGCAGGTTTGATCTTGGTGGGATTTTCGGGATCTACGCCCCAGCCCATTACGTTGTAACCGTTGCTGGCCATAACCAGGTTACCTACGGAGTCAACGTTGAATGCACCCGCACGGGTGAAGAAGTTGCTGGATCCGTCGCTTACAACAAAGAAAGATTTTCCGTTTATGCAGATATCAAAGGGGTTACCCGTTGTCTGGGTCGCGCCCTGGGAAGAAATAGCGGTGTTGATGGCTGCGGACTGAACGCCGAGACCGATCTGACGTGCGTTGGTACCGCCGGTGCCGGTAAGAGTGTTCGCGCCGCTTGCTTTCTGGGTTGTCTGGTACATAAGTTCACTGAAGGTGATGGAACTTGACTTGTACGCTACAGTGTTGACGTTGGCGATATTGTTACCGATAACGTCCATCTTGGTCTGGTGGGTTTTCAATCCGGATACACCGGAATACATTGATCTCATCATAATGAGTGACCTCCTAAAGAGTTGCTTGCAGTTATGGCTTTATCTGTCAGTCAAAAGCCTTAGCCTCCGTAAGGTCCGGCTAATTTATTACTGCTCCGTCGATATTGGTAAATACATTTTCGGCTGCTTCCGTGCTGTCCATTGCCGTTACAACCGTGTTGTTTGGTACGTTTACTATGAATGCCAGTGAATCTACCAAAACCAGTGTTTCTTTGATTCCTTTCCTTTCGGCCTTCAGAGCCGCATCATTCAGTCTTTCAAGCTGATTGTCCGATAAAGAAATGTTTCTGTCCTTTAAGCGGTTCATTGCGTGTTTCGAAAATCTTACTTCCTGTCCCGCCGTTTCTTTGGACTTTACTTCGAAAATGTCCTTAAAGGAAATATTGCTTGTGTACTGTTTCTGCTGTGTTCCCTGTTCTGTTAAATACTGATCTCTGATTTGCTCGATGGAAAGGAAATTGTTTGTTTTAATATCCATATTCTATCCTCTCATCGAAATCGGGTTATTCTCCCGTGCTGTTCTGTCCGTTCTCGGCTATAAGCTCCAGTTCGTGGATCCTGTTCTCGTACTTCGTAAGAAGCGTAAGAGTATCAGCCGCTATAAAGGACTTCTGGTAGTTATCCATTCCCGCGTAGGTGTCTCTTAAGCCCTTGACCGCATCCTTGTAGTCAAGCGTGATATCTTCAAGCTTGGGGAACTGGGTAAGTGTTGTAACAAACTTTCTTGCAAGTTCGTATGCCGCCGAGTACTTTTCGTCCACTACCTGGTATACATCGTCGATGGAGTAAAGGGATTCATCGATGGAAATGTATGCTTTGTTGTTTTCGTAAACCACGTAATCAACGAGACCCTGTACGTATTCGGTGCCGCCCGTCTGTGCGTTTGTTACTTTACAGATGACTTCCTGACCTATCAGCGAGCCTGCTCTCTGGAGTGTCATGCCGGCTGTCATGTTCTGCATTTCTTCAAGTTCCGAGAAGGTTGCAAGCTGTGAAATATATTCGGTATTCTCTGTAGGCTCCAGAGGATCCTGATATTTCATCTGTGCTACCAGGAGCTGTAAGAAAGCATCCTTATCAAGTCCGTTGTTCTCGTTCACTTTCTCAACCGACATCGAAAGCTGCGAAGCTGTGGAGGCCTGTATTTTACCGTCTTTTACTATTGCGGATAAATTGTCTGCCATTTTCTTTCTCCTTAAATACTGTAGTCGATGGTGTTTCCGTTGGCTGCCATCATCTCTCTTACGACTGCGTCTTCGTCGGATTCAAAGGTTTCTTCGGAAGGTTCCGAAAGGTTGATCCTTCTGATTCCGCGTCTCTTGCTGCCGCTTTCTGAGGCTTCGGAGTTTCTGTCGCGATTCCGGTCGCTTAAGTTTCTCTCGAATTCATGGCTCTGAACCGTTACTTCAACCGCTTCTATCGTAACACCCTTGGATTCGAGTGCTTCTCTTAAAACGATTGCCTGGCTTTCGACTATTGCTTTTACGCTTTCGTTCTGGGTGATGAACTGTGCTCTCATGAGGCCTTCGTTGTTTGCCGAAATCTTAACGCTTACGCTTCCCAAGGATTCGGGATGAAGCTTGATGTTGATCTCATGCGCCTCGGGAGTAACTTCCACTCTTATGGACTCAGTCATCTGATTGATAATGTCCTGTACTTCAACTTCGCTGTAAGTGACTCCTTCTGCTGCTTCGTTGAAGGTCTCTGCCACGTTCTGCAAAAGTCTCTGTGCAAATCCCGCTTCAAATCCTCCGGCTTCGTTCTTTGTATCTTTAAAGCCTTCGTTTCTTGTTTCCGACAAAGAAACAGGTGCGGGTGTTTCCGTTTCGGTGTATTCCGATTCCGTATTCGAAAGACCTAAGTTTCTTTCGACTGTAACGTTTTCTTTGTTCGGAGTTACCGTCACTTCAATCTTTTCCGCAAGCTCTTCGCTGTTCTGAGAGTTGTTTACGATGGCTCTCTGTAAGGGCTCAACCGTATCTTTTACTTCTCTTTCAACGCTTGCGAGTGCCTCTTTGAAATCCTCCTCGGGAATGTTCATTTCCTCGGTGATTGTTTGGAGGGCTTCTTCAACGGTTCCTTTGATGTTTTCAAGTGCCTCGTAAAGGTCGGGGTCTGTGGCTATCGCGATCAGATCATCGGTACCGGTGATTTCGGTAATGATCTCAGGAAGCCTGTCTGCATCAAGAAGTGCCGTCATGTTAAGTCCGAGGACTGCGAGCGCTGCTTCGATATCTTCAAGAGTCACATCAAATTCTTCTTCGATTTCCTCTGCGATGGCGTTGATCTCTTCTTTGACGGTTTCTACGTCTTTCGAAGTTACCTCTTTGCCGCTTTGAAGATTGTCCTCGGTTTGGGCTTTGCCGATTCTGTCCGGCTTGTTGGTTCCGATTTCTTTTGAAACTTCGTTTGAAGTCTTGTCGGCAGGCTTCTGCTGTACGGCTTTGTCTGCCGCGCCCGAAGCACTCTCTGACAGGTTCATGAAGTTCTTAAAGTCCGGACTGCCCGTTTTACTGATTGTTTGTACTGTGTTCAGTAAGTTCACTGCCTGAGTGTTTACTGAACCGATAACAGGTGTACCAGTCATTTAGTTCCTCCTCTCTTCAGTTTTCAATGTACATATGCGCAAAACAAACAACGGCGATGACAAAGACATTTATGGGTGCAGGTATCAAAACACGCGCCCACGGGAAACATCCTTGTCATCACCGTTGTCGCTTACAATCTATATATCGGCAGAAACTTAAAAAACTTAACCCTCAGGATTCATAATTTTTGTAAGTATCGCCGCATTGGCCGGCTGCATGGCCGCAAGTATCTTTGCGGCGGCATCCGAATCCATTGCCATGAGGATGGCCGCAAGCTGTTTACTGTAAGTTGCGGTAAGCTCATCAAAAATGGATGCGGCGGCCTTGGGTTTCATTTGCGAGTATCTCGAAACGAAATCCTTGTATTCAGCGTCTATTTCAAGTTTGGTGACAACCTGCTTATAAAGAGCTTCTGCGGTGGTAGGATCTATGCTCTCGTAGTATTTCTTATAGCCCTCCGCACCGGGACCGTTGTCCGAGTAAATGATCTCTTCGAAGAACTGTTCCTTTATCCTCTGGAATTCCACCTGCATGGTTTCGAATTCTCTGAGTCTTTCAACCTCGGCCTGAAGCTTGGTAAGCTCTTCCGTGTAGGTGTTGTTAACGGTCTGGGCATGCTCAAGTTCAAGTTCAAGCACCTTTATGTATTCAACGGCGTCCTTGATGCTGTTGTATCCGCCGTAGCTTTCATTGGGATCTGCGGGTGTAACGGTCCCTCCGGTCTTCGGAAGGATAAGATTTACTACCGGTACATCCTTTAAAATGGGAGTTAAGATTTCGGAACCGAATCCGCCCACATCGAGTTTGATGAGAAATCCCAGTATGGCGATCCAGACAAGGACGATAATGGTGGTGACAACAAAAGAAGACGCTCCGCCGGGTTCTTCTTCATCCGCAAGCTCGGATTCACGCTTGGAGATCTCTTTTGCCCGTTTCTTTATCTCCTGGCGCTGCTTCTTCTCTTCCTGCTTTAAGCGCTGCTTCTCTTCTTTTATTTTCTTTTTTTCGTTGGCGGTTTCGTTTCCGATAGCCGGATTTGCCTGATCAGCCATATCTCATTCCTATCTGCCGGTGCCGTAAACGAAGCTGTTATGCTCGTCGTTTATGACGCCTTCTTCGTGTTTTTCGTCTTCCAAAAACTGCTCAAAAGCCTTCTCGCGCAGGCGTTCGTAGGTCTTTCTTTCCTGCATCATTTCAACCATCTTGACGCGTTCTTCTTCCAGCTGTTTTTCACACTCCATAACGCGTTTCGTCTGTTCGTCGATGTATTCCTTCATGCGAACGATGGCCGTTTCATTCTCTAAAATGTCATTGACGGAAAGTGTCTCGGCGCGCATCCTGCGGCCTTCCTCCTCATAGCCTTCCTTTCGTTTGTAGAGTTTCGAAAGGTTCTCGATTTCTTCGTCAAGGCGTTTCTTTGCGGCGGCAAAAGCATTCTTCTGCTGCTCCTCGAGACGTATCTTTAAATTTAGCACGCTTTGCATGCGAAACTGAAATTTAGCCATTTATCTTAGGATTCTCCGACGATGGAATACATTTCGTTTACGGTGTCCTCGAAGGAAATCTTTTCTTCGGTACTCTGCATAAGAAAATCGTCGATGGTCTTGTGCTTTCTGATGGCCTCGTCAATCTCGGGGTTTGAGCCCGATTTGTAGGCACCGATGTTGATAAGGTCTTCGGCGTCGTTATAGGTTGCCATCAGGTTCTTTATCTGACCCGCTGCGGCCTTTTGCTCTTTGGTGGCTATCTGCGACATGCATCTTGAAATGCTGGCAAGCACGTCTATGGCGGGATAGTGGTTCTTCTGAGCTATCTTACGGTTAAGAACGATATGTCCGTCCAGAATACTTCTGGCGGTATCGGTGATGGGCTCGTTAAAGTCATCGCCGTCAACAAGCACGGTATAAAGACCCGTAATGGAACCCACATCGCTTCTGCCCGCGCGCTCCAAAAGTTTCGGCATCTCCGCATAAACACTTGGCGGATATCCCCTTGATACGGGCGGCTCTCCGCTGGCAAGACCGATTTCACGCTGAGCCATGGAGAAACGGGTAAGGGAGTCCATCATCAGGAGGACGTCTTTACCTCGGTCCCTGAAATATTCCGCAATGGCGGTGGCCGTTTTGGCGGCTTTCGTGCGTTCCAACGCAGGTCTGTCACTGGTGGCAATTACCAAAACGGAACGTTTCATGCCCTCGGGACCCAAATCCCTTTCAACGAATTCCCGAACCTCACGTCCGCGCTCTCCTATAAGGGCGATAACGTTTATATCGGCCTTTGTATTTCTTGCAAACATACCGAGAAGCGTTGATTTTCCGACGCCTGAACCCGCGAAGATCCCGACTCTCTGGCCCTTGCCAATGGTCAGAAGTCCGTCCACGGCTTTAACGCCCAGAGGCAAAACATCCGAAATGATCTCACGGCTCATGGGATTGGGAGGCGCTGCCTCCACGGAATAGGGTGCTCCGAAGATTTCGGAACCGTCATCCGGGATTCCCAGGCCGTTAAGGGTATGCCCCAAAAGGTTATCGCTTACCATAACTTCCAGGGGATGATTTTCGTTTTCAACTATGCATCCGACGCTCACGCCCTCTACATGATCATAGGGCATAAGCAGAGTCTTCTTGTCTTTAAAGCCGATGACCTCGGCCTTTGCGATGGCGTAGGCTCCGCCCTTTGAATAGATCGTGCAGATATCTCCGAGTTTCGCATCGGGGCCGTAACTTTCAAGAGTAAGGCCCACCACGTTTGCTATCTTACCCTGCGATTTATAGAAAACTTCATTCTCAAGTTCTCTGTATTTGTCGAAATTAACGGAAAAATCCATTTACGGTCATCCCTCGTGAGAAAGAATTCTAAGGGTTCTTGTAAGCTCCTTAAGCTCGGTATCTATACTGCAGTCCATGATCCCGTAGTCAGTCTCAACCTTCGCCTGGCCGGATTCAAGGCTTTCTCTTGGTCTGATTTCGGGTTCCGTAGAAAAAGAAACCTTTGCGAAAAGTTCGTCTTTCGCGGACATCACTTCTTCGTAATCTTCGTTCGAAACGTGGATAATGATCCTGTCATCCGTTTCGGTATTTGAAAGTGCCTTTGAAACAAGGGCAACCAGCACGTCCTTTTTGTTAAAGAAACCGTTTCCGAAAACCTTTGCGTAAACATCGGTTATTGCGTCCACCATTTTGGGTTCCAGTTCTTTAAGCTTTGCTTCGTACTCAGCGTTAAGACGGTTTCTTTCTTCTTCCAGTTTGGAAGCTTCCTCTCTGAGGATTGCCTCCGCTTCGGCTTTGCCTGCTTCAAAACCTTCCTGACGGCCCTCTTCCGCGGCGTTTGCTTTGATTTCTTCCGCCTCTTTTGTTGCCGCCTCCAAAACGGAAGAAGCCTGTGCGTTAGCGTCATTGATCATATCGTCACAGGCTTTTCTGATTTCTTCGACATCGGGAACTGCTTCTTCCGGAGAAGCGGGATATTCTCCCGGCCCACCGTCTTCGGTAAGAGCACTGAGCCGTTCCTCATCAAGCCCGTCATACTCTTCGGAAGCGGGCTCGAAATCTTCTTCGGTCTTCTCACGAAGAAGGGTCGAGTAGGTCTCGATCTTCTTCGCAACAAGGGAATTGGTATCGATTATTTTGGTATTTTCGGGCGAGAATTGAACAAAGCCGCCCTTATAAATATTTTTAGACAACTATCTCATCTCCTCCGCCTCTGGAAATAACGATTTCTCCAGAGTCTTCGAGCTTTCTGATGATGTTTACGATCTTCTGCTGTGCTTCTTCTACGTCCTTCATGCGGACAGGTCCCATGAATTCCATGTCTTCTTTTATCATGACAGCAAGACGCTTTGAAAGGTTGCCGAATATAGCATTCTGAACCTGCTCGTTTGCAGACTTAAGGGCAACGGCAAGGTCGTTGTTATCAACATCACGCAGCACTCTCTGAATAGCTCTGTCCTCGAGAAGGAGGATATCTTCGAACACGAACATCTTCTTTCTGATTTCGTCGGCAAGCTCGGGCTCTTCGATTTCGAGAGTCTCCATAACGTGCTTTTCTGTACCGCGGTCGACGGTGTTCAAAATTTCTACAACGGCGTCCACACCACCGATAATGGTGTAGTCCTGGTTGATGAGAGATGCAAGTTTGGATTCAAGCACCTTTTCAACCTCTTTGATGACATCGGGGCTCGTACGGTCCATGGTGGCGATACGGCGCACTACGTCGGACTGTCTGTCGGGAGACAGAGCGGAAATTATAAGTGCCGACTGGCTGGCGGAAAGGTATGAAAGAATAAGGGCGATAGTCTGAGGATGCTCGTCCTGGATAAAGTTAAGAAGCTGCGAAGCATCGGTCTTACGCACAAATTCAAAAGGCTTAACCTGCAAGGAAGCGGTAAGTTTTCCGATAACGTCCAGAGCCTTGTCCGAACCGAGAGCCTTCTCCAAAAGTTCTCTGGCATAGCCGATACCGCCTTCGGAAATGTACTGCTGGGCAAGACAGATCTCGTAGAATTCAGCCAAAATGCTTTCCTTGATCTGAGGCGTGATGCTTCTGGTATTGGCAATTTCCAGAGTAAGCTCTTCGATCTCCTCTTCCTTAAGGTGCTTAAAAATGTTGGATGAACGCTCGGGACCCAGCACAATAAGAAGGATGGCCGCTTTCTGTATTCCGTTTATCCCGTTGTCTTTTGCCATGGTTTTGGTGTCCTTGAAAAATATAGGTTAATTTTATATATGGCCCGTTCAAACGCCACTCGGGCTGTCAAGTCGCTACGCGACTCGACGATCGCGCTCCGCCTCATGGAGAAACGGACCCATGAAAATTCGCTTCGCGAATAGGGCCGTTTCGTATTCAAAGGAATCTGAAATGGTTTACGTACCGTCCCCGCTCCGACGCCACTCGGGCTGTCGAGTGCTTTCAGCACTCGACTAACCCCACTCCTCATTCAGCCAGTTGCGCAGAAGGTTGGCGGCGGCTTCGGGGTTTTCGTCGACAAATTTCTCGATAAGTTTCTTGGTCTCGGAAGTTTCTTCCAGTTCGATATCGTCAAGCACAGGCTCGGGATTCGACTGAAGGAGGGTTTCAACAGAAAGCTCTTCCGCCTCCTCGTGACTCTTCTCGGTGTGCATGCTCTTTAATACAACTACTACAAGAAGGACCAGAATGATAACGATAAGTGCGATTTGAACCACATCGTAGATATCGATTCCAAGGCCTTCGCTGTCTACAAAGAAATTCTCTTCATAAGCAACGATACTGATCTTGTTCTTGGGAACACCGCTGGCGTTGGCCGCAAGTTCCAGCATTTCATCCGTTACTTCCACAGCCGTACGCTGGGAATTTGCATTCTGGTATTCTTCCCAGGTGATTCCCGCAAGAAGTCCCTGCTTTTTAACATCATCCTGCTTGACCACGTTATATTTCGTGGAAGAAATGGCGATGGATGATTCGTCATAACGAACAACTCCGGGCGGAATGTCGATTGCCTCGATACGTTCGTTGGGAAGATATTTACGGTAAAATTCCTCGATGGTGGAATTTGAATACTGGTTATCCTGGATCTGGTGAGTGGTCTCGGAGTTTGAATCGGTTCCGGGCACTCCGCTTACACCGCCCGAAGATTCGGAGTTATAGCCCTTTTCTTCGGAAAGAACGCCCTGGGACTGACCCTCTGCGGGAAGATAGTCATGGTTGGTCTTCTGTACGGAAGAAAAGTCCATAACGATATTGGCGCTGACCTTTATGTCTCCGAAGGCACCGGTTCCCACAAGAACGGATTTAACCTTGCTTGCAAAACTCTTCTCTGCCTCAACTTTGACACCCAACTGGGTGGTGGCGCTTCCCGCAACGGTAGAATCGTCTTCGCCGGAGAAAAGAAGGTTTGCGTCCGTATCCATGATAACGATATTATCCGTGTTACTGCATCCGAGGATCGTAGCCACGGCCTTTGCGATGTGCGCCGCATTCTCCGGTGTAAAGGAATCGTCAACATCCAAACGAATAGCCGCTCCGGGCTCCTCGTCTTTACTTAAAAGAGTGCCGTCATTCTCAGGATAGTCTATGTTAACCGTCGCACCCTTAATAGGCTCAAAGGACATCAGGAAATCGTTCTGTAACTGACTTTCAAGGAACAGCCTGTATTTCTTCTGTTTGTCGGCTTCCGTGGTGGTAAAGCTTCCGGAAAGAGCCTGATCTATGGTATAGGCTGTGGCTGTGATACCGCTGGCGCCAAGTGCAAGTCTTGCGGTTGATACGTTCTTTTTCGGTACCTTAACAAGGAGGCCGTCATCGGTAACCTTGTAGGAAATGTCGGCGTTTTTCAGAATGTCCACAACCTGGGAGGCTTCTTTGGTGGAGTCGCACTGCTTTAAGTTCACGTAGTTCGGTGCGGTGAGCACGGAAATAAGAATGATGAAGGCAACCACCACGCCGACCCCGAGAATTATTATCGTGGTCTTCTGTTTGGCGGTGAATTTAGCCCACCACTCTATGATCTTTCCCCATAATTCTTTTAACTTGTTAAGAATTTTCTCGCCCATAATAAGGCCTCCGAAGAAATACTGTATAACAATTTGCTAACCGTACCCATTCAAAC
>DBVS01000088.1:48207-51949 GCA_002308235.1 Lachnospiraceae bacterium UBA1258
ACCCGCTCCAACGGCGCTCCGCCTGTCTGGTCCTTGCGACGCAAGGCCCAGACTAGATTTGCATATTCATAATCTCTTTATACGCTTCCATAAACTTATCGCGGACTGCGATGGTGTATTGCAAAGCGGTCGAAGCCTTCTGGAGTGCGATGATAAGATCGTGGGTGCTCTCGGTTTCGCCCATGGCAAAGCTGATCTCCGCGTTCTCCGCATCGGAAAGAAGGCTGTTGGTGTTGTTTATGTTATCTATGGCACCGTTTAACATGGTCTGGAAAAGATTCGCGTTACCGTCCTTAACAGACTTAAGCCCTACGCGATCCGTGGTCACCAGACTGGATGTGCCCAGTAAAGATGTAATATCCATATCGAAACTCCTTTACTTTCAAAAGGTCATGCGCTTATCGTCCCAGTTCCAGGCCCTTTAAAGCCATGGATTTGCTGGCGTTAAAAGCAGTGGCGTTGGCCTCGTATGAACGGGTGGCATCGATTAAGTTGGTCATTTCGGTGATGATATTTACATTGGGATAGGTTACGTATCCGTTTTCATCCGCATCGGGATGGGAAGGATCGTAAACCATGTTCATTTCGGTAACGGTGTCTTTGTACACGCCCGAAACCTTAACACCTTTCCCGGAGAATCCGCCGTCCATCTGGGCATCAAGGACTCTCGAAAAAGGAGTCTGCTTTCCCTTTTCCGCGAAGGTAACGACCTTACGCACGTAAGGTGTTCCGTCTTCGGTACGGGTACTGTTGGCGTTTGCCACGTTCTCCGCTATGGTATCAAGGCGATACCTCTGAGCGGTAAGACCCGAAGCGTTTATGTCAAAAGAAGTAAACATTCCCATATCTTGTTACCTCCTTATTTCATGGCAGCCTGCAGGTTGGAAAATTCCTGACCTATGCTGGTTATCAGTCCCTGGTACATTAACTGGTTCTTGGCAAGGATGGTGTTCTCGGTCTCGATATCCACGTTGTTGCCGTCCAGTCTGTAGGAATAACCCGTGTAGTCCTTGTAGGTTCTGGCTTCAAGGGCGTCGGTGGTAAGATGCCTTACCTTTGAATCCATGGATTCAAACCTGGAAAACTCAAGAGCGCGCTTCAGTTCCTTTTGGAAGGTCACGTCCTCTCTCTTGTATCCGGGAGTATCCACATTGGCGATGTTGTTGGCGATAGCCTCGTTTCTGAGCCACGAAGCGTCCGCTGCCTTGTCAAGAACATTGATGTAATCAAAGGCATTTGATTTGATCATCGGCTCCTCCTTTGACAAATGTGCATAAAAACCCACTTACACATCTATCTTATTATATTATAGATATTTTATAGAAAAAGACAAGATGATTTTTGCAAAAAACCACATAATCTTGTGCTTTTTATTTTGAGGCGTCGCAATATGTGGGTTACATAACAGTTTCGCCCCGGGCGTTTTTGAATACAAAAAAGGGACTTGTGGTCAAGTCCCTTTAACATGTGCTAATCCGTTAGATACACTATATATCGGTATTATTAACCGATTGTTTATAGCCTACAAGGATTTTTCCTTTTTGATTTTTTCTATCTCGTCGAATACCGCATCGTTCAACACCTTGATGTAGGTACCCTTCATACCGGAGGATCTGGATTCGATAACTCCGGCACTTTCGAATTTGCGAAGTGCATTTACGATAACCGAACGGGTGATCCCCACTCTGTCCGCGATCTTACTTGCAACAAGCACTCCCTCTGTGCCGTTAAGCTCGTCGAAGATATGGGTGATGGCTTCCATCTCCGAGAAAGAAAGGGTGCTGATGGCGGAATGAACAACAGCAAGTTTACGGGATTCTTCCGCATTTTCTTCATTTACGGCACGGAGCATTTCAAGACCCACCACGGTGGTTCCGTACTCACAAAGAATGATATCGTCTATATCGTACTGCTCTTTGCACTTGTAAACAAACAGGGAACCGAGTCTCTCTCCTGCGATTTCAATGGGAGAGATAACGGCCTGGAATTTGGCAACATCAGTGTGTTCGAAACCGAGAGTGGCAAGATTAACGTTTTCCTTTGTGGACAAAACCGCAAGAAGACGCTCATTAAGCATGGGATCGATAAATCCGCCCACGTTGTTCTTGATCAGCTCATCAATGATCTCAACGCCTGCAGCATTTGCCAGGCCGAGAACCTTGCCCTTCTTACTGATAACAAGGATATTCGAATTTAAAATGTCACGCATAACTTTGCAAATGTCGTTAAAAACAACCTTGCTGGAGTTATTGTTGTGCAAAAGTTTGCCGATTTTTCTGGTTTTATCCAATAATTGAACGCTGCTCATACAGAAACCTCCATATTTGCTCTCGTTGTCGTGATACGCAAATATTCTAACACACTATTTTTGAAGATTCAATCATTATTGGCTATTTTTCTGAAAATTTCCAAAATTGGTTAAATTTGTTTCTTTTTATTCGCTCTTTTCTTTTACATTCCCGCATTCGGGATTGGAGCATACCAGTTTGCCACCTTTCTCAAGGAACAAACTGCCGCATTTTTCACACTTTTGCGCCGAAGGCTTCTGCCATACCATGAAATCGCACTCGGGATTCGCGATACAGCCATAGAATCTTCTGCCCTTCTTGGTCTTCTTGACAACGATGTCCTTGCCGCACTTAGGGCAGGCAACACCGATCTTTTCAAAATAGGGCTTGGTATTCTTACACTCGGGGAAGCCGGGACATGCCAGGAATTTACCGTGAGGTCCGTACTTAATGACCATGCGGCGTCCGCAGTTTTCGCAGATTTCATCGCTTTCTTCGTCCCTGATGCTTACCTTTGAGATTTCTTCTTCGGCCTTCGCAACCGCATCCGCAAGATCCGGATAGAAATTCTCCACAACGGTCTTCCACTTGATGTTGCCCTCTTCGATACCGTCAAGAAGTGTCTCCATATTGGCGGTAAAGCTGCTGTCAACTATGGTGGGGAAAGCATCCACCATAAGCTTGTTTACTACTTCGCCAAGCTCGGTTACAAATATATTTCTGCCCTCTTTGGTCACATAGTGACGGGCAAGGATGGTGGAAATCGTGGGCGAGTACGTGGAAGGACGTCCGATACCCATTTCTTCCATGGTCCTTACAAGGGATGCTTCGGTAAAGTGAGCCGGAGGCTGGGTGAAATGCTGTTTCTTTTCCACATCTTCAAGCTTTAACTTGGTTTTTTCGGTAAGATTTCCGCTGAAGGAATTTTCTTCGGTCTCCTCCGTGCTTTCGTCTTCTCCCGTTTCCATGTAAACCTTCATAAAGCCGTCAAATTTAAGCTTTGAAGCGGACATGGTGAACTTGTGAGCGCCTGCGGAAAGCTTGACGCTTGTGGTCTCATAAGTGGCATCGGCCATTCTGGATGCCACGAAACGCTTCCAGATAAGCTGGTAAAGCCTGAACTGGTCTCTTGAAAGTCTGTCTTTTATTTCAAGGGGAGTTCTCTCCGTGGATGTGGGACGAATTGCTTCGTGAGCATCCTGGATCCTTCCCTTGTTGGATTCTTTTGCTTCTTCCTTCTTAAGGTATTCCTTACCGAAGGTCTTTCCCACATACTCTGCGGACGAAGCAAGGGCTTCATCGGCAATTCTGGTGGAATCGGTACGAAGGTAGGTAATGATACCCACCGTGCCTTCGTCAAGTTCAACGCCTTCGTACAACTGCTGCGCAAGGCGCATGGTCTTCTGGGTGGAGAAATTGAGTGCCTTGCTGGCCTCCTGCTGGAGGGTGGAGGT
>DBVS01000088.1:51961-52267 GCA_002308235.1 Lachnospiraceae bacterium UBA1258
AATCATAAATGTGGCTGCTGCCACATCCTTGGCGATCTTCTCAGCCTCGGCCCGGTTTTTTACTTCTCCCGCGTATTTTGCTTTCAGGGAACCTTTTATGTCCTTTGAGGAAAGGATCGCTTCCACGGACCAGTATTCCTTCGGAACAAAGGCATCTATCTCAGCCTCTCTGTCGCAGATTATCCTTAAAGCTGCGGACTGAACGCGTCCCGCGCTTAAGCCGCGTTTGATCTTGGCCCAAAGAAGGGGCGAGATCTTATATCCCACGATCCTGTCAAGAATACGTCTCGTCTGCTGGGAATCCAC
>DBVS01000088.1:52392-68199 GCA_002308235.1 Lachnospiraceae bacterium UBA1258
TCTCCTTCGCGGTCCGGGTCGGTTGCAAGATAGATTTTATCTGCTTTTTTAACTTCTTTTCTTAATTCGGAAAGTACGTCACCCTTTCCCCTGATGGTAATGTACTTGGGTTCGTAGTCATTTTCAAGGTCGACACCGAGCTGACTCTTCGGAAGGTCTCTCACATGTCCGTAACTGGCAAGCACCTGATAGTTGCTGCCCAAAAACTTCTTAATGGTCTTCACCTTTGCGGGTGACTCCACGATTACTAGATTTTTTGCCATATCTCCACTTCCTAGGTTTATTCCCTGCCGCCTACCCTTAACGGCAAAGTCTTTTAGGGCTCACTGCCCCTTACCCCATATGTTGCAATCGTGAGTAAATATACACTATATTTTTTTGCCGCGCAAGTTTATTTTTCCGACGTTGCAGTTTTAATGCACATTTACGGCAGGTCTTCATCCTCGTTTTCCGCCGATACGATCTTGTTTCTTGTAAGAATCCCTTCCTCCGTGGAAACAAATCTTCCGGCGCCCATGCTCTTTAAGATTCCCTTATCGCATAACCCCATGCAAAGTCCCAGAATCTCGTAGCTTTGCATTTTAAGTGTGGAGGACAAAGCATCGGCAGTGAAGGAATTTTCGTCAAGAAGCCTTATGACCGCAATTTCGTTTTCAAGATATTTTTCCTCGGGTTCCTTTTTCTTTGAGCCTTTGGTAAGGGTCATAAAGGCAGGCCCTCCGTAGGTTCGAAGCATCTCCTCCACAAATGCGTTTAAGTCCGCCACGACGCCCGCGCCCTGTCTGATCAAAGAATTGGTACCGAAACTGGTGATGTCGCTGATCCTTCCGGGCACCGCATAAACGTCACGCCCCTGCTCAAGCGCACAATCCACGGTTATCATGGTGCCGCTTTTTTCTTTGGCTTCGACCACGCAAAGAGCATCGGAGATTCCGGATATAAGCCGGTTTCTCCTGGCAAAGAAAGTCTTCATGGGCATTACCCCGGGAGCAAATTCGGAGATGATGCCACCCCGCTGTGAGAGGATCTCGTAGAGTCTTCTTGATTCGCGCGGATATACCACGTCAACGCCTCCTCCCAGAAAAGCAAGTGAATATCCCCCCGCCTCCAAAGCGGCAATCTGGGAGATTGAATCAATTCCCCTGGCCATACCGCTTATGACGGCGACACCTGCGGCTGCCAAAAGTTCCCCAAGGCGAGCCGCAACGGCACTTCCGTAACCCGAGCACTCCCTTGCGCCTATCACGCTTACGTAGGGTACCCCCTCCTTCGGGAAACTTCCCTTCATATATAAAACAGGGGCGTAATCCTTTATCGTTTTTAACTTTTCGGGATACTCAGGGTCCTCGACGGAAAGGGTCTTTATGCCCAGTTTCAGGGCTCTCTCATATTCGGAAAAGAGGTTAAACTCTTTCTTTTTCTCCGTAAAATGCGTAATCTGCTCCGCCGTAAACAGACCGGTCTTTTCAAGTTTCCCTGCGTCCGCCGTGTAAAAGGCCTTGGGAGAATCAAAGACGGTCTGTATTCTTTCGTAGGTCACGGCACCCACAAGCCCCGTTGCACCGAGATAATAAAAGTAAGGAAGCATCTCTTCCTTTGAAATTGTAAATGCCTGTTTGAATATACCCATAATCAGCCTCCCATATACTCGGGGAAGCGATAACAGGATGCTTCCGCTATGTGTTTTTTAGTTACTTTCGCATCACCGTCGAAATCGGCAATGGTGCGTGCCACCCTCAGCATCTTGTAAAAGGCTCTGGTGCTCATTTTGAGGCTTTCGTAGACGCTGTAGGCATAATCCCTTTCCCCGTCCGAAAGGGGCACGTATTTTTCCATTTTCGAAGAAGGGATCAAAGAATTATACTTAAATGTCTCTTTGGCAAAGCGATTGCCCTGTATCTTCACGGCCCGGGCCACATTTGCGGCTATCTCGGCGCTTGAAAGGCCCTTTTTCCCGCCGGCTATCTCCTTTAGATCCATACGGGAAACTTCGACGCAGATGTCTATCCTGTCGGCTATGGGCCCCGAGATCTTAGACAGATATTTGGAAACCTGCCCGTCGGTGCACATACAGCGGTTCCTGTCGGGATAATACCCGCAGGGACAGGGATTCATGGCCGCAACAAGCATGAATTTCGCAGGATACGTGTAGGTTTTCTTTGCCCGCGAAACCGTAATCTCACCGTCTTCCAAAGGCTGCCTTAACATATCGAGAGTCTCTTTCTTAAATTCGGTCATTTCGTCAAGAAACAGGATCCCCCTGTGGCTCAGGGAAACAAGTCCCGGCCGAGCATCACCGCCCCCTCCGACTATGGCCTGCGGAGAGGCCGTATGGTGTGGTCCAAAGAAGGGGCGCCGCGTCATAAAGGGCGTCTTTCCGTTAAGTTTCCCGGAGACCGAATACACCGAGGTAACCTCCAGACACTCCTCATAGGTAAGGGGCGGAAGGATCCCCGGAATACGCTTTGCTATCAGAGATTTCCCCGTACCGGGCGGTCCTATCATAAGAAGGTGATGCATGCCCGCAGCCGCTATTGCCGCCGCGCGTTTCACCGTATCCTGCCCGGAAACATCAGAAAAATCAAGGGCTTCGCCTTCAGTGTTTTCAAAGGGATCCCCTCCGTCTGATTTAAAGGGTGGGAAAGCCGCTTTCTTTTCCCCGAAGGGAAGTGACAGATAGGTAATAAAATCCGAAAGGGTATCCATGGGAATGATGTCGATATCCCGAATAAGCGAAGCTTCCTTTGCATTTACCTTAGGAACTATAACCCGCTTAAAACCCCTCTCCTTTGCGAATCTTACGATGGGAAGAACGCCGCTTACGGGAAGGATCTTGCCGTCAAGGGACAGGGCCCCCACAACAAGCGCTTCTTCCGGCGCAAAGAACTCGTTTTTGCCCATCACGCCAAGAAGTGCCGCCGCGATGGCCAGATCAAAGCCTGCACCTTCTTTGTGTTCATCGGCAGGTGAAAGATTGATGACGATACGCATGGCGGGAAGGTTAACACCGCTGTTTCTCAAAGCAACGCGCACTCTGTCCTTTGCTTCCTTCACATCGCTGCCGGCAAGTCCGATGATTTCGGTACCGGGAAGTCCCGCAGACACGTCCACTTCCACGGTTATAAGATCGCCAAAAACACCCCCGACTCTGCCGGAGTAAACCTTATAAACCATATTTTC
This sequence comes from Lachnospiraceae bacterium UBA1258, assembly GCA_002308235.1. Lineage (GTDB taxonomy): Bacteria > Bacillota > Clostridia > Lachnospirales > Lachnospiraceae > UBA1258. The sequence continues at coordinate 55,573 of DBVS01000088.1, forward strand.
CTTTCAACTTACTCTCCGAAAAATCGACCGAACGGTCTTAACGATTTACTGAACGAATGAATTATAACATTGTGCGGGACAGCCGTCAACGGGTAGGCTGCGCCGGACAGCGTCCGACACTCCAAGCAAACATCCCGGATAAAAGAACAAAAAGCGCGGGCCCGAAGGTCCGCGCGTGTAAATCTCTTATGAAAGGCCGAATTTCTCAAGTTCACCCTTACTAAGCACATGTCTGCTGTCCATGGTTTTTACCACATCAACGATCTCAAGATCCGAATAGATGTCGCTTGAAAGATCCATGATTCTGTTGGATGAAAAATCAAGGACCACAGGCTTTAGGATATTGACGGGATTAACGGAAATTACCAGCGCCTGCTCTCCGTTTGAAAGTTCCACCGAAACTCCGGGATTTAAGATGTTGATGGAGTTGACCAGTGCTTCAACGGCTTTCTTATTATATACCTGGGGATAGGACATAAGGTGCTTAAGGGCCTGTACCGGCGAACAGGGTTCCCTGCCCGCGGTGGTGCTGATGGCGGTAAGCGTGTCATAAGCATCGGCCACCGTAAGGATTCTGGTGCCCACCAAAACTTTCATCTTTTCCGGTTCGATCCCACGCTCTATGCTCTGATGCAGATTAAAGGACTGTACACAGACGCGCCTGATATTGGGCGTTGCGGAAAACACCGTATCGATCATGTCAAAGCCCGTTTCCTCGGCGTTTTTGAGGATTCTCTCGGTTTCTTCCGTATTCTCGCCGTCAAGAAGCATATCGGGCACCGTAAGCTTGCCGATATCGTGGATCAGGCAGGACAGCATGATATCTGTTTTCTCCGAAGGCTGTATTCCCATCTGGAATGCAATCATGGCAGCCAGAATGCCCACGTTCAGCGTGTGCTTGTAAACGTAATCTTCCTTGCTGCGGATCTCCTGCATAAAATTGACTTTTCTGCGAAGATGTCCGTAGGAACTTACGATATCGTTTGCGATAAATTCCAGTCTGTGAGCTCTGTGAGTGGTGATGATCTCCTTGAATTCAGCTTCCAGTTCATATACCTTCACAGTCCTGAAGCGCTCGAATTCAATATCCTCGGGAGTCATGGGCGGTACAGGTTCCGTGTCGTCAAGAATAAACAATCCGATAAGTCCGAAATTCCTGATACTTCCGATCGCCTGCGACGTAAGCTTGGAGCCGCTGTCATAGAGCAAAACGCCCTTTTTATTGTAGATTGGTCTTGCTATTCTGAGTCCCTGTGTCAGATCTTCGGTTTTGACAAATCGCATTTCAATCCCCCAACCGACGGCCGAGTCCTTTCAGCCCTCACTGATATTATAAGACAACGGCTGATTTTAACGCAACATCTATTTGATAAATTCGCTCATGCAGTAGTTCGCCACGTCAAGCCCCTTCTCCGTCAGATACACCCTGTCGTCAAAAAGAAGGAGTCCTTCTTTGTTAAGTTTCTTAAGCACGTCCCCGTATTCTTCTTGGATGCTCTTACCGAAAAGTTCCTTAAATCTTTCGACGGACACACCCTTGATAAGCCTTAAACCAAGAAACATGAACTCTTCCATTTGGGAGGTTCTGTCAAGTTTTTCCGTATCTTCCGAAAAGTCGCCGTCTATGTAACGCCTTAGATCCCCGTGCTTTTGATATCTTGTTTCGTTCATCAAAGAGGCTGCCGCAAGACCTAAGCCAAGATAAGGCTTTCTTTCCCAGTAGCCTATGTTATGCTTACACTCAAACCCGGGCTTTGCGTAATTGGATATCTCGTACCGCTCAAACCCGTAATCCTTTAAAAATGCCCGTGTGAGGGCATACATTTCCCTGTCCGTATCTTCGTCCGGAAGGCCCTTTCCGTCTTTGAACCTTTCAAAAAAAGGCGTGCCTTCCTCCAGGATCAGACTGTAGGCACTTATGTGGGAAGGATTAAGCTCCGCCACCGTCTTAAGGGTCTTTTCGTAGGATTTAAGGGTCTGTCCCGGAATCGCACTCATAAGATCCACGTTGATATCGGTAAACCCTGCACGAAGGGCGTTTTCGTAGCAAACGGTAAACTTTTTAAAATCATGGACTCTCGAAAGGGTCTTAAGTTCTTCGTCATTTGCTGACTGAAGGCCGATGCTTATCCTGTTAAAGCCCGCTTCTTTATAGGCTTTCAGTTTTTCAAAGCTGCCGGAATCCGGATTAACTTCTGTTGTTATTTCGGGATTTTTGGAGAAGTTGAATTTCTCCCTCAGAACATCGAGAATGCCCGTAAGACAGGAACTTTCGGGCAAAGAAGGGGTGCCTCCGCCGAAAAACACGGAATCGACGGTAAGCGCCCCAAATTTATCTTTCTTTTGAGAAATCTCTGATCCAAGCGCAGAAAAATAAGCAGAAAACAGGTCCTCTTTTCCCGCAAAGGACACAAAGTCGCAGTAATCGCACTTTCTTTTGCAAAAAGGAATATGAACGTAGATTCCCACACCCCTGTCAGTCTTCATCCAGCTTCAAAACGCTCATGAACGCCTTTTGAGGAATCTCTACGTTTCCTATCTGGCGCATGCGCTTCTTTCCTTCCTTTTGCTTTTCGAGAAGTTTCTTTTTACGTGTGATATCGCCGCCGTAACACTTGGCAAGCACGTCTTTGCGCATTGCCTTTACGGTTTCCCGCGCGATGATCTTGCCGCCCACCGCAGCCTGTATCGGGATCTCGAATAAATGTCTCGGGATCTCGTCCTTTAATTTTTCACACATCTTGCGGCCGCGTTCGTAAGCGCTGTCCCGATGAACGATAAAGGAAAGGGCATCCACTTCCTCACGGTTAATGAGGATGTCCAGTTTGACCATGTCGGAGCGTTCATACCCCTTCAGCTCGTAGTCAAAGGACGCATAGCCTCTGGAGCGGGACTTAAGGGCGTCAAAGAAATCGTAGATTATCTCATTCAAAGGAAGCTCGTACTTAATAAGGGCACGGGTCTCCTCAATGTATTCCATGCTTAAATATTTGCCGCGGCGTTCCTGACAAAGTTCCATGATGGAACCCACGAACTGGGTGGTTACCATGATCTCCGCATTTACGATGGGCTCTTCCATGTAGTCGATTTCCGTGGGAGAAGGAAGGTTCGAAGGATTGGTAAGCTCTATCATGTCGCCGTTGGTCTTATAAACCTTATATACAACTCCCGGAGCGGTAGTGACCAGATCCAGGTTATATTCTCTTTCAAGTCTTTCCTGAATGATCTCAAGATGCAACAGGCCCAGAAATCCGCATCTGTAGCCGAATCCCAGAGCTACCGAGGTTTCAGGCTCATAGAACAAAGAAGCGTCGTTTAACTGAAGCTTTTCAAGGGCATCCCGAAGGTCCGGATACTTTGCTCCGTCGGCGGGATAAACGCCGCAGTAAACCATGGACTGGACCTTCTTGTATCCGGGAAGTGCCTTGGCGCAGGGGCGCTCATCATCCGTAACGGTATCACCAACCGCGGTATCTCTCACATTTTTGATGGAGGCGGTGATATAGCCTACTTCGCCGGCGGATAATTCTTCGCAGGGCAAAAACTGTCCCGCACCGAAATAGCCCACTTCCACAACTTCTTCCACGGCACCCGTAGCCATCATCCTGATCCTGGTGCCCTTCTTTACCCGACCGTTTACCACGCGGACGAATACGATTACGCCCTTGTAGGAATCATAGAGCGAATCAAAGATAAGGGCCTGCAGGGGATCGTTTTCCGAGCCTTTGGGGGCGGGTACTTTTTCAACGATACGTTCCAGGACATCGTCGATGTTTATTCCGTTTTTGGCGGAAATAAGGGGAGCATCCTGGGCTTCGATGCCAATCACGTCCTCAATTTCCTTTATGACCTTTTCGGGGTCCGCGCTGGGAAGGTCGATCTTGTTTATAACAGGAAAGACCTCCAGATCATGGTCCAGGGCAAGATAAACATTTGCAAGGGTCTGAGCCTCAACGCCCTGAGCAGCATCCACCACCAGGATTGCTCCGTCGCAGGCTGCAAGGGAACGGCTTACTTCATAATTGAAATCAACGTGACCGGGGGTGTCGATAAGATTGAAAATATACTCCTCACCGTTTTTTGCTTTGTACACCGTACGCACGGTCTGGGCCTTTATGGTGATACCTCTCTCCCTTTCAAGGTCCATATTATCAAGCACCTGGGCCTGCATTTCTCTTTCCGTAAGCAGTCCGGTGCGCTCGATGATACGGTCCGCAAGGGTGGATTTACCATGGTCTATATGGGCGATTATGCAAAAATTTCTTATATGGTCGCGATTCATAAATTACTCCGAAATAAAAGATTCCTTGATATTCTAACATAAGAAGTAAAAAAAACAAAGAAAATATGTTGACAGTTCGCACCTTTTCGATTACTATAACAAAGTGCGTATATTAAATCGTCCGTGTCCGGAGTAGTATGCGCCTGATATTTTCACGATTTTTAATGGAGGTGTAGTCTTGGCAAACATTAAATCTGCAAAGAAGCGTATTTTGGTTAACGAGACAAAGGCTGCCCGTAACAAGGCAATCAAGTCCGGCGTTAAGACCGCTGTAAAGAAGGTTTATGCTGCTATCGACGCTAACGATCAGACCGCCGCTAAGGAAGCATTGATTAATGCTACTTCCGCTATGGATAAAGCTTGCTACAAGGGTGTTTATCACAAGAACACCGTTGCCAGAAAGGTATCCCGTCTGAATGTTGCCGTTAACCGCATGGCATAAGCATTCGACATTATATAGTATTTTAAACCCGGTTCGTACCGTCATGCGAACCGGGTTATTTTTTTATCCGCACTTCACACTTATACGCAAAAACAGCGTTCCTGACCGGAACGCTGTTTTATAATGATCTTCTATCTGCTGTGACCGCCGCCGCCGTGGAAACCGCCGCCGCCCGAAACGTGGCCGCCTCCGCCGCCTCCGCTGCTTGAACTTGTTTCTATGGTTCTCTGGGTAAGGGTCTTTCTGATAAAGGTATTTTCGTTTACCAGAAATTCTGCCGCGCCATCATCAAGGTAAGTGGAGGCAACGGTAGTCTTCTTTCCAACCTTGCCGCTCATGTTGACGCCTAAGTATATAAGGGCACATACAACCGCCACCGCCACAGGGATCAGGGACGGGGTAAAGTCTACGTAGGGTGTGCTCGGTGCCGTATAATACACAAAGGAATCCACAAAATCGATGCAGGCCCGGTACAGGTCCGAATCTACATTTTCATAGAACTTATCAAGGGCCGTGTCGATGGCGTAGCTTGAAAAATTAAAGTAACACTTACCGGTGGTGCTGACCCAGGTGTGCTTTTTCCCGCTGGCCCGCTCTCTGTAATCGTTATCGATAAGGAGTATTCCGTCACCGGAATCTGCCTTTCCGTTAAGGACCTGTGCTTTGTCATAGCCGAAGCGGTTTACCTCATAGAACTCATCGGCATAGAGCATGACCCACTTTTCGGGGGGCTCGGTGATGCCGTATCTTGCCTCATAATCGGCGGCATAACCTTCAAGGCTTTCCGCTATAAGTACGATAACGATATCGGAGCTTGTAAGATACTCCTTCTCGTGGATATAGGCTTCAAGCTTCTTTTCTTCGGAATCCGTAAGCCTGTCGGCAAAGTCAAATACCCTTTGGTCGCCGTAAACACGCTCCGTATTGGGACTTTCATAAAGCACGGGAGCCGGCTGATTTAACTTCTTATAAACAAAGAATCCCGTAACGGCCACCACTGCAAGGGTAATGATTATCAGTACCGCAAAATGTTTAAAAAATCCCTTAGCTGAACTATCGTCTTTCATCGGATCACCTCCAAAAGCAGCATAGCGGCCTGTCCGATGATCCAGATCATCGCGCCGAAGAACGCGGAATAGCCAAGCACTTTCTTCTTTGATACGGGCGCTTTACCCACAACCTTGCCGGTAACGCCGTTTACATAGATGTCATAGGTCTTGTCGCCGAATTTGTAAAAATAGGTCCATACGGGGAGCAGAGCGTATTCGGACTTGGCTTCACCGAAATCCGTTTCGAGAACGTCCGCTCTCACACCGCTGAACTCCGAATAAGAGTTTCTCAAAAGGCCCGAAATGTCGTTGGAAATCTTACCCTTTATCCTGGGTTCGTAGGTACTTGAAGGGAAGTCGTAAATGTAGCCCTCAAAACCCGACATGAATTTGGGCATGAATTTAACCAGTCTTTCGTAGGCGAAGGGCTCCAAAAGGTCCATCTTGTCGTCTGCCAGGAAGGTGGCATCCGCAGGGACCTTCGAGAATTTGGCCCGCATCTTACGAAGAATCCTGTAGTAAGAAGTCTCCGTATACTCGGTATTTCCCTTGGTCCAGGTCTTAACCTTGGTACCCACGCCGTCAAAATCCGTCATGGTATCGTAATCATAGAGAAAGAAGGGAACGTAATTGCCCTTGAGTTCTCTGAAGGAAAGGGAGCTTAAAAAGCCCTTCGGTGCAAAAGTTCTCTTCTTGAAGGTTTTCTTCATTAATTCGATTGCTTTGTTCTTTGAAACCGTGAAAGGAATTATCTCTTCGGGTTCGTAACTGCCTTCCACCCTCTCGTCAAATACGAGATGATTGCCGCAATAGGGGCATTTCGTAGCACTTACGTTTGCTTCCGCCGAGATCTCGCCTCCGCAGGAAGCACACACGGTAACGGATCTGTCGCCCCTTTGGGTCTCGCAGTCGAACCCGCCGCAGTGCTCGCAGTGCATCTTGCCGCTGTCGGGGTCAAATACCATATTTCCCCCGCAGTTCTTACATTGAAAGTTCATTATAGCCACTCCTGTACATATGTTAATACCGAATTCTTCGGAAGAGGTCTTGAGAAATAATAACCCTGAACGTATTCGACGCCGAGGGCCTTGAAGGCAAGGTATTCTTCTTCTGTTTCAATACCCTCCACAACCACTTTCATGCCGAGTTTGTGGATCATGTTGACGGTATGCTCCGTAGCAATCTTGACCTTCTCGGAAATGAAATAGGAATTAACCATTTCTTTGTCAAGCTTGATTATCTTAAGGGGCAGATTGATGACATAAGAAAGGTTTGAATAACCGCTGCCGTAATCGTCGAGAGAAAAGCCCGAGCCGTAATTGATAAGCTCTGCCATATTTCTGTCCATGGTAGCCTTGGAGCTTGAAAGGGCGGTCTCGGTGATCTCAAAGTTGATGCGGTAGGGCGGAACCTGATATTCGCCCATGATATTCTTAAGGATCCGGGCCATGTCCTCCTGCATGCACTGAACCACGGAAAGATTGACTTCTATGTAGTCGATGCCGTACTCTTCCACATGCATCCTCTGAACAAATTCGCAGACCTTCCTGAAAACGATCTCTCCCAGTTTGAGCACCATACCGTTCTTCTCGGCAAATACGATAAAGTCGGAAGGCATGATAAAGTTGCCTTCCTCATCATGGACTCTGGCAAGGGCCTCCATGGAATTAAAGCGGCCTTCGCTGATATCGTAGATGGGCTGATAGTAGACCTCGATTCCGTCGTTGGAAAAGGCCCATTCAAGGGACTGTTTAAGACGGATGTTCCGCTCTCTGCCCTTAAGTTCGTCATCGTTAACGAAAAGAATGTCCGAACCTTCGTGTTTGGCCCCTGCGGCGGCAAAATAGTGGATAACTTCTTCCAACTCGTCCTCATCCTCAAAACGGGACGTGTCTTCTATGTAGGAAAAAGAAACCGCTATGTCTATGGTGGCATCTCCCATAAGCCAGGGAAGTGTGAATCGCTTTGAAACGGTCTCAAGCACAATCTCCGCTCTCTCGCCGGTATCCGTAAGGAGACAGAACATGTTGTCTTCGAACCTGAACATTGCCACATGGGGAATGCTGTCGACGAACAAAGAAATGTCCTTTATGAGCCTTTCCATTCCCTTGGTTCCGAATATTTCCGTAACTCTGGCGGCATTGCTGATAACAAAAGTGATTATTGCTTTATGCTCACGTTTCTTAACGTTTTCGGACATGATCACGGAAAAGCCGCCACGGTTAAAAAGCCCGGTGGCGTGATCCAGATGATATTCCGGATTTTCAAGCTTGCAGTACATGTAAACGCAGGCCAAGGCCATGGCGAAACTTACGATCAGAAGCTGGTTGTTTAAGAACTGGATCGCAGCCGCAATCAGCCAGCAGATCATCCAGAATCTGATGGACGCCATGCTCTTTTGGTCGATGTCCTTTCGAAGGACGATGACCATTGCCAGAGTGCTTACAAGATAGACAGCGCAAAGCACGTAGGTAAGGGTTACGGGAACGCCCAGTGTATAAAGTTCTCCGGTTCCCACATAAATATCCACGGGGAAGATAAAGAACGTGATAAGTTCAATCAGAAGCGGGATATAAAAAAGAAGCTTTACTTTGGCGCTGATGGCCCTTCGGATCTCGGTAACCGAGAAAAGAGCGGACTGAAAAGCAACGGTGACTATGGTGATCAGATATGATTTGCAGATAACCTCACAGGCTATCCTGCCGATCTGATCCACGTAATTGATTGCAAAAATGGAGAGAATATCAAAGAAAATGCTGATGGTCACGGTAAAGAGCAGCCGAATGTAGGCCTTTTCGGCCGCATAATTCAAGCGCCGCTGTGCAAGACACATACCGGCAACAACAAGCACCAGAACGAGACCGGCAAATTGAAATTGAACATTCCAGACCATTATAGCCTCCGTGACTCTTCCTATAGGGCTTATTATATCAGAATTGTTGCTATTCTACAATAACCGCCTGTGAATAGAATTGCTTAAATCTTTTAATAAAAAGCTCCATGTCGTACTCTTCTATTCCGCGCATGGGATCGGACACCACCACAGTGCCCTTAAGGGTATCGTAACCTGCCAAAACCATGCAGTGAAGATTACCCTTCCACACCATATATTCCCCGTCTACTATCCATTCCGTGGAAAAACCCGGATTCTGGTTAAGATACGCCGTTGCCCAGACGATCACGGGATTCCCCTCTCTTACTTTCAAAAGAAGCTCTTTAAAGGTGCTTCCCGTGTAGTCTTTGGCCCGAAGGTCACTGCCCACACTCTCAAGATAAGCGTTTGCCGCGGTTACGATGGCTCCGCTGTAACAGCCGTAGGCGTCCTTATTTCGAGGGTTTCCCACAAATTCCTCATAAAAGTTTGCTTCTCCGATCTTTGCTTTGGGCAGAAAATCATCGGAAAGCTTTTCCTTTGTCACATTAAACCCTAAGTATTTTAACACTGTTGCAAGGCTGGTGATCTCGCAGCCGTTGGGAAGGGACGGATACTGACTTATGTAGGAAACATCGAGAATGACACGTTCTTTTTCCATGTCGATGGTTTCGGTCGTTTCCATGTCCTCTCTGTAGCGCCGGAACTTGGTCCCGTCCGCATAAAGCACCTGTCCGTATTCCATAATGAACTGATAGCAACAGTCCTTTGATATGCCGACCCTTGTGAATTCCGTGCCTGCGGAAGCAGATAGCACAGAACCGTTTTCAAACATGGGATCGTCATAAAGTTTGACATTTTCGTTGGCAAAAACACGGTCTTCCACAGGGCGAAACTCTATCCCCGACATCTCGGAAGGGATCTTAACATAGCGATATACGGCGATTCCCGGCTCATTTCCCTCGGAAACGATGGCAAGGTAACGCTCCCCTGTCTCGGTGGTAACAAGAGTGTTCGAAGCTTCCACCCGGTCGGGGTCATCGGAACTTTTAACCTCAATCACGTTGGTATCGCCTTCGAGGTGGGAATCGATATAAACAAGGTTTTCTTCCGCCGCGATGCGCATAGCCTCTTCCCTTGCAAGGATCTTTGCTCTTTCTTCGGCGCTTTCTTCAGCCATTTTCCCGATGGTCAGGCGAAAACCGTTCCATTCATTGACGAAAAAATCGCGGACATCGGAAGCCAGATCCTTAACGACCCCGGCGGCGGTCTTCTTTTCGGAGTCTGCTTCGGAAACAAAGAGCCCGCTCTTATAACCGTATAAAATTATTATGAGCGCCAGCACCGAAAAACTAAGGATCAGTGCCTTTACTTTTCCTTTACCCGACACAAAGAAAACCTCACGATAAATGATGTATTGATTATATCACATATCGGCGGCATCATCGACAAGTTTATCGAACTTCCCATGCTGCACAGGACTGCAAACCAAAGAAAAAAGAATAGCCGGACTGTATTTCAAGTCCGGCCTTTAAGCCTGTCAGGATCTGGTTGCCGCGCCCATTTCTTTTAACTGCTTTTTACGTTTATACATCATCCGGTCCATGATCGAAATCCACCGCTCTTCGTGCAATATCTTCGGAATTTTTGATTGCTTCGTTCGAATCACCGAAATCTGCCGTCTCTGAAGTCTTAACGGAAACATTTCCGGAAGAAGAAAAAGAACATGAAGATAAGAAGAGTATCGCTGATAATGCGAGCAGCAATACAAGGCTGTTTTTCCCACAATTTCGCATCTTATGCGCCTCCTAATCAATTTCTGCAAACATTTGCATCAGACAATGGAAAAAAAATAAAAAAGCGGCGCTCCCTCATGGAAGCGCCATTTTGATTAAATCAATATACGTTTAAAATAATGGTTAAACAGAGGCTTTATTCTGCCTCGTATGTTTCACTTTCAATCTTTTCCTTCAATTTACCCAATACGTTCTTCTTTAACTTTGCTCTTAATTTAATAACAAGCAGGAAAAGAGGCGGAAGTATCAAAACAAATGTCAGAATAATTAAACCGCCAAACAAATAGAATAAGATGAGAAGGAAAAAGCATAAAACACTTCCAACCAATCCGATACCAAGGGTTGATTTAAGCGCCTGCTTGGTGTCTGTAGCGGCTTTTCTCACGGAAAACTCTATGTACCTTTTGCTGGTCGGGAAGAAACTCAAGAGACATTTGAACCCCAATGTCTTGATGATAAGAAAGTACCCGATAACGAGGTAAATGCAAAAGCCTACTACATACAGGATAGTTTCATACTCATCCAGTTTAAACAGATTTAACATTATAATGCCCAAAATACCCTCACATAAAAATCCTATCAGCCAATTACGGATTTCCTTGCCCATGATTGCAGAGGCTTTTTGCATTGTCTCGTCAGCCGTTGCTGTTTCCGCAACAACATAGTTGATTGCTTTTGTTGCTTCTTCCTTTGAATTAAACATTTTTTTAGTCATGATGACCCTCCTGATATTTTTTTAGGCATTTTTGCCCTTCTGTTTGTATTACAAGTGAAAAAGGAAAAAGGTTTTAAAAAAATAAAAAAATCACCTCAGGCAAAACCTGTGGTGATTTGTATTCAATGTGCGTGAAAGGATTCCTACATATCTTAGATGCCATGTTTCTTCCTCAACTGCTGAATTGACGATTTGCCGTCCGTAACCTTAACCTGCTCATATTCTGCAATACCTTTATTGACAAGCGCGGCTTCATCTATTTTACGCATAGTACGCTCATAATAATCTATATCCATCACTACAAGTCTGCCGTATCCATTCTTCGTTACAAAAACGGGTTCCCCGGATGAAGCGCATTTTCGCTCAATCTCCACGGTATTTTTTAAATCTCTCATAGGAACTATCTGCATACCAAGGCCTCCTTTGTGGCTAAATTATAGCACATATTAAGCCACGCATCAAGTACCGTACAATAAATAGCACATGCGCCTTCGCTTAGACGCAAAAATCCCCGTACAATCTGTACGGGGATCTTTTAATCAAATTTTACTGTTAAAGTACTCCTGTGTAACACAAAGCTGGTTTTTCAAAATCATCTGCCACATTCCGGCATGGATCTCGCCACTCCCCTTTGATACCTTGGTCCTTCGGATTGAACCGTCCGGGTCGGTTTTCCTGAAGAAATAGTGATCTGTATCTTTATACAGTTCCCACCCGTCCCGTTCACAAAAGCGCTTCAATTCTTTCCACCTAGGCACAAACAATTTCCCTTCCGATCGATTCACCGTCTCGAAGCAAAAGTGCCTTCATTACATAGGGAACATGATCCTTCCGATTTGGAGCATGTGAATAAAAAGCAAAGTTCTCGTAGTATTCTTCCGCGTATTCCAGAATTGCTTCGCCCATTTGTTCTTTGGCAAGTTCAATAGTGGTTCCGTTGACAACAATATCCATCTCGTGCAAAGAAAGAGAAATGCTGCCGTCGCTCTCCTTACATTTCGAGACCGTAAAATGATATCCCCGGAGCAAAGAAAGCATGGTCTCATAGCTTGACAATATCAATTCATCTCTGGTTCTCTTGATAAAATGCGGCTTTTCTCTGACCACACTGTCACAAACGCTGCTCCATTCTTTTCGAACTGCTGTAGCCTGCTCAACTATCATAAGCATGACCCCCCTTCTTTGCATCGATTATAGCACATAATGTACACAATGTAAATAGTGTACGTTTTGTGCGTAATAGTGCGTGAAAGGGCGCTGCGTGCGTGAAAGGGTCCACGAGGTCCGGTGGACCTCGGTTCTGCGCCGACGGTCGCGAAGCGGATATGCGTGCGTGAAAGGGGCGCCATCGTCCGGTGGACGATTGCTTGGCGCCGGCGCGATAGCGCTGACCGAGCCGTGCGTGAAAGGGCGCACGAGGTCCGGTGGACCTCGGTTCTGCGCCGACCGGAGCGAAGCGGAGACCGAACCT
>DBVS01000088.1:68298-68898 GCA_002308235.1 Lachnospiraceae bacterium UBA1258
GTCGCTCTATCCAGCTGAGCTACACGCACATTCCGCGCCGTTTTATCGGCACGCAAGAAATCTTATCACAGTGATATTAATAAGTCAAGGCGAAATCTTTTTTTCTTTATGTTTAAATCGGTGTCCGTGAAAACAGCCTGTTTTATGGGCTTGCAGATCAGTCTTCCGAGGCTCCCGCCTTTATGAATCCAAGTGTCACGGAGATTCCGGTGCCCTTCTCTCCATGGGCTTTGATCTCAAGTTTCCCCTTCATCATTTCGATTATGATCTTACTGATGAGAAGGCCGGTGCCCGTTGCGGAAACCGATTCTCCCGAAGCTTCCGGTTCCTTAAAGAAGGTATCGTACATTCCGGCTATCTCTTCCTCGGTGACCTGCATATTATCGCTGTTGATGTTTATCTTAAATCTCGCTCTGTTGCCGATGGAGGATAATTCCGTTGCATCCACCGTAACGGTACTTCCTTCCTTCGAAAAATCTACGGAAAAATCTTCCAGTCTCTTTACTATCGAATAGAATCTGGCGCCGTCGCCGATCACTTTGTCGTTCTTTATGGAATGGTTGAAGACTACGGAAATATTCTTGCTTTTGGCGCTTTCCG
>DBVS01000088.1:68932-70405 GCA_002308235.1 Lachnospiraceae bacterium UBA1258
CGTAAGATCATCTCTCCGTTTTCGATCATGCTGATATCAAGAATGTCATTAACAAGAAAGGCCATCCTTTCGGAAGCATTCACGATAAGCTCCGCCTGATCTACGATCTCGGAGCCTGTGCCTTCGCTCATGGCAATGACCGATGCACGTCCCGAAATCTCGTTAAGGGGCGTAAGAAGCTCGTGGGAAACGTTTGAAAGGAACACGTCCTTTGTCTTGTTGGCGCGCTCGGCCTGAGAAAGAGCATCCTTTAAAAGCATGTTTTTCTCTGCCTTTTCCCTTACCTCCGCGTCAACGTCCGCGAAACCGAGAACCAGCTTGGTCTCCATATTGTCACACTTGGTGACCTTCATTTCAAAGTAGTTTGGCCGCCCGTTCTTGTCTCCGAGATAGGTATAGGTGTAATAATCTCTTGTGGAAAGCTTTTCCTTTAAATTGTCTCTGGCAAGTTCTTTGATAAACTCGTCCCTGTATTCGGGAAGCACAATCTTCTCGCAATACTTTTCAACGTACCACTCGTAAGAGTGAGGCTCACTGTATTCTTTGCCCATGTAGTGCTGGATCCGGCGTCCGATTTGCAGGAATTTTAACTCTCCCGTTTCGGTATCCAGATAATAAACCGCGCTGAAATTCGAGCACAAAGAACGGATAATGTCCAAGTGCTGTTCCTTTGTCTCTTCTATTTCTTTGCCGCTCTGTGCAAAATGCGCGCTGTATCTTCTGGCTTGGGCCGTCATGTAAAAGTTCATGCAAAGGGTGGCCGTCATGGCTATGACGCTCCAGAGTCCCACCGCATTGAAAGCAAAGGGCTCGTTTTCGTATTTGGCGAAGACAGCCACAAAGATTACCGTGCCCGCCCACAATACAAATCCTACTCCGAGGGTTATATTTCTGAACACACGCATGGCACGTCCGTGTGCTTTAAGATCTCCCTGGAACTGTTTCTTTTTACCCATCACCTTTTCTCCGTTTACACTTATATTTCAAACTACACAGTATATAATACGACATTTGGTGGTTTTTGACCATACCTCACCCCCACCCTACACAATTATCGCCCATAATTATTACCGAAAAATAAAAACTATAAACAATAAATTAATTGTTAGCACTCACTCTTGACGAGTGCTAACAACGGGTGTATAACGTAATCATCAAGGGAAGAAATTCCCGAAGACATAAATAAAAAATAATCATAAAGGAGGAAAAGATTATGTTTATGCCCAGTTTGTTTGATGAATTCTTTTTTGATACGCCTAAGGCAGCAAGGAGACCTTCGATTCCGCAGATCATGAAGACCGATGTTAAAGAAACCGAGGACGGCTACAATCTTGAAATAGAACTCCCCGGATATAAAAAGGAAGATCTGCAGCTTGAATTAAAGGACGGCTACCTCAACATTTCCGCATCCTTCAAGGAGGATAACGACAAGAAGGATAAAAAGGGCGAGTACATTCGCAGAGAACGTTACGT
>DBVS01000088.1:70513-77167 GCA_002308235.1 Lachnospiraceae bacterium UBA1258
CCCGAAAGCAAGTACATTGCCATCGAATAATTTCACAAAGAACCAAAAACCGGCGCGGACTACCGCGTCGGTTTTTTTATTTCATAGTAAAAAAGGTACTGCTGAATGACTCCTTTGAAGCCTTCGAAGGGAGTTAAATCAAGCCCCTTCGGATAGTACTTAGCCATCAATTGTTTAACGTGGGTGTCTATGGGGAAAGCGTCTATGCAGTGAAGCCCGAAAAGGCAGATGCAATCCGCAACCTTCGGCCCTATGCCCTTTTTCTCCATAAGAATCTTTTTGGCCTCTTCATAGGGCATTTTCTTAAGCTCCCGCAACCATTCGGGGTGATTTCCCGTATATTCGAACATTTCCCTTAAATACTCATTTCTGTATCCGAGTCCCAAAGACGGATCGTTAAAAGCCTCGGGTGAAATATCACAGGGCTCCGGGAACAGGTAAACCGGCAAGTTTCCGACGAGTACATTCTTTCCGCCGAGTTCACAAATCTTTTCAACGGAATTTTTAATTCTCGGAATGTTGTTATTCTGGGAAATAAGGAAAGTCACGATGGTTTCCCACAGATTCTGCTTCAGTATCCGTATGCCCTTTCCCGTAAGAAAGCACTCGACAATATGCTCATCACCCGATTCTCTGATCTTTCTTTCAAAGTCCCGGTAATCTGTATTAAAGTCAAAATACTCGCACCAGGTTTGATTCCAGTCATCATCCGAACATTCCGCGAAAAAGTCCTGTCCGTTTTGTGATATCTTAAGAACTTTATCACCCGAAGGAATAAGGTATTCCCCCTCACCGATTCTTTTCCACCTGAAGCACTGACCGCTCTCTTCTGTCTGTTTAAGATCAAAATTGCTTGCGGCAAAACGCTTCCCGCAGTTTTTCTTATCCATAATCACCTTTATCTTTTCAAAAAAATACGCTAAACTGTCTAAAGAACCCGAAAGGAACCTGACATGGCAGTTATCGAAAAAGCCCTTAATTTCAAATATCCCCACGGCTTTTCCACCAGGATCGGCGGAGTGAGCACCGGCGTTTACGAGTCCTTAAACCTCGGCATGAACAGAGGCGACGACAAAGAACTCGTGATCAAAAACTGGGATCTTTTCAGAAAAGCCTCCGGCATTACCAACGAACAGTTTGTCTGCGGCGAGCAGATCCACTCAAATATCGTGCACATCGCCACCAAGGAGGATCTTCGCCCCGCCTACGGTCCCGGATTCATGAATACCGCCGACGGTTACGTAACAAACCTTAGAAATGTTCCCATCGCCATCTTTACCGCGGACTGTGTTCCGCTGTTACTGGAAGATTCAAAGGCCGGTGTCATAGGTGCCATTCACTGCGGCTGGAAAAGCACGGTTGCCGATATCGAAAAAGAAGCCGTTACGAAAATGGCTTCTCTCGGTTCCGATCCTTCTGATATTCACGCCGCCATCGGGCCTTCCATCGACATATGCTGCTTCGAGGTGGGACCCGAAGTTATTTCCGCTGTTTCGGATCTGCTTACCGAACCGGCCGACGATCTGTATTTGCAAAAAGAAAACGGCAAATACATGCTTGATCTTCGGGGCGTGGTTAAAAGGCGCCTCGAAGAACTGGGAGTTTTGCCCGAACACATTGAATATGTGGGGGGCTGCACCATGTGTAACCCCACCCGCTACTGGTCTCACAGATACACAGGCGGGGTTCGCGGAAGTCAGGCTTCCATAATCATGATCCCTTGAAGTTGCCGGCGATTTCGCCGGCTCTTTCTTTATTCTTTGCTTCCGTTTACGTCCGACAGATCGAAATCTTCGGAAATAAGGGTCGAAAGATCCGCATCCCTGTCTTTTATAAGGCGCTTTGACTGGCTGAGGACAGCCTCTTCAACCTTATTTCGCACGAGACGTCCGTTGCCCGCATCGTCCGCGCGGACCGCCTGAACTGCATTGAAATAAGCAAGCAAAGGTGTAAATGCGCCTTCGTCTATCACATAGCCCTTGGATTTTGCGGTTATCTTTGCAATATCCAAAAGTTCCTGCCCCGTATAATCCGGGAAATTGATCACATTGGGGAAACGGCTCTTAAGTCCTGAGTTTGCGGTCAGGAATTCCTGCATTTCCTTGGAATAGCCCGCCAGGATCACAATCAGGTCGTCACGGTTGTCTTCGATCCCCTTAACGAGAGTATCTATCGCCTCAAGTCCGAAGCTGTCATCCTTCCCTCTGTAAAGACTGTAGGCCTCATCTATGAAAAGAACGCCGCCCAGGGCCGAATTGATGACATTGTTGGTAAGAGGTGCGGTGTGACCCACGTATCTTCCCACCAGATCCGCACGGGATACTTCAACCAGCTGTCCGCCGGAAAGTACGCCGATGGCCTTAAGATATCTGCTTATGACTCTGGCGATGGTGGTCTTACCGGTACCGGGATTTCCGGTAAAGATCATGTGCTTGCTGACTTCTCCGGCTTTTAAGCCTTCCTCGCGCCTGCGCTTCTGCACACGGTAGTACTCTTCGAGGCTGAAGACATATTCCTTGATTTTCGTAAGGCCTACGATATTGTCCATCTCGGCTTTGATCGCTTCGATCTCGCCCGAATAGCCTCCGGGGAGCAATGTATTTATATCTGTTTTCTGATCATTGTAGCATGCATAGACTGTACCGGCTTCGGGCTGCAGCGTGATCCCGGTATCGTTGGCAAGTTCTTTCTCGAGACGAAGCTGTGCAAGCGCGGTGTACAGATCGGAATAAAAATCAAGGATCCCTTTCAGACCTACATTTTTCTCTGCACGGGTCAGCGAATATTTGATGAAGTATTCGCCGGGAGTCAGCTTGAAACGAAGCTGTCTTGCGGCTTTCTCTATCAGTGAATCAAGCTCTCTCTGAGAAATCTTGTCCAAAGAATCCTTATCAAGCGGAACAGTCTCGCAGATATCGCCCTTCAGTGCATCCACAAACGGTGCTCCGAGTGCACCTGCAAGCTTCGAAACAGGGTCGGTACTGATGAAGATTATGTATTTGCCTCTCGCGCTTAAGGAACCTACTGCGTCGGAAGCAAGGGCGTTCGATACATTGATCAGCTGACCGTTCTGCTCGATATAACGGGCACTTAAGTTGCATTTTCCCGTAACGACAAGCTCTGTAAGCGATGAAAGGAAGGATGCATGGCATTCCCTGTAATTCTCAAATGCGATCACGTCGGCGCTGCTGCAGAGGGCCGAATACAGATCCTGCAGGAAGAGCTTTTCTTCACCTGCGGTAGGATACAGCGAAAGATCTATATAACGTACGATACCGTTGCGAAGGACCTGGCGCTTCTCAAGAGCCTGGGTCAGCTTGTTCAGCGCGAAATGGCGTCCGGTATATGCCGGACCGGTCACATAGATGCAGTTGCGCGGCATCCCGTCGCCGACAGGCATTACATAAGGACGCTTGAAAGAGATCATAAGCTTGTTCAGATAAGCATCCTGTCCGAAAACAACACCGTTCAGTTCTTCGGTAAGTCCGTTGAAGCTTTCAAGATCCACTTTCGGAATGGGCTTGTTGGCCGCAAGATGATCGTGCGCCTTACTGGCGACCTCATATGCATTGTCGGAGGTTACACCGAAATCCGATTCTAGATTTTTGGACATTTCGGTAATATCGCGGGAAAGCTGGGCCTGGTTGTGTGCGATCGTTTCATCGAGGGCTATGCCGGCCTGCTCGCACATGCGCCGGATATCGTTGCTGTTGCGGATAACGTCGTTCATGTCCGGCATAGTGCGTCCGGTGACGGCGATCAGATTATCCATCAATGTACCGCCGTTCTTCTTTTTGAGCTTCTTGGCGGCATCTATTTCCTCTGCGGAGTAAAAGCTTTTTTTACTGCCGAGCAGTTCGTTCAGGGAATCGTCAATGCTGTCCTTCATTGTAAACCTCCGTGACATTTTTGTTTGGATCTCATATTAACGGATAGTGCAAATCACTATTCAAACCCCATTGTAACACAGAAATGATCATAGTGCAAAAAAAATGTTGACTTTTTTGAAATGGTGTTGTAGTATATTTGAGTGCGCTGGATGTGCGCAATTGACGTATCATTGTTATACGATATAGGGGTATAGTTCAGCTGGTAGAATATCGGTCTCCAAAACCGCAGGTCGTGGGTTCGAATCCTACTGCCCCTGTTCATGAAAGCATTTCGTGGCTATTGCGGAATGCTTTTTCTTTACTGATGAGTTGATGAGTTTGTGATTTGGTGAGTTGGTGAGGGCTGAGCTATGATGTATAAACTTCTGACGCGCGACGGCAATGCGAAACGTGCGGAATTTCATACGGTTCACGGGATCGTTCAGACGCCTGTGTTCATGAATGTCGGAACAGTCGCCGCTATCAAGGGTGCAGTCTCCACAATGGATTTAAAGGAGATCGGCACGCAGGTGGAATTATCGAATACCTACCATCTTCATGTCAGACCCGGCGACGAGATTGTGAAAAAGATGGGCGGCCTTCACAAGTTTATGAACTGGGACAGACCGATCCTTACCGATTCGGGAGGATTTCAGGTATTCTCTCTGGCAGGCTTGCGCAAGATCAAGGAAGAGGGCGTTACGTTCCATTCCCATGTTGACGGAAGGCTCATTTTCATGGGACCGGAAGAGAGCATGCAGATCCAGTCGAATCTCGGATCGACTATTGCGATGGCATTTGACGAGTGTCCTTCAAGCGTAGCGGCCAGGGAATATATACAGCCTTCGGTCGACAGAACCTACAGGTGGCTTTTGCGCTGCCGCGACAAGATGAAGGAACTGAACGAAAGAGAAGATACGGTCAACCGCGAACAGCTTCTGTTCGGCATCAATCAGGGCGGTATTTTCGAAGATATAAGGATCGAACATGCCAAGAGGATTGCGGATCTCGATCTGCCCGGATATGCCATCGGAGGACTTGCGGTAGGCGAGTCACACGCCGATATGTACAGGATCATTGAAGCCGTTACGCCGCATCTGCCTTTGGAAAAGCCCGTTTATCTCATGGGTGTCGGCACTCCGGCCAATATTCTCGAAGCGGTTGAGCGCGGAGTTGATTTCTTTGACTGTGTTTATCCTACAAGAAACGGACGGCACGGACATGCATATACGAATTTCGGCAAGATCAATCTTCTGAATGCGAAGTTTGAGACCGATGACAGGCCCATTGAGCCGGGATGCTCATGTCCGGCATGCAGGAATTATTCGAGAGCTTACATCAGACATCTGCTCAAAGCGGGCGAGATGCTGGGATTAAGGCTTATGGTGCTCCATAACCTGTATTTTTACAATCATCTTATGGAAGAAATACGGGAAGCCATCGAGCAACACAGATACAGTGAATTTAAGGCGGAGAAGCTTGCGGGCTTTGAGGCCGGGGAGGATCCGGAGTCTGCATGAGGCAGAGGGGCCGGACCGAAAAATATATTTTCAGGAGGAAACACAATGCTTACATTTTTAACAGCTGACGCGGGAGTAGGAACAGGATCATCAATGCTGATGCTTGTCGGTTATATCGCGGTTATCGGACTTCTGTTCTATTTTATGGCGATCCGCCCCCAGAAGAAGCAGCAGAAGCAGATGGAGGCCCTGATCTCGTCTCTTGAGGTCGGTGACTCTGTTTTGACAACCGGCGGATTCTACGGAGTTGTCATCGATGTCATGGATGAGGTTATCGTTGTTGAATTCGGCAGCAACAAGAACTGCCGTATCCCCATGAAGAAAACTGCCATCGTTGAGGTTGAGAAGCCCGGCCAGTCATCAACCGAGAGCAGCGAAACGAAGTGATTTAACTGTGAATAGTAACATAAAAAAAACCAACATTTGACATTATTATGACAAAGTCGCCCGGTATTATTCAAATTGGATGTGACGCATTATTGTAATATAGTTAGCTGTTTTATTTTCAGTTACTATAGTTTTTACCGGGAGGATGGATGCCATGTCGAAAATATCTGGTATTTTTCGCAGTGCAGGCTGGATACTGTTCTTCGGGTTATGTATTATCTTACTGAGCGGAAACGTTAAGGCCAGCGCAGACGAGAATGACGTTAAATTGAACGTGAGTGATGTCAGCATCACCAAGTTCGGTTCATACAGACTGAAGGTTTACAATCTCAGTCCGGAGCAGAGTGTTATATATCGTTCGGGCAATTCAGGAATTGCCATGGTTTCAAGGACAGGCAAGGTTACCGGTCTTTCATACGGAGAGACGGTGATCACGGCGACTGTCATTGAGGAAGGCGCTGCGATAGCGAATCTGCAATGTAATGTAACTATAGGACNNGCTGCAGTCAGCATTAAACTGACCAAGACGAGCCTTGTGCTTAAGGAAGGCAGGCAGAAGCTGCTTACAACCGTAGTTCTGCCGCTGAATACCGTTGAATCGCCTTTGTTCTATTCTACGGACACCGAGATAGCCAAGGTTTCATCGGCAGGCCGTGTACGTGCCGTGGCACAGGGAAGC
The DNA here is from genome assembly GCA_002308235.1 of Lachnospiraceae bacterium UBA1258. GTDB lineage: Bacteria > Bacillota > Clostridia > Lachnospirales > Lachnospiraceae > UBA1258. The sequence continues at coordinate 76,969 of DBVS01000088.1, forward strand.
GCTCAGGTTTACGCTCTCCTGAACAACGGACAGTATGCTGTATGTAATGTTACGGTTCTTAACGAAGATGATTATGCAAAGTATCGTGACGGTATGAGTGTCGAAGACATTCTTGCCGAGGATGCTGAAGGTACCGATGCTGAAACGGATTCAAATGAAGGCAATACCAACGTAGAAGAGAATTCAAATGAAAACAGTT
>DBVS01000040.1:0-622 GCA_002308235.1 Lachnospiraceae bacterium UBA1258
CGGTAAGGAGATCGAGAATGTTCTCGGCGTTGCGGGTCGTGTGGCTACAGCCAACATGGAAGCACTTGAAAATCTTCCCTGGGCAACTTCCGATTACAGGCAGCTGACCCGCCAGCTTTCGTGGGTTAAGGCGCTTCCCCAGGTTCCCGGCGGATACTTCACGGAGCGTCACATAAAGAACGCCTTTTACACGGTCTACAACAATAACGAAGATCCGAGAGAAACTCTTCAGGATTACGTAAAACAGATAAATTACGAGATAAACAGAAAGCGGCTTGAGTTCGGTTTGCCTGTTGAATAGGAGCTAAGGCATGGAAAAAGAAACGCAAAAAGAAAAAATTTCATGGTCCGTATATCCGCGATACATCGGAAAAAGGCTGAAACTCACATGGAAAGAAATGAAGCGTCACAAGACGTCCTATCTTTTCATTCTTCCCTATTGCCTTCTTTTTACCGTGTTTATCCTGGCACCCGTTATAGTTTCCATCGGACTCAGCTTTACTTACTTTAACGTACTCGAAACGCCCAAATTTGTGGGCTGGCAGAACTATGTGGATCTGTTCTTTGCGGATGAGGTCTTCCTTACCGCCGTCAAGAACACCTTCCTGTTTGCCGTGATCAC
>DBVS01000040.1:633-3402 GCA_002308235.1 Lachnospiraceae bacterium UBA1258
ATCGCCTGGATGATCAACGACATCAAGAACAAGAAGGTGAGAGCCTTCATGACACTTTTGTTCTACGCGCCTACGATCTCCGGTCAGGCATATATCGTCTGGAAGTACATTTTTTCCAGCGATACCTACGGCTTTGCAAACGGCTGGCTCATGAAACTCGGTCTTTCCTACTCGGCACATCTTTGGTTTGAGGATCAGCGTTATATAGTTCCGATCCTTATCATCGTAGTGTTGTGGATGAGCATGGGTACCGGCTTCCTTTCCTTTATCGCAGGTCTTCAGAACGTGGACCAGTCTTTGTACGAAGCAGGCTACATGGACGGAATCAAGAACCGTTTCCAGGAGCTTTGGTACATCACCCTTCCCGCCATGAAGCCCCAGCTCATGTTCGGTGCGGTCATGACCATCACCGCTTCTTTTGCGATCCACGATCAGCTGGCAGCCCTCGCGGGCTTCCCCAGCGTAAACTACGCAGCACATACGGTAGTATCCCATCTGGTCGACTACGGCAGCATCCGTTTCGAGATGGGTTACGCTTCCGCCATAGCAACACTCCTTTTTATTGTCATGGTGCTTTGTAACAAGGCTATACAGGCCTTACTCAGAAAGGTAGGGCAGTAAGCATGGCAATCAGACACAAAAGAAGAGCAAAACAGAGCCATTCAATGGTGGGTAATGCCTTCAGCATTACGATACTTATAGTTATGGGCGCTTTCATGGGACTTCCCCTGGTGCTTGCGGTATGCAACTCCTTAAAGCCCCTTGAAGAGCTGTTTATATTCCCGCCCCGTTTCTTTGTCAGAAACCCTACACTGAAGAACTTCCACGACATATTCGTTCTCATGAGCGAATCCTGGGTTCCCTTCAGCCGTTATATCTTTAACACCGTATTTATCACGGTATTCGGAACCGTGGGACACTTGCTTGTTGCGAGCCTGTGTGCGTACCCTCTCGCAAAGCACAAGTTCCCCGGAAGAAACCTTATTTTCTGGCTTATAGTTACGGCCCTTATGTTTTCGACTCATGTAACGGCAATACCCAACTACCTGGTTATGTCGGGACTCGGATGGCTTGATAATTACCTTTCACTGATCGTGCCCGCCATTGCAAAGCCCATGGGACTTTTCCTTATGAAGCAGTTCATGGAGCAGGTTCCCGATTCGCTCATTGAGGCTTCGAGGATTGACGGCGCAAGTGAGTTCAGGATCTTTTCCACCATCGTGATGCCCAGCGTTAAGCCCGCGTGGCTGACACTTATCATCTTCTGTTTCCAGGATCTGTGGAATTTACAGGGTTCAAACTACATCTACAGCGAGAATTTAAAGACCCTGCCCTATGCGCTTTCACAGATCTCCGCAGCCGGTATTTCAAGAGCCGGTGCAACTGCGGCAGTTGCGGTGATCATGATGATAGTACCTATTACGATTTTCATCTTCTGCCAGAGCAACATCATTGAAACGATGGTGTCCTCGGGTATTAAGGAATAGGGGGTGGAAGCATGAAAAGAAAAATAAGTCTTGCACTTGTAACCTTTATACTTGCGGGAACGGTCTTCTCCGTGAATGCCCATGCGGAAGTACCGTATGAGACCTACTGCTACAACTATTATTCCGAAACCGTACCGCAGCCCCATGTTTACCTTTATGACGAGACCTATTCTTTTTCGGAGTTCGAAACACCCCTTAAGAATCCCCAGGACATGTTCATAAAGGACGGATTCTTCTATATTGCGGACACCGACAACTCAAGGATAGTTAAGACCAACGAAGCAGGCGAACTCCTTCTTGAGATCGACAGCGCAAAGAACGCGGGGGACAGGCTTTCAAAGCCCCAGGGACTTTTTGTTACCGACGAAGGTCATATCTACGTGGCGGACAGCGGAAACGGAAGACTGGTTGAATACGATGAGAAGGGAAACTTCCTTCGTGAGATCGGCAGACCCGTTACGGATCTTATCGATCCTTCGATCATTTACACACCTCAGAAGGTGGTGGTTGACAAGGACGGAAGGATATACGTTACGGCTTACGGTATCAACCTGGGTCTTCTGGAATTTAACATCGAAGGCGATTTCCAGAGCTTTATGGGAGCAGCCCAGGTTTCGGTATCACCCTTTGAATACATCTGGAAGAACTACTTTTCCACCAAGGAACAAAGGGCCAGAATGGCTACCATAGTGCCTACGGAATACAGCAACATAATCGTGGATAAAGACAACTTTATCTACGCTACCATAAACAACCTCACAAACGAAGACATGATGAACGGGGCAGACGCCATCAGAAGGCTGAATCCCACGGGCAAGGACATCCTGAGAAGACTCGGGCACTATCCCATCACAGGGGATCAGTACAGGTCAGAGGACGGAAAGTGGTCCTCCTTCATCGATGTTGCGGCAACCGAATACGGCTGTTATTTCGTGCTTGATAACGCCAACGGCAAGGTCTTCGGATATGACTACGACGGTAATTCCCTTTTCGTTTTCGGAAGAAACGGAACCCGCGAAGGTAACGTGCAGAATGCGGTAGCCATCGGCATTAATGCTGATGCCTCCAAGATCTATATCCTGGACTACCAGATGAACAGCATCCTTTCCTTTGCGATAACGGAGTACGGCGAGCATCTTCTGAATGCTTTAAGGTTAAATGACAAAGGTGATTCGGAGGGCTCCATCGCCGAATGGAAAGAGGTACTTAAGTTAAACAGCAACAATGAATTTGCTTATACCGGTCTCGGAAAGAACTTCCTGGCAAACGGCGAATACAAGAA
>DBVS01000040.1:3538-4949 GCA_002308235.1 Lachnospiraceae bacterium UBA1258
CAAGAGATGGGCAGGTGAAGTAAGATGCGATATGTCAAAGAACTGAAATACGGCTTACATGTAATATTCCATCCCTTCGACGGATTTTGGGATTTAAAGAGAGAAAAACGCGGTTCACTGGCCGCCGCACTTACTTTTGTCATCATTACCATTATGCTCACCACCTTTGAAAAGCAGACCACGGGTTTCCTTTTCAACACCATCAGACTTAAAGACGTAAACGTGGTGGTGGACATTCTGACGGTAACCATGATCTACGTACTTTGGTGCGTGGCAAACTGGTGTCTGACCTCTCTCATGGACGGCGAAGGCAAAATGAAAGATATTTTCATTGCTATGGGCTATGCGCTGATACCCATGATACTCATCAGACTTCCCATGGTTGCTTTATCACTGGCAATCACGGCGGAAGAGGGAACTTTTTACTACGTACTCAGCTATGTGAGCTACATTTGGACGGGGATACTGGTGTTCTTCGGAACCATGGTGACTCATCAGTACACCTTTAAGAAAACCGCGCTTACATGCATTTTGACTGTAGTGGGCATGGGAATAATCATGTTCATCGGACTTTTGTTTTTCAACGTGATCCAGCAGATGATCACATTTGTTACCACCATATATAAAGAGATCAGGTTTTAGGGAAGGAGGAAGCCATGAAGAAAAAGCATATATCGTTTGCGGCCTGCATAATGATTGTTTCGCTGCTTCTTTCGCTTGCTCCCGTAAGCCCCGTAAGAGCTGCTTCTTCCACCGAGAAGGAAGCAATTTCGGGCATGAAGAAAGTTGCCGAAAACGAGAACCTGATCCTTTATCTTGACGAAGAAGAGACCGATGTGGCCGTATACGTCAAGGAAAGCGGCGATATCTGGTTTTCAAACCCTCCGGAAGCAGAAAGCGACACCTTTGCTTCCACATATCAGAAAAGACAGCTGAAGTCACAGCTTTTCATCCGCTATTTCAATGAAAACGTCCAGGAAGCCAGCATGGATAATTACAGCGACAGCATCGAGGACGGACAGTTTGAAATAACTTATGAAAGTGACGGAGTTACCATTCTTTATTCCATGGGAGAGGGCGGAGTAAAGCTCCTTCTTCCCGAGGTAATAAGCGTGGAAAGACTTGAGGAATTTGCTTCAAAGCTTGAAACTTCCCAGTCAAAGAAGCTTATCAGAAACTATACAAAATACGATCTTTCCACCATGAAGGAAGCTGACAAGAAGGACAAGATCGCCAGCTACCCCGGTCTTGAGAAACACAGCATATATGTTTTAAAGTCGGCTACCAAGGATTACATCAAGGAAGAACTTTCGGGATATCTTGAAACAGCCGGGTATACCTGGGATGAATACGCTTTCGACCTTGAGGACAACGGTTATCAGGCCGACAACAAGAAACCCTGGTTCAACAT
>DBVS01000040.1:5086-5989 GCA_002308235.1 Lachnospiraceae bacterium UBA1258
AACAAGAGCAATACAGCATATACGGCAAAGGTTTACGGTCAGGACGTGACCATGAACACCCTGCAGACGACTCAGTCCCAGATTGACCAGTCCGTGACGGTAAAGCTACCTGTTTTCGGCATCAAATCCGGTAACAAAGCATGGTTTGCCATTATCGAAGACGGTGACGGTTACGCCGACATAAACGCTTCGGTTTCGGAGCGTATCACAAATTACAACAACGTTTACGCCGGCTTCCAGTTCCTTGAGTACGGCGAGTGCTCCCTCGGAGACATGGTGGGTTCCAACAGTTTCCAGCTCTATTCAAAGAGGAGCTTTAGCGGAACCTATAAGTTAAGATATTCCTTCCTTTCCGGTAAGAACGCGGATTATTCGGGAATGGCAAACGGCTACAGAGATTATCTTATCAATACCGGAGTTTTGAAGAACCGTGTTTCTTCGGATGTGCTTCCTTTCTATGTTGAGTATATAGGCGCCATCGACAGAGATGCTTCCTTCGCCGGTATCAAGTACCGTGCGGTCAAGACCGTTACCAGTTACTCTCAGGCAGAGACCATTACGGACAGGCTTCTTTCCGCAGGACTTTCTGATGTGAATGTCATATACTCCGGATGGGCAAACGACGGCCTTCACGGAACCGCATATACGAAGATCTCCAACGTGGGCGGTCTTTCAAAGGGCGGGACCAATCAAAAGAAGTTTGTATCCGACATGGCCGCAAAGGGCGTGGATACTTACTTTACCGCAGAGTTCCAGCGGGTTTACTACGATGTTTGGGGAGACGATTACACGCTTCTGGGAAGCGCACCCAAGTACTTTGACAGATCTTCCGTTAAAGAGGCAACCTACTACCTTTCCAACGGTATGGTGGATTCAAACGATAAGATATGTCTCATCAGACCC
>DBVS01000040.1:6070-7297 GCA_002308235.1 Lachnospiraceae bacterium UBA1258
AACAACCTTTACTCCGATCAGCAGAGCGAGAATTATGCCGACAGACAGGACGCCATCAAATTAAACATGGCGGCGGTGGAAGATGTTTACAATGCATTTTCCGGAAAGGTCCTGGGCGACAATGCAAATGCCTACGCACTTCCCTATGTTTCGGATATTATAAACGCACCATTTGATTCAAACAGAAACCATATCATAGACGCGGTTGTTCCCTTCTATGAGATGGTGCTCCACGGATACGTGGACTATTCGGGCGACTGCCTCAACATGACCGATGACTACAACACTTCTTTGTTAAAGAGCATCGAGTCCGGCGCGGGTCTGTATTTCAAATGGATCTATTCGGATAATTCCGTTGTCAAAGAAACGGATTTCGATTACCTGTATTCGGTAAATTACGAAAGCTGGATCGACCGTGCGACGGAGGACTACCGCAAGGTTAACGAAATTCTCGGAAGCCTTTGCGGACAGACCATCGTAAAGCATGAAATTATCTCGAAAGACGTAGTGCGGGTGACCTACGAGAAAGGAACGCAGATCCTGGTAAATTACTCAAAGGAAGCTGCCCGTGTGAACGGACAGACAGTAAATGCCAAGAGTTTTGCGGTGGTGACCGGACATGAAAAATAGGGGATATTTCAAAAAAGTTCAGGGTAAATGGAAACTTTCGCTTCTCGGAAGAGAGGCGCTGGCGGGCTTGGGCTTTGCCCTTCCTTTCCTTATCGGATTTTTCTTTATCTTCCTTCCGATGATCGTAAAGTCCATAAGCTACAGTTTTTCAAACATGGATGTTCAGGCAGGCGGATATGTACTTACTCCCGCCGCAAAGAACGGCCTTGAACACTATATAAGAGCACTGACCATCGATCCCGATTTTAACAGGATGCTTTTAAGAGCGATCCTCGACATGTTTACAAAGGTTCCGCTGGTAATCATTTTCAGTTTCTTTATGGCGAACCTTTTGAACCAGAAGTTCCACGGAAGAGCAGTGGCGCGCAGTATTCTGTTCCTCCCTGTTATCCTTACTTCGGGCGTGATTCTGGGTCTTGAATCTTCGGACCTTTTGGTTTCTACGTTAAGTCCTGCGGAGCTTTCGGGAACCGACTTCAGTACCATAATGAACGTATCGGGCTTACTGCTTGAATATACGGATCTGCCGCCTTCGGCCATCAAGTTTCTGGCAAGTGCGGTAAACGGAATCTACGGAATAATAATCGCATCGGGCGT
>DBVS01000105.1:0-231 GCA_002308235.1 Lachnospiraceae bacterium UBA1258
AACTGATCCCTCCAGATAGCGGTATATACTGCCTGCCATGGCCCCTGTGGCGCCTGCGGCCAGTTCTTCCGTGGATTCCGAAACGGTGCTCGGTCCCACATAATCAAGGTGGAGCCACTTGACTCCCTTAGGTACAAAGGCTTCCAGGAAGCAGGCCGCAAAACTTGCACCCGCACCTTTCCCGGGGCCGTAATTTATCAGATCTGCGAAATTGCTCTTACGTACATAATC
>DBVS01000105.1:246-460 GCA_002308235.1 Lachnospiraceae bacterium UBA1258
AGAGGAAGCCTCCAGATTTTCTCTCCCGAACTTTCGGAAGCCTGCAAAAAGCACCCATAAACCTCTTCATCGTTTGCAAATATGCCCGTAACTTCGTCGCCCAGTGCCTCCCTGCAGGAATAGGTGAGCGTGGCAAGGTCGATTATGGTCTTTGCACCCTCGGATGCGGCAATGGAGATCGCATCGCAGAGGATCAGACGGCCTTCGGCGTCGG
>DBVS01000105.1:582-9776 GCA_002308235.1 Lachnospiraceae bacterium UBA1258
GCGCCGCACATATCGTATTTCATGCCGTACATGGAGGACATGTCCTTAAGGTGATGGCCTCCGGTGTCAAACATTACACCCTTCCCCACAAGTCCCGTCAAAGGAAGGCTTTCGTCTCCCTTGTACCGGAGGATGGCCACTGCGGCTTCTTTATCGCTTCCTTCGTTTACCGAAAGGATGCCGTTGGCGGAAAGCTTCTTCAGTTCTTTGTTCCTGAGAATTGAAACCTCAACCTTTGAGCCTTCAAATACATGTTTGATATATTCAACCATTTCGTCGGTACTGAAAAGGTTGGCGGGGAGATTTCCGAGAGTCCGGGCGTAATTTACGTACTTTCCGAAAGTGACCCCTTCGGAAAAGGCCTTTCTTTTTTCAGGGTCTTTCGGGAAATCCGCCGCTTTTTCCGAAACGGACAAAGAAAGGGCGTCCCGTTTCTTAAATGCATCGAAAGTCGCGGGCTTTTTCAGTTCTTCTTTGTTAAAACTGTAGGCTCCCACCGCAAAGGCTTCTCCCGCAAGAAAACATTCTTCTAAGGTTTCGGGCATGGTCACGCCCGAAATATCCGGTGAAACCTCGGTAGCAAAGCGCCGCCCGAGCCTTTCGAATTTCTGTCTTATATCGATCTTACTTAAATAAACCGCCGTATGCTTCGTCATATGCTTTTACCAGTTTTTTTGCCAGAGAATAGGAATTGATAAGGGGATGAAGCATGAGAGCGTCAACCGCCTTTTCAAGTGAACGGGACTTGATGGCCTCGATGGTCTTCTTCTCGTAGTACTTGATATTCTCTATAAGAATTCTTGTGTGCTCGGGAACATCACCGATCTTAACGGGAATGATTCCTTTCTTTGATACTTCGCAGGTTACTTCAATCACATCTCCCGCAGCAAGGCAGTTCATGCAATCACCGTTGGATACGGAAAGAACCAGTGTCTTGGGTTCATCGGACTGCATTCCTTCGATGCAATCAAGCATAACTCCGGCATAGCCCATGCCGTCGGGCACCTCAAGGTTACCCCTTTCGGCAACAAACTTGCTCTCTGCACCGGTTTCTACGCTCATATAACTCTGCTCGCGCTTTTCCATGTAGTAAAGGAAAGTCTGGAGAGCATCCTTGGGATTTGCGTCAATGTCCATATCTTTAAGTTCCGCAAACATGTCCCTGTTCACGGTCTCGATGGTCTTTCCGCGCATGGAAGGCGCCTTTAACATATGGTCAAGGGCCTGCTCTCTGTGATAGTAGTAGTAAAGATACTCGTTGGGAAGCATGTGAAGGTAACGCAGGAGCTTTGGATCGAACATCTTGAATTCCTGAACATCCTTAAGGAACGCATCGTTATTTAACAGATCTTCCAGGATCTCTTTTCCGTACTTTTTAACGCTTCTTACCCAGGACAGATGATTAAGACCGAAAAGTTCGATATAAAGGTCCTTTTCTTCCACTCCCAGATAATTTGCCATACGGAATTTCATGCTGCTGGGGGCATCGCAGATTCCGATTACGCGGTCGTACCCTTCAAACTTAAGGGCCTGGGTCACAAGACCCGAAGGATTCGTAAAGTTAAATATCCAGGCGTTGGGAGCAACCTCCTTAAACATCCTGCAATAATCAAAAAGGATCGGAATGGTCCTGACTGCCATGGAAAATCCGCCCACACCGGTGGTTTCCTGACCGATAACTCCAAATTTTGTAGCTATCTCCTCATCCATGGTCCTTGAGTGATCTCCGCCCACTCTCAGGGTGGTTACGATATAATCGGCACCCGTTACGGCTTCCCTTGCGGAACCCGCGGAATAAACCTTAAGGGCCTCATTCTTGCGGGAAACCACATATTTACAGAGTTTTTCGATGACGGATAGTTTTTCTTTGTCTATGTCGAACAAAGCAACCTCGTCTATATTGAGTTTGCGGTATCTGTCTAAGAGCCCGTTTATGAAAATAACGGTCCTCACTCCGGCACCGCCGATAACAGCGATCTTCATGGCTTTGCTCCTCTCGTTTCTTTTTCGTAGATTTTAAGTAATGTATCTTTATCGGGGAATGCTGTGTTTCCGCCGTATGCGGTCACACTCATGGCCCCTGTTATATTTCCGTACATAAGACAGTCGGAAAGGGAAAGACCGTTAAGAACTCCGCAAAGGAATCCCGCGTTAAAGGAATCTCCCGCTCCGGTGGTATCTACGGCCTTTACGCTGAGGCCGCCCCTTTTGACAAGTTCTGCGCCCCTGCAGGCCACAGACCCGTCTTTACCGCATTTTACGGCCAGAATCATATCGTCACGCTTAAAACGCGCAATTGCTTCATCAAGGGTTTCGCACCCCGAATAATGCAGTATTTCCGTTTCGTTCATAAAAAGAACGTCGATATATTCAAAAAGTTCCGTGATACCCCGGTACCACAGTCCCGAATCGTCCCAACCAAGGTCGAAGGAAACCTTGACGCCGGCTTTTTTAACCCGCTTTAAAAGATCGAGATATTTATCATGCTTTTCGCCGCAGTATCCGGTAACATGCATGAATTTCGATTCCTTGGCATGCTCCACGGAAACGCTCGAAAGATCGATCTCACTGTTGGTTCCCCTGTATGTTATAAAGCCGCGATCGTCCTTATTCGTAAAGCTTAAGGAAATTCCGGTTTTATTTTTTTCACTAAAATGCAGGTGTTTGATACCGACACCTGCTTTTTTAAACTCCGACAGTATGTAATCGCCATACATGTCCGAGTGAATATTCCCTTCAAAATCAACGCTTATTCCGAGCTTTGCAAGGCCGAGGGCCGTAAGCGCCGCACCCCCGCCGATTGCGGTATACATGTTGTCCACAACAAGTTCCGTACCGCCCTTTGGCATACAGGTGACATTGGGAATAAGCAAATCAATGTTCACATCACCGCAAATATAAACGTCTTTCATTTTCTACCAACCGTATTATTCTTTTACCGCACCAAGCATGGCACCCTGAGCGAAATACTTCTGAATGAAAGGATATACGCAAAGGATTGGCACCGTGGTAATCACGACCGCAGCCATCTTAAGCGAATCAGATGTAACGGTGCTTGCGTTGTGCGCAACTATCTGTGATACATTAGTATACTCCTGTTGCGCCGCCATTGCACGCTGTAACATCTGCTGAAGTACAGTCTGAACCGGCCAGAGCTTACTGGAATTCATGTAGAAGGCACCCGCAAACCAGTCGTTCCAGTGACCAACCGCCGTGTAAAGAGAAACAACGGCGATAACGGGCTTACTTAACGGAATGATAATCCGCCTGTAAATCTTGAAATATCCTGCGCCGTCGATCTGTGCGGATTCCACCAGACTTTCGGGAAGAGATTCAAAGAAGGCTCTCATCATTATAAGGTATGTAACATGAACGGTTCCGGGAAGGATGTATACCCAGAAAGTATTTAAGATACCGAGATTCTTGTACTGAATATAAGTGGGGATCTGTCCTCCGGAGAAAAGCATTGTAAAGGTGATAAGGATAGTTATCACAGCTCTTCCGGGAAGATTCTTCTCTCTCAAAGAATATGCGGCGAAAGAAGTAACAATAAGGCTTATAAGCGTACCGCACACGGTTCTTGCAACCGAAATCCTGTATGCGCTTACTATCTTTCCGTCCTTGAAAACCTCTTTAAAGTTTCCGAGGGTAAAGATTCTGGGCCAAAAGTATACTCCGCCCTTTGCCGCATCCGCTCCGTCGTTGAAAGACAGCGCAAGAACGTTCAAACAGGGAAGCAAAATAGCCGCGCATATAAGAATTACAATTGTGTATATCGTCCACTTGACGATACGATCCGATAATGAATATTTGATATGAGAAGTCTTCATATAACCCTCTGAAACCGTTAATTTAAGCGCCGCCCCCTCCTAAAGAGGGCGGCGCCGAATGAATTACCTATTTGTAGAACTGAACTGCGTCGTGGTCTGCATCATAAACTTTCTGAACATACTCTTCGAGCTGTGCAAGACCTGCGGACTCAAGCTGCTTCTTGAAGGAATCAAGGATCTTGCGCGCTTCTTTTTCGGAGTCTGCGTATGTAGCCTGAACAAGAGTCTCCTTGTAGTTAAGGGTGGACATCTGAGCCTTTACGTCTGCCATTTCGGTAGCGTTAAGGAATGCGGAAGCCTTAAGTCCCTTTACAAGTACGTAGGTTACAGGATATTCCTTTGCAAGCTTAACCGCATTTTCATAAACGGTAGCGGTACCTGAGCCGGGTCTGGATTCGCCGAATCTTACCTCGGGATCGACGTCGGTCATCATGAAGTCAAAGAATACGCATCCTGCGCCGCCGAAACCTGCGCCGATGTTGTTGATGAGCCATTCGTGATCGCTGGCATCAAGGTGCTGCTGAACTTCGGGAGTAAGAACGGGCTTGCCGTCAACCATGTTGTAGCTTAAGCCTTCAACACCGTATTCGCAAAGAAGCTGTCCTTCTTCGGATGCAAGGTAATCAAAGAGTTTGAAGATCTCTTCGGGGTTCTTTGCTTCTGCGGAGATTGCCCAGCAACCGTAACCGCTCTTACCGTTGGTAACCTTGGACTGCTGTCCTGCGATGTTGTTAAGAATTCCGAGAGGAACCCAATCGTTGGTCTCGTATACAAGGTCAACGTAGTTGTGGCAATCAGCCATGATTGCGGAGTTGTGGTTTCTGGAAACTTCTTCGGAACGAGTGCTGTCCATGGTGAAGAACTCGGGGTTCATAAGGCCTTCTGCAAGGAGTTTTCTCATGAACTCAACCTTTTTCCATGCATATTCGGTTTCGATCTCGTGCTTAACTTTACCGTTCTCATCAAGGTTGTAGCCATCGCTTACACCCCAGTCGATAGGTCTGCAGATATTGTCGATGGTATCAACAGATCCGCCCCAGTACTTCGGTCCGAGAGGATATACGGGGTTGCCGTTATCATCTGTGAATCCGCCGTTCTTGATTGCAACAAGCAGATTGTAGAAGTCGTCAAGGGTACGAACCTTCTTAACGTCAACGCCGAGGGCGTCTGCAATCTTCTTTTGGATCATAAGACCGCCGACATAGTCCTTGTTGGGATCGAATTCGGTGGAATGGTCCTGAGCGTCGATTGAAAGGTGCATAAGATATACGCCGTCAAAATCCTCACGGAATACGATGTTCTTGTAGGTATCGTCGGGAAGATATCCAGGCTCCATGTACTTCTTGTAAACCTTGGAGTTCTTCATGAATTCGGATACATCTGCGAACATGCCTTCTTTAGCTGCCTTGTAAAGGATAGGGAACTCTTTTCTTACGGAGTTGTTAAGGTAGCAGACGATCATGTCCGGAATGGTGCCTGCAGCAAGCTGAGCTGCAAGGGTCTTGGAGTCTGAATCGGAAGGAGTGTAGAGGATCTCGAGTTCAATACCTGTTCTCTTCTTGATCTCCTGAAATACGGGGTTGTTGGCCGTATCTTCAGGGAGTGCGTATCCGATATCGTCAACGTAAGCCTGGATCGTTACCTTTCTGTCTGCGATCCATGTATCGGGCTTGCCGTCTGTGGATGTCTGAGCGGAACCGCCCTGGGAAGTTGCGTTTGATGCGGGTGTGCTGGCTGAGCTGCCTGATGAACCGCCTCTACCGCATCCTGCAAGTGCGCCCATTGTAAGCGTCATAGCTGCTACGAGTGCAATTGCTTTCTTGAAAACTGTGCTTTTCATAATTTTCCTCCTTGATTGGTTTAGAATATTTTACCAGAGGCTGACCTCTGTCATTCTCTTACATATCTTGTTGGCCGATACCACCAGTATCAAACCTACAATACCCTGGATAAGTCCGATGGATGTTGCGTATCCGAACTGACCGTTCTGAAGTCCGACTCTTACGACGAAGGTATCAAGGGTATCCGCAACGGACATGTTGCCGGGCGTACGCAGCAGGAATATCTGATCGAAGCCGGATGAAAGAAGTCCGCCGACGCCCATGATAAACAGGAGTCCGATGGTCCCTCTGATCCCGGGGATGGTGATATATCTCATTCGTTTGAGTCTGTTGCAGCCGTCAATCTCGGCGGCCTCATAAAGAGTAGGGTCTATGCCGGCGATGGCGGCAAGGTACATGATAGAATCCCAGCCTATGTTCTTCCAGATGTCCATTCCGAACAGAATCTGGTAGAAGTACTTGGCTTTCATCAAAAAGAAGGTGCTTCCGTCTCCGCCCATGGCCGAGATTACCTGGTTTAAAACGCCGTTATTCGGTGCCAGGATTCTCTGCATCATGGTGATGATGATAACCGAAGAAAGGAAGTGAGGAAGATAAGTTATTGTCTGTGAGATCTTTTTGAATCTGTAACTCTTGATCTCGTTAAGCATCAAAGCAAGAATGATGGCGAAAGGAAATTCAAGGATACATTTGATCAGTCCGACCGTAAGGGTGTTTCTTAAAAGACGCCCGCAGTCGTAGCTTGTAAAGAAGGTCTTGAAATATCGAAAACCTACCCAGTCGCTGCCGTAGATACCCTTCTTGAAAGAGTAATCCTTAAAGGCCAGCACTATTCCGCCCATGGGGATATAGCAAAACAGGATGTAATAGATGATACAGGGCACCAGCATAACATACAGGGGCCAGAATTTTAAAAGTCGTTTGCCCAAAGGCTTCTTTTGGATATACGCGACGGAAGGATTTCGTTTACTCACTTGTTCTCTCTCCTCATCTTAAGACGGTACTTCTTCTGATACCAACTATAAGAAAAAGAAAGAGAGAGGACAATGGTAATTTTTACGTTATTTATGGTACATTTCTACGAATACCGGAAAATGGTCGGAAACAAAGCGTTCTCCGTCCATGTCGTCCCAAATGCCCACGGCGGTTGAAACCCACTGCTTTGAAGCAAAGATGTAATCAATCTTTTCGGGAGTTTCAAGATTTCCGAAATCGTGGAAGGTTCCTTCGATCTCCGCGGTAAGATCCCTAAGCCCTGCTTTTTCGGAAAAGAATCTGACTTCGGAATCGGAAGGGAATGCGTTAAAGTCCCCCATAACAAGAAGGGGTGCATCGGGAAAGAGCTTTTCTTCCGAAAACCTTTTAACTATCTGCTCTGCTCCGTGAAGTCTTGCCGCGGGGCCGATGTGATCCAGGTGAGTGTTGTAAACTCTGAAGACTTTTCCGGTCGCTCTTTCGTTTAAAAGAACCATGGTGCAGGTTCTGGGGCAGTCGCTTTGGTCTTCGTATCTGGAACCGGGCTTGCAGGGTTCCGGAGACAGCCAGAAGGTATCCATGCTGACAAGGTCGTATTTATCTCTGTTAAAGGCTATGGCGGTGGCTTCATCTCCCAGATCTTCGTCCCGGCCGGTGCCTACCACCGTGTAATCCTTAAGGGTTTTCTTAAACCAGGCAAGGGCCTCCGGAAGCACCTCCTGAAAACCCATGATATCCGGGCGCCTCTTTTCGATGGTGGCCTTTATGTGGTCCTTTCTTTTTTCGAAACGGTTTTCACCGTCATCCTCAAATTCTCTTCTTACGTTAAACGATACTATGATCACTGTTTGTTTCTCCTGTACTGAAGCGGTGTGATTCCCGTGTCTTTTTTGAACAGCTTAAAGAAATAGTGGCTGTCATTGAATCCGATGAGCTCGGCTATCTCGGCTATGCTCCTGTCGGTTTCTTCAAGTTCTTTCTTGGCGCGCTCCAGACGTATCCTGTTCATGTAGGATATGGTTGATTCGCCTGTCTGCTTCTTGAATACCGTGGAAAAATAGTTGGGACTCATGTAGAATTTCTCAGCGAGGTCACTCACGGAAATGTCCTCGTTGTAATGCTCTTCGATGTATTTCTGCGCAAGGATGATCTTGCTGTCGGAGTCCGATTCGGGGGAAATCTCGCCCTTCATGGCATCAAGCACGACTTCGGAAAAGCGCTTTCTTATCTCTGCAAGGTCGCCGGTCTTGATGATCCTTGAGAAGTTGTACATCTCGTGCTCGATCTTTCTTGCGCCGTCATTGTCGGAAATGCTCAGGGAATGAAGCAGGATACTCAAAACCTGGATCCAAACGACTCCGATGTAATTTACGTTATTCTTAAGCACCTTCTCGTCGGAAAGCATGCTGTTAATAATGGCCTCCACGTTTCCGATGTCATGGGCCTGGGTGTAGCGTTTAAGCAGCGTGAGCTCGGACGCGGGGAATTCCTCCGCACCAAGCACGGGTATATCGTCGTAATAAAACAGATTGCCGTTTCCGTGGATGATTCTCTGTAAGAACGCTTCCTTTGCTTCCTGCAAACGATCGGCAAAAAGCTGCTCGCTTACGGAACTTACGCCGATGGTGACGCCCATGCCCGCATACTTCCAAAGGCAGGACTGAAGTTTCTCAAAAAGCTGCTCACTTCTTAATCTGATTGCAACCTTATCGGTTCCGAAGAAGATGATGTAGAGCTGCTTGTTGTCGGAAAGGTTGTTGGCGATGAGGCACTGATTTTCGGAAACCTCGCCGGTAATGTTCTTGATAACGAATCTTATAAGATTAACGTCCGCGAACTCCATGTTCTTCTCGCGGTAGCTCTCCATGTCGATACTGATTATGCCCACACAGTAAAGCCAATCGTCGGAACGAAGCTTTGCCAGGCTCTCGGAGGAAGCAATGATAGACTTCGCATCGCTTTCTTTTTCCGCGTTCAAAAGCTCGTTGATACGCTGTTCAAACTTTAATTCCGCGTTCTCCCTGTTGGATGCGATGGCTTTAACATCGTTAGACTGCGCCTGACGGACCTTTGCTATATTTCCGAGGACCTTATCCATGACCTCTTTAAGTTTATCGTTGGCGATGGGCTTTAAAAGATATGCCGTAACCCCCAGACGGATGGCTTCCTCGGCATAAACGAAATCATCGTATCCGCTGATGATAACGAACTGGACACTCTCGTCCTGTTCCTTTATGCCGCGGATAAGCTGAAGGCCGCTTACACTGGTCATCTTTATATCCGTGAGGATTATGTGATATTTGCCCCTTTCGTAAAGTTTCAGGGCCGTTTCGCCATCGTCCGCTTCAACTATATCGTCGAACTGATATCCGAGAAAGTTTAGCCTTGCTCTGATTCCCTGTCTGATCAGCTCTTCGTCATCAACGATCATCAGTCCCAAACTCATAAATTATTTACTCCGTTCTACATACGGCAGCCGGATCTCAAATCTGCTGCCCTTGTTTATCTCGCTTTTGACTTCAATTCCGTAATTTGGTCCGCAGGTAAG
>DBVS01000064.1 GCA_002308235.1 Lachnospiraceae bacterium UBA1258
CCGCCACAGCAGGGACAGGTATCCGGAATCTCAAGATTGCCGCTCTTTGTAAGGTTTTCCGCAATCTGCGGAATTATCATATTGGCCTTGTAAACAAGGATCCTGTCTCCCACTCCGAGCTGCAGATCTTCGGTAACGGAAATATTGTGAACGCTGGCGCGGCTCACGGATGTACCTTCGAGTTCCACCGTGTCAAATACGGCCACAGGATTAATAAGCCCCGTTCTCGAAGGGCTCCATTCAACGTATTTAAGCGTCGTTTCTGCGGTTTCGTCCTGCCATTTGAAGGCTATGGAGTCTCTGGGAAATTTAGCTGTCATTCCGAGGCTCCTGCCGTATTCAATATCATCGTATGCAAGTACCAGACCATCGGAAGGAATCTCATATCCTGCGATCTTACCCGCAAATACCTTGACGGCATCGGCGATGGTTTCTGCCTTAACCCGTGTGTATTCAACAACTTCAAAGCCGAGAGACTTTAAAAACTCAAATTCTTCGGATCTGAATTTAAAATCCGTATCCTCTGCAGAAACAAGCGAAAAAGCAATAAGACGCACTCTTCTTTGCGCGGTAACCTCACTGTTTAACTGTCTTACGGAACCGGAACACAGATTTCTCGGGTTCTTGTATTTTTCGTTGTCGTCTTCGATTTTTTCGTTAACGGCTTCGAAATCGGGATATGAAATGACCGCTTCCCCCCGAAGCACCAGTTTTTTCTTAAAGGAAATCTTTAAAGGTATATTGATAAAGGTTTTCGCATTGCCTGTGATAAGCTCTCCGACTTCTCCGTTTCCGCGGGTCACGGCACGTTTAAGTTCTCCGTCCTCATAGGTGAGCACCACTGTAAGGCCGTCAAGTTTCCAGCTTAACAGTCCTTCTTTGTCCTTTAGCCATGCTGCAAGTTCCTCCACGGATTTGGTCTTTGACAAAGAAAGCATGGGTTTATCGTGAGTTACCTTCGGAAGGGCATCAACAGCCTCGTATCCCACTCTCTGGGTCGGAGAATCCGAAAAAACGATGCCGGTTTCTTTTTCCAAAGTGACAAGCTCGTCATAAAGAGCGTCGTACTCAAAGTTCGACATGATCTCTTCGTCTTTGGCATAATAGCTTTCATTGGCGATATTCAGTTTATCTATGAGCTCGCGTATGCGTTCTTTTTGCATAATAACCCCGGTCTATCGTTCTTTTTTGAGCTGTGGCAGCCCGTAATTCTTCCACTTCTGCGTCCGAAAGTTTCCGGTATTCTCCGGGCTTTAAATTTCCCAGAGTCACGGTCAAAACCCTCACTCTTTTAAGCATGAGCACCTTGGTATCAAGGGTCTCGCACATCCTTCGGATCTGACGGTTCATGCCCTGGGTAAGGATGATGGAAAAAGAATCCTTGGTCACTCTTTTGACCTCGCAGGGACGGGTGGTACGGTTTAATTCCTTCAAATATACGCCCTTTGACATGCTTTCCACAAATTCCCGGGTGACGGGTTTGCTGATCTTAACGATATATTCTTTTTCGTGGGCATTTTCACCCTTCATCATCTCCTGAATAAGGTCTCCGTCGTCGGTCATTATAAGAAGGCCCTCGGAATCCTTATCGAGCCTGCCTGCGTAAGTAACGCGGGTCCTGTATTTAAGGGCCTCTTTAACGGTGACTTCCGCATGGGCATCCCTTTCGGTACATGTGACTCCCACCGGCTTATAATATGCCAGTACGGTTTTCTCTTCACTGAGTTTTATAAGCTTTGAACCGACCTTTACGCTGTCCCCGGCCTCGACTTTGTCTCCGTTTACCGCTACGCGGCCGTTTATGGTCACCTTTCCCGATTCTATAAGCTTATCCGCATCTCTTCTGGAACATACGCCGCAGGAAGCTATATATTTGTTTATTCTGATTCCGTCAAATCCATCCATGTCTAATAATACTCCAGTCTCTCTCCGAAGGTTTCTTCGTAGAAATCAAGGATATCGTCAAGAGATACCCCGTAATTTTCCTTTATAATCCCATGCTCCCAGAAAAAGCTTGCCATACATACAAAATTACCGTGGGAATCAAAGATCATGGAGCCGGATACACCCGGTACCAGATCGACACTCACCTCGGTGACGGGATAGTTAAAGTTTTCAAAGTACTGTGAAAGCTTTCCCGTTTTTCTCACTATAGTTCCGTAATTGGTAAGCCACTCTTCGCCGCTGCCGTCCGTACAATACATACCTACGGCAAATTCGGGAGCATTTGAAAGGGTTCTGTAATAGTTTAGATTTATGTGTACAGTCTTTAAATAACTGAGCATATACGAAGGAATATCCGCGATCTTAACGGACACAAAAGCCATATCCGGTTTCTTTTTCCGTGCTACCACTTTACCCACGGCCTTTTCACCGTTTGAAAAGCTGACGTTAACCTTTTTCTGGTCGGAAACAACGTGCTGGTTGGTGCCGATAATGATCTCATCATCGGTTATCTTAAGGATGTATCCGCTTCCGAAGCTCCTGACATAGGCTGTTTCAAAGGAAATCCTGACGGTGGCGGGAATAAGCCCTTCCCTGGCGCTCACTATATCATCCGCAACCACATAACCTGCATCATAAGGGTTGATAACACCGCAGACATTGGGCGCAAAGCCGCTTATCCTTCCGGTATTTACCAGATCCTGCAGGATCTCCGGTTCAAGCACGCAAACCGAAGCCTCCAGATCTGTGGTAAGGCCGTAGGAATCAGTAACGGAAAAAGTAATGTTATGCTTTCCGATAACGTCAAAACAGTCCTCTTCCATCTTGACGGAAACCTTCTCCGTCAGATCCCCGTCAACGTAATCATCTGCCCAGTATTCAAATTCCACGGGTTCACCGCAGACAGTGTAGAAGGTGTCATAGGTATAGATTATCGGAGCATCGTCCACAAGAACGTTAAACATCGTCGTGGAGGTATTTCCGGATCTGTCGGTAGCCTGTATGGAGATTGATTTGCTTCCGTTGTTTGAAAAAGAAACCGATTCTCCCCCGTTTGTGACATGAATGGCGGAGTCGGTGCTCGTGTTCAAAAACTTAAGGGATACTTTGTCCTCATCAATAACCGAAGCCACTATGTCCTCGGGAGTATAGGTCTTCTTTCTTTCGAGGATATGTTCCGAATCGGAAAGCAAAACAACAGGGGCCGTTGAGTCCTTTATCTTGATCTTAAATTCATAGGTATGGGGGAAATGTTTTACGTAAGCCTTATAGGTGCCGCACTTATCCTCCTTGACATTTGAAATATCAAGTTTTGAGAAAGAAGTGGCCTTAAAGAAACCTCTGACGTAATCCTTAACATCGGTGCTGACGGATTCGCCCAGTTCATAGGTAAAGCTCTCTCCTACGGGAACAACCCTGTAAAAAACAAAATACCAGCCCACAAACAAAGAAACCAGGCATAACAAAATACCGGCTGCTTTCAACCGGTTCCCGAAGCTTTTCTTGGGGCTCTTTATTTCTGTGTTATCCGTATAATCTCTCATAAGGTTCCCTATAGATAAAATCAGTATATTATATCATAACTTTCGACTTCAAACAAATATAAAAGACGGTTCTTTGTGGCATCAAACCAAAAGAACCGCCTTTAAAACTTTATCTTAAGAGGAAGATATTTATCTTATACAATGCCCTGTGCGTTCATTGCATCGGCTACCTTAAGGAAGCCGGCGATGTTTGCACCTGCCACATAGTTGCCTTCAAGGCCGTACTTCTTGGACGCATCATCAAGGTTGTGGAAAATGTTTACCATGATATCGTGAAGCTTTGCGTCAACTTCTTCGAAGGTCCAGGAAAGACGCTCGGAGTTCTGGCTCATTTCCAGTGCGGAGGTAGCTACGCCGCCTGCGTTTGCAGCCTTACCGGGAACAAAGTAAACCTTATTGTCCTGAAGATACTGGGTTGCTTCAAGGGTGGTAGGCATGTTGGCGCCTTCACATACGGCGATAACACCGTTTGCAACGAGTTTCTTTGCGTCATCGATGTTAAGCTCGTTCTGGGTTGCGCAGGGAAGCGCGATATCAACCTTAACTTCCCACTGGTTGTTCTTTTCGGTTGCTTTGTCATGGTACTGAGCGGAAGGTCTCTTGGCAGCATACTCCGTAAGACGGGCACGCTTAACTTCCTTAACTTCCTTAAGAAGGGCAACGTCAATTCCTTCGGGATCGTATACCCATCCTGTGGAATCGGAACAGGTAACAGGCATAGCGCCAAGCTGCCAAGCCTTTTGAATGGCGTAGATTGCAACGTTACCGGAACCGGAAACCGCTACTGTCTTGCCTTTAAGTTCAATACCGTTACACTTAAGCATTTCCTCGGTCATGTAAAGAAGTCCGTAACCGGTAGCTTCGGTTCTTGCCAAAGATCCGCCGTAGCTTAAGCCCTTACCGGTAAGAACGCCTTCATAAAGGCCTTTAAGTCTCTTGTACTGACCGTACATATATCCGATCTCTCTTGCGCCGGTTCCGATGTCACCTGCGGGAACGTCGGTGTCAGCGCCGATATGTCTGTAAAGTTCGTTGATGAAGCTCTGACAGAAAGCCATAACCTCACGGTCCGACTTGCCCTTGGGGTCGAAATCGGAACCACCCTTACCGCCGCCGATGGGAAGACCGGTAAGTGAGTTCTTGAAGATCTGCTCAAA
>DBVS01000081.1:0-2617 GCA_002308235.1 Lachnospiraceae bacterium UBA1258
TCAACACCAAGGTTGTAAAGCTGCTGAATGGGAGCGTTACATGCAAGGAAGTTAAGAGGTCTGGGACCGAAGGAAATGATCTTCAATTCGGAAAGACCCTTGATTGCTCTTGCAACGGGAATAAAGTCGTGGATCATGTCGGCGCAGTCCTCTGCATCACCTACGGGATACTCAGGGATGTAAGCGCCAACGCTTCTGAGCTTTAAGTTATAGCTTGCGTTAAGCATACCGCAGTAAGCATCACCACGGCCGTCCTGAAGGTCATTCTGGCTTTCTTCTGCTGCCGCGCAGAACATCTTGGGACCTTCAAAGTGCTTGGCAAGTAAGGTTTCGGAAATTTCGGGACCGAAGTTTCCAAGGTAAACGCAAAGAGCGTTACAACCTGCTTTCTTGATGTCTTCGAGAGCCTGAACCATGTGGATCTCGCTCTCTACGATACAAACGGGGCATTCGTAAATGTCGGATGCATCGTATTTTTTCTTGTAGGCATCAACAAGAGCTTTACGTCTGTTAACGGAAAGGCTCTCGGGGAAACAGTCACGGCTGACTGCTACGATACCTAACTTGATTTTGGGAATGTTTAACATTTTTTCTCCTCCTTGTTATTCGATGTGTGGACAGTGCCATTCACATAAGCTATTCATTAATATTCAGATTCTTTCCCTTAAGTCCCAGGAAAGAACCTGCATCCAGTCCGCCCTCGGCATGTCCGATGAGCCACTTGTTTACAGCGGTGATAAGTGCATCTTCACTGGGAGCGGTTCCGTCAGCGTTTACTTTCGCATGTTTTGCTTTAAGCGGAAGATTGGTTCCCTTAGGAAGAACGATGGAAACCTGAAATCCCTTACCGTCAACTCCGCAGGGAGCATAGTGAAGAGTGGTGGCATATACTTCAACAGCGGTTCCGGCGGGTACAAAGAACGCCTTAACCTTGGAAGTGTCATAGGTGTGGTCCGCTTCAACCTCTCTGAGCAAACCCAGCATAAGGATCGCATCGGTAGCAGCCACGTTGATCTCGGAATCTCTGTGGTATTCCAGAGCATTGAGCATGCAGTTGTGGCCGTTGCAGTATCCGATCTGCACGGGCATTTCACCGTAAACAATATCGGAAATCTCTTTTGCCACGGGAAGGCTCTCAAGCTCCTTGATACCCGGCTCGTAAACCACCCCTTCGGGTACGGGAGTTTTCTTCATGGCCTCAACAAGGCCTGAGAAATCCACATTGTCGACGATCCTTCCGTACTCTTTGAATTCAGCGTCTTTAACAGAATAAACTTTCATAAGCGCCTCCCTTATTTAATGATATTGAAAACAGGCTTCAAAGCAGGATAAATTGCCTTAAACTGTTTATATTTCTCATCGTACTTTTTGGCAAGCTCGGGATCGGGCTCAACGGTTTCTTTGACCTTAACGAACTTACCGGCGATTTCTTCAACGGACTTGAATTCGCCTGCCGCAACCGCTGCCAGCATGGCGCCGCCCATTGCGGGGCCTTCTTCGGCTACGGGAACATCCACCTTCACGTTAAAGATGTTTGCGATCATCTTCTTCCAAAGAGGACTTTTTGCTCCGCCGCCGCAGATCTTGGTGCGGTCGATCTTTATTCCGAGGGACTTTGCAACCTCGAAAGAATCGCGAAGTGCAAAAGCAACACCTTCAAGCACTGCCTGAGTCATCTCTTCGCGGGTGGTATCCATGGTCATTCCGATGAAGGTACCTCTGGCGTTGGGGTCATTGTGAGGAGAACGCTCACCCATCAGGTAAGGCAGGAAGAATACGTGATTCTCGCCAAGCTTCTCGATTCCCTTCTGCTCACCGCCATAATCCTTGGTCTTAAGTATATCGTCCATCCACCATTTGTTGCAGGATGCAGCGCTGAGCATGCAGCCCATCAGNNNTGACAGAAGGAATGAAGAGCGTTGAATTTATCTACTCCGAAATTCTTGGAAGAAACGAAAAGGGTTCCGCTGGTTCCGAGAGAAACGTTACACTGTCCGTCGCCTACGGTTCCGGTACCTACGGCTGCTGCCGCATTGTCTCCGGCACCTGCAGCAACAACGGTGTTCTCGGGGAAGCCCAGTTCCTTTGCAACTGCAGGAAGAAGTGTTCCCACCTTCTCGTAGCTTTCATAGATCTTCGCAAGCCATTCTTTTTTCACATGGCAGATCTCACACATTTCCTCGGACCACTTACGGTTCTTAACATCAAAAAGAAGCATGCCCGAAGCATCGGATACGTCCGTGCAATGAACACCTGTGAGTCTGTAAGCAAGATAGTCCTTGGGAAGCATCATCTTGGCAATACGGGCAAAGTTTTCGGGTTCTTTGTTCTTAACCCAGAGTACCTTCGGCGCGGTAAAGCCCGTGAAGGAAATGTTTGCGGTATATTCGGATAATTTGTCTTTGCCGATAACGTTATTGAGATAATCGCATTCTTCGGTGGTTCTTCCGTCGTTCCAAAGAATGGCGGGTCTGATGACTGCATCATTTGAATCAAGAATTACAAGACCGTGCATCTGGCCGCCGAAGCTGATTCCGGCGATCTTGGACTTATCGAACTTTGCGGTGAGTTCCTTTAAGCCTTCCATGGACTTTTCATACCAGTCCTCGGGATGCTG
>DBVS01000081.1:2631-2796 GCA_002308235.1 Lachnospiraceae bacterium UBA1258
CCCGGATGCGGGAAAAATAAAGGATATTCCTTGGAAACCACGTTAAGAATGTTCCCGTCGGAATCCATTAAAAGAAGTTTTACTGCAGAAGTACCCAAATCGATACCTATATAGTACATAACCGTCCCTCCTTGAAATAACCCTCATTTTCCCTTATTGTATACA
>DBVS01000081.1:2874-6397 GCA_002308235.1 Lachnospiraceae bacterium UBA1258
TCCCAATAAAAAACGGCGGTTGCAGGTTTTTACACTGCATCCGCCGCGGTTATTGTTGCTGTTTTTTACTGCTTTTCGCTTACGAACAAAGAAGCCCTGCTCTGAATTATCTTAACGACTTCTTCAACGCTCTTCTGTCCTTCGAAGAAGGGAGCTGCTTCTTCAAATATGATGCTTGTCACATCATCCAGATTTCCTACCAGCTTGTCTACACTGTAAACGAAATTCTTGAAGTCTTCCACTTCTGCATCGGTAAGAGGTTCGATGGTTACTTCTTTACCTCCGATCCATCTGGTATCATCATAATAAATGATATTTCCGCCTTCGTCTTCGTAAGACGGCTTTTCTTTCAGCTGCATGCATGTCTTTTCAAAACCCTTAACGGTTGAAGAAAATCCGCCGTTGTTCTGCTCCTGATAATCATCAAGAAGGTACTTTCGAACAAATTCCCAGGCACCGTCAATATTTCTGCACTTTGAAGAAACTCCGATACACATGTTGGGGATAATGCAGGAGCCTTTTCCGGAAGAATTCGGATATCCCATAAAGGCCATATCTTCTCCGACTCTGACACGAAGGTAATTCTTGTAATCCCATGTATCATAGATATATGCGGTCATCAGGGATGCTTTGCCCATTCTTACTTCGTTTTCGTAGCCTTCCCAGTCAAATTCCTCATTGTTTCCGTAAAGGATCTCATAATACTTGTCCTCGGGAAGAAGCGTCTTCATATATTCAAGGACTGCCTTGAACTCGTCCGAATCAAAGTTACAGGTTACGGTCTTGGGATCTATGAACTCAGCTGCGCTTACCATGAAAAGATTCGTAAGGAAGCCTTCTCTGTTCATGTCATGATAAAGAACCTTACCCTCGGGAAGAGTCTTCATGTAATCCAGCATTTCCTGCATGGTCCAGCCGGTCCTGTCACCGAATTCCGACTTTTTGCCGATTGCCGTAAATATCTCAAAGTTCGGAACGATCTGATAAAGCTTTCCGTTCTTGGAGCATGCTTCAAGGATATTCGGAAGGATATCCTCCCTGCTCAGATCGGGGTCTTTGTCGAGAAGCTTTCCGAGGTCAGCAAAAAGTCCCTTGCTGACGTAATTCTCCATAGTGTTGTTCCCGGAACAGATCACGATATCGGGACCCTTTCCGCTTGCAACATCCGAATTAAATTTATTCATGCCGGCGTTGTAATCATCGTTTGTATTGAAACCGGAATAATCTACAACACTTATCCTGTACTTTTCACTCTTCCTGTTAAAATCAACAACAAAACGTCTTACACTGTTGTCAAGCCATACACATCCGAGAGACAGGATCTCCTTGTCGACCACATCCTCGGGATTGACCTTATTGTACTTGCAAAGGTGATAATGAACTCCCTTATCGTCCCAATCGCTGTAATACGCGATAAAGGTTCTTTCATCCAGCGCCTCCAGAAAATTGAAGTAGCTGACATAAAGATCGGAATTGACAAAGTTGAAAAGAGCCTTGGGTTCCGCATCTCCAAAATTATATCCCAGAACCTGTGTGGAGTCCGTAAGATACAGATCGTATCCGGCGCCCTGCATTACAGAATAATTGGAAAGATTAACTGTGGCCTTTAAGGCTTCGCCTGTTTCAAGAGTATCGGGATTGAATCTGTAAAACTCCTGCTCCTTTTCTCCCCACTTTGATACGACAAGGGAACTGTCTTTAAGCTTATAGACGCCGTTAAAGTTACTCTCGCTGTCCGAAAGTTCTTTTTTCTTTAACACGTTTAATTCGTTGTCGATACGAATGATCCTGTCATAGGAGAAAAGAATGCAGCCGTTCGGAACTACAGCCAGGGAATTCACATATGTGATCCCGCACTTTTCATTGAGATCTTCAAGCTTTACGGATTTACCGGAAGCATCATATCTCTCGGCAACAAATCTGCTGTTATATATGGGGTTTTCGGGGTCTGTATCGTCTACGGTATAATCTTCGTAAAAAATTATAAAGGAACCGTCTTCAAAAGGAACTATCCTGCTGACCCAAGAGTTTTCCTTACCTACTTTAACGGCCTTGCTCTCACCGGTGTTTATGTCGGTGATCACTACCTGAGAAGTCTGGATATAATCCTTCTCGCTGTAGGAAGAACCAAGCATATAGAGCTTGCCGTTGAGCATGGTATTGTAGTTTGCATTAAAATTCTCGGGAAGCGTAAGCTTTAATTCCTCTTCCCTGTAGATCGTGTCCTTGTCGATTGTATTGTACTGACCCTTTGCTTTACTGCAGCCGGCAAGTGCCAAAATGCACAAAGCAACGATCGGCAAAGTCAGAAGTTTCCTCACTTTACTCATAAATTTCACCGTTTTTTACCTTTCTTCTTTTCTCTTTATATTCTTCAAACCTGTCTGAAAGAAACTTTTTGATATCGTCCTTATGAATGGTCCTCTTCTTCCATAATCTGAAAAGAAGAAGCAATACAAGGACCGCCGGGAACAGATAAAGCAAAAATCCCAGTACCGCAACAGGCGTAAGGTAATCCTCCACGCCCCTTGCTATGTTCTCCCAGTATGGATAAACGATCGCTTTGCCGTTCATTCCGCGGATACCGAAGTTCTTTACGTTCATTATTAACTTCGTCCAATGAAAACGACCCGTGTTTTCCACAATTTCCCTGGATTCTTCACCGACAGGGATCTTTTCCTCGATGAGCTTTTTGGCATAACCCGCAACGGGGTTGGGAAGCAGAGCTTCATACATGTTCAGGTATGTGATCTGCCCGTTTCTGTTAAGCGAAGAATAAGACATATAAACGGTCGGGACATTGTTTCCCGCAAGATCGTTTATCCTGCCCTTCTCACGCTCGATGACGCCGACAATTATGTGCCGTTGCCCGCTGATTTCAACGATCCTGCCCACCACGTCGGTGGAACCGAAAAGCCTCCAGGCAACATCTCTGTCGATAACTATACGATCGTCATTCAGGGTGGATTCACTGAAAAAGTTGCCGTCTACAAGGTTTAAGGGATGAAAGAGGAAGAAATCTCCTCCCACACCCACTGCTTTAAACTCTTCCGTCTCACGCTCCGTAGAAACAACGGCGCTTCCGTTGGCGGAATACGCATAGATCCAAAGTCGCGCGTCCTCGTTCTTTGCTGTAAGGGAATCCTTTTTCAACTGATCTGCGATATTAAATTCAAGTTCTTTTATATTGTCTCCGGAAAAACCCGACATTTCGGAGAAAAAGCAGCTTATCTGTGAAAAATCATTGTCTTTGCTCCATCTTTTTGCAAGATTTTCTGCATAAAGACCCTTCACAACATGCTTCCCGATCAAAGTAACGATAAAAGCAAGAAGAAGCGATGCCGCGCCGATAATCGCAAGCTTTATCTGTGTTTTTCCGAATACAGATCTTAAATAATTCATGAAATTATTCCTTTAAACGAACCTGCTGACCATCTTCAATGGGCTGTGAAGCTGTGGTGATCACGTACTCCCAGCCTTCCATTTCACCGCTGATGGCGGTTCTGGTATCGTCTTCCGCAAG
>DBVS01000081.1:6513-9400 GCA_002308235.1 Lachnospiraceae bacterium UBA1258
CCTGCGGATACATCTCCTTCAACCTGGAAGCTGATGATCTTTTCCTTGGAAGGATTCGAAGGGTTGGAGCGAATCGAGGATACTCTTGCGTGGGCGTTGACGTACCACCAGGAGTTGGTGATTTCCGCCTCGTCTCCCACATTAACAAGCATAGCCTGCTCGTTGGGAACGGTAAGGGTCATGCTGAAGCCCTTTCCCGCCACCTGTATCGTAGCGACTTCCGCGCCGGTCTCAATGGTTTCGCCCGCAGAATTGCTGAGAGATACCACTGTTCCGGAAACGGGAGCAGTGATCTCGGTAATGGTTTCTTCTTTTTCGGCTTCGGCAATTTCCTGAAGAAGGGGAGCAAGCTCCTGTACGTCGGAAGAGAAGTTTGTAAGCTCTTCCTTTGCCTCCGTCAGACTCTTCTCGGTTGCCGTGATCTGCTTTGTATAGTTTGCAAGCTTGTCGTCGATGGCCTTTTGAGCTGCCGCAACAGCAGCTTCCATCTCCTGAATCTTCGCCTTGGAAGTGTTTGCGTTTGCCTGATAGGAATTTATACCGTTTTCAGCCACACGAAGATAGTCTTCGGGAGAGATCAGATCATGGGCCTTTGTTTTAAGGGTGTCTGCTTTTGTTTCAAGTGTAGTTGCCGCATTTTTAGCTGCCTCCGCACGATTCTTGGCTGCAAGCTTTGCATCGATGACATCCTGAGGATCTCCATTGGATACTGCGTCGTTATATTCATTCGTTGCATTCGTAAGATTGGTATCCGCAACACCTTTTGCGGCTGTGGCGGCTGTCTTGGCATCGTCCGCCTTGCTTTCTGCGGATCTTGCACTGGTCTTGTCTTTATAAGCCGCAAGGGCCTCGTTACCCTTTGTTACCGCTGTAGCATATGAGGCATCATCGGAAGAATATGTCGCCAATGCCTTTACCGCAGCATCAACTTCCGCCTTCGCCATGTTGTAATCATTTAATGCCCTATCGTAGTCCTGCTTTTTGGAGTCATAATCGAATGTACTCTTGGCATCCGAAAGATTGCCTTCGTTTATGCCGTTCTGCGTGGTCCATGCTTCTTTCCACTTCTGTGCATCCGCAAGTGCGGCATACTCCGCAAATTCCGACGCGGTTCCGTGTTCGAATCTGTCCTTCGCCGTAGTTAAATTCTCAAGTGCTTTTTCAAGGTTTGAAACTTTTTTTCTTGCTTCTTCAAGCTTGGCAAGATTGGCCTCGAAATCGTCCGCATCAAAGTTTCCCTTTGAAAAAGCATCGGAAACCGTATGCGTCAGAACATAGGTCTCGTATTTTTTTCTCAATTCCTTTAAGGTTTCGCTTTCGCCCTCTTCAAGAAGATAAAGCACATCCCCTTTTTGAACCTCATCACCGACATGGGCAACAACGCTCGAAACCTTCCTGGACTGCTTGAAGACTACTTTATAAGGGTCCTCAGCTTCAACATAACCTGTTCCCCTGACTCTTTTTGTGATTGAACCCGAACTCGGATACTGAGCCGCAACCTTTGGAAGTGAGTAGTTCATTATCGTATTCGAGCAGAAGGTTAAAATCAGCAATACCGCAAGAAATACGATAGCGATGTTCTTGATCCAATCTTTGCGTTTCTTTTTCTCGTCCATGTCAAACTCCTTTAAAATCAAACACTGAATAAAATCCCGTGATTATCCCTTTACACCGCCCTGGTACATGATACCTTCCACCAGGTAATCCTCTCCGTACAAAAATACCAGAAGACCGGGAACCATATAAATCGTTGCTATTGCAAAAGCCAGACCCGTTTCGTTCTTGTTGATCTGCGAAAGAAAAACGGAAAGGGGGTGCATTTCTTCATTGGAAAGCAGGATCAATGGCTGCTCAACCATGTTCCAGTAGTCGATGAATACCAGGATCGCTACGGAATAGAGGCAACTCTTGCAGAGAGGGAAGCAAATCTTCGAGAAAATCTGCCACTCTCCCGCACCGTCGATCTGTGCGGCTTCGATAAACGAAGAAGGAACACGGCGCATAAACTTCGTAAGCAGGTAAACCGCAAAGGGAGATGCAATACCGGGAAGCCATATCGCCCAGTTTGTATTAATAAGATGCAGCCAGGTTGAAACCATGTAGTTGGGAACCAACGTAACCTGGTACGGCATCAGCATAAGTATTATGTACAAAAAGAAAATGATCTCTTTTATCTTACCCTTGGTCCGTGTAAACCCGTAGGAAGCAAAAACCGCTACCGCCAGCTGGAAAAACAGAATCGGAAGAACGAGGATCACGGAATTCCAAAACTTGATAAGGTAGGCGGGGCTCTTTAACAGCACGGTTATGTACTGGTTAAAGGAGATCATGTCCGGAATGAACTTTAAGTTCACGAGCTCGGATATGAAGATCTTTCCGCCCTTTTCACTCTTTGAGAAGATTGCGCCGTAATTGGCGTTTATCTCGCTCTGAGCCATAAAAGAATTGGAAATGGTAAGTATAATGGGTGTTAAAAAGATTGCCGCAAAGATCACCGCAAAAAAGGTGATTATGCAGACCTGAATAAGCTGCTTGCGCTTTCTTCGGGATATGGTCTTATGGGTTTTCTTCATTCTTCCACATCCTTTCCGAAGCGGTTCTCGGCAAGGAACAGCGCCCCTATGATAAGCACCATGACAAGAGACATGATTATGGCCGCCGACGAAAGTTTCTGATAGTCCAGGGACTTAAACATGTTGTTCATGAAGTGCTGCAGCATATACAGCGGCCCGTAAGGATGGTCGCTGGTCAACAGGTAAATCTCTCTGAATACCTTAAAGGAATTGATCAGAGAAAGGATGGTAACAAACAGGATCGTGGGAGACAGATATCTGATCTTGATCTGCCAGAAGATCTGCCACGCGTTGGCATTCTCCATGTACGCAAC